>NZ_JBIRGP010000007.1:20973-517394 GCF_044328075.1 Streptomyces sp. NPDC017991 | reverse complement strand
ACGCCCGGTTACATTCCGAACCCGGAAGCTAAGCCTTACAGCGCCGATGGTACTGCAGGGGGGACCCTGTGGGAGAGTAGGACGCCGCCGAACAATCTTTGAGGACCTCTGGTCCCAGCGAATCGCTGGGACCAGAGGTCCTTTTTTGTTTTCCCGAAGCGCGCCGGGTACCCGGCTGCGCGAGAATGACTTGCGGTACCGATGACAGGAGTCACCCATGTCCACCAACTCTCCCGACGAGCGACCGGAGCGCGATCAGCGACGCCGGGACAGTGGTGACCGCGGCGGCTACCGCGGAGGCCCGAGCCGTGACAACGACCGCGGCGGGGCCGGCAGGCGTGACGACAACCGTGGTGGTGGTGCCCGTCCGCCGTTCCGTCGTGACGACGAGCGTGGCGCTCCGCGCCGTGACAACGACCGTCCGCCGTTCCGGCGCGACGACCGCCGTGACGACAACCGTGGTGGCGGCGGTGACCGAGGCGGTTTCCGGCGTGACGACAACCGTGGCGGTAGCAGCGGCGGCGGCGACCGCGGTGGATTCCGACGTGACGACAACCGCAGTGGAGGGAGCCGTCCCCCGTTCCGTCGTGACGACCGGCCCAGTGGGCCGAGCCGTGACGACCGTGACCGCGGTGCCCCGCGGCGTGACGGTGACCGCCCGGCCTTCCGGCGTGACGACCGCCGCGATGACAACCGTGGTGGTGGCGGTGACCGTGGCGGTTTCCGGCGTGACGACAACCGTGGTGGTGGCGACCGTCCGCCGTTCCGTCGTGACGACGAGCGTGGTGCTCCGCGCCGTGACAACGACCGTCCGCCCTTCCGTCGGGACGACCGCCGTGATGACAACCGCGGTGGCGGCGGTGACCGTGGCGGTTTCCGTCGCGATGACAACCGTGGCGGTAGCAGCGGCGGCGGCGACCGCGGTGGATTCCGTGGGCGCGACGACCGCAGTGGTGGCGGTGACCGCGGCGGTTTCCGGCGTGACGACAACCGTGGTGGCAGTGAGCGTCCGGCGTTCCGCCGTGACGACGACCGCGGTGCTCCGCGCCGTGACAACGACCGCCCGGCCTTCCGTCGTGACGACCGTCGTGATGACAACCGCGGTGGCGGCGATCGCGGTGGATTCCGTGGGCGCGACGATCGGCGTGACGACAACCGTGGTGGTGGCGACCGTCCGCCGTTCCGTCGTGACGACGAGCGTGGGGCCCCGCGCCGTGACAACGACCGCCCGGCCTTCCGTCGTGACGACCGTCGTGATGACAACCGCGGTGGCGGTGACCGTGGCGGTTTCCGGCGTGACGACAGCCGCAGCGGCGGCGACCGTCCGCCGTTCCGTCGTGACGACGAGCGTGGCGCTCCGCGCCGCGACAACGACCGTCCGCCGTTCCGACGCGACGACCGGCGTGACGACAGCCGTGGTGGCGGTGATCGCCCGGCCTTCCGGCGTGACGACAACCGTGGTGGCGGCGATCGCCCGGCCTTCCGGCGTGACGACAATCGCGGCGGTGGCGACCGTGGCGGCTTCAACCGCGACGACAATCGCGGTGGAGGCGACCGCGGCGGCTTCCGTGGGCGCGACGACCGAGGCGGGCGCGACGACCGAGGCCGCGGTGGACCCCGCCGCGACGACAGCCGTGGCCGCCCCGGCGGTGGCTTCCGTGGGCGCGACGACCGTGGTGGCGACCGCAGTGGCGGCGGTGGCCGCTTCCGCGACGAGCGGGACCGCGATCGCGAGCCGATCAAGCGGCTGCCGATCCCTGACGACGTCACGGGCGAGGAGATCGACAAGGACGTGCGGCAGGAGCTCATGAGCCTGCCCAAGGGACTTGCCGACGACGTCTCCAGGAACCTGGTCATGGTGGCCCGGCTCATCGACGAGGACCCCGAGGGTGCGTACGGCTACTCCAGGATCGCGCTGCGGCTCGCTTCGCGCGTCGCTGCCGTGCGGGAGGCGGCCGGCTTCGCCGCGTACGCGAACCAGAAGTACAGCGAGGCGCTCGCCGAGTTCAGGGCCGCGCGGCGCATGACCGGCAACGTCGACCTGTGGCCCGTCATGGCCGACTGCGAGCGCGGCCTGGGGCGTCCCGAGAAGGCGCTCGACATGGCCGGGGCCCCCGAGGTGCAGAAGCTCGACAAGCCCGGCCAGGTCGAGATGCGGCTCGTGGCGGCCGGCGCGCGGCGGGACATGGACCAGCTCGACGCGGCCATCGTCACGCTGCAGAGCCCCGAGCTGGCCTCCAACTCCGTCCAGCCCTGGACCGCGCGGCTGCGCTACGCGTACGCCGACGCGCTCCTTGCGGCCGGACGTGAGGGCGAGGCCCGTGAGTGGTTCGCCAAGGCCGTCGAGTCCGACAAGGACGGCAGCACGGATGCCTCGGACCGCCTCGCGGAACTCGACGGCGTCGAGTTCGTGGACGCGCTCGTCGAGGATGAGAACGAGGCCGAGAACGAAGCCGAGGTCGGAGTCGAAGTCGTAGAAGCGCAGGACATCGACAGCGACATCGATGACGACATTGATGACGATGTCGAGGGTGATGACGACAGCGCTCCGGAGGTCGTGACCTCCGAGGCGTCGGCGGGCGAAGGCGTCGAGATCGTCGAGGTCGACGACAGCCCGGATGCGGGCGACAAGGCCAAGGGCGACCGGACGGACTGAGGTCGATACGTAGGAACGCGCGGGCGGGATTCCCTGATGAGGGGAGTCCCGCCCGTTCGTGTTTCCGCGGGCCGTGTCAGAGGAGTGCGCGCAGTACCAGGCCCGAGGCCGGCTTCGGGCCGAAGGACGTCGACTTGCGGGGCATCGTGACGCCCTGGCTCGCCAGATCGCGTACGACCTCCTCGCGGACCGGGTGCATCAGGACGGCCGTGCCGCCGTCGCGCTCCGCCTTGGCGACCGTGGCGGCCGTGTCATGGATGTACGCGATGTGCTCCGGGACGTCCGGGATCCGCCAGACATGGTCGAGGAGCGTGGCGTGCAGGACCGTCGCGTCGAGGGTGCGCCAGGCCTCCGGCGGGTCCGGCGGGATCGTACGGGCGAGGAGGTCGGGGGACGGGCGGTCGACCAGGTGGAAGGTGCCGTCGCCCGCAAGGAGGAAGGCATTTCCCTCGGAGGTCGCTACGGAGAGGGCCGACAGAGCCGCGGAGAGGGGGCCTTCGACGTGGCGTACGCGGAAGGAGCCGTCCAGGGCCGCGAGGGCCTCGGGCACCGGGAGACGGTGCAGGAGACGGTGGATCGCGCGGACGCGGAGGGGGTGGCGCACGGTGTCCACCAGGAGCACGAGACCGTAGTCCCAGGGGCTGGGGGAAGGGTGCTCCCCCTGTACGCGCAGATAGGTCGCCCAGCGGTGGTGGCCGTCCGCGATGAGCGCCTGGCGGCCGGCCAGGTCCGTGTGGACCTCGGCGAGGTCGGCCTCATGGGTGACGTCCCACAGACGATGGCTGAAGCCGTCCTCCGTGGTGGTGGACAACAGGGGCGGGAGTTTCGCGGTGCGCTCGATGACGGCCGTCGTACCGGAGACCGCGCCGTCGCCCCGGTAGGTCAGCAACAGGGGTTCGAGGTTCGCGGAGGTGGCCCGCATCAGGGCCGCGCGGTCCGCGACGACGTGCGGCATGACGTCCTCGTGCGGCAGCACCACGCCCTCCGACGGCTCCGACAGGCGCAGGGCCCCGATGATGCCCCGCTGGAACACGCCCTCGTCGTCCCGCTGCTCGTAGACGTACAGGGCCGGCCGGACGTCGGTTCTCAGGACGCCCTCGGACACCCAGCTGTGCAGGGTGTCAGCCGCCTGTTCGTTGCGGATGCCGGGTGTGGGGGCCTGCGGCAGGATCAGACGGACGATGTTGTGCGGGTCCGCCGACTCCAGATGGTGCAGGCCGTCGGGCCGTACGACCACGTCGTACGGCGGGGATGTGACGGCGGACAGGCTGCCGACCCGGTCGGGGTCGTAGCG
Source organism: Streptomyces sp. NPDC017991 (assembly GCF_044328075.1). Taxonomy (NCBI): domain Bacteria; kingdom Bacillati; phylum Actinomycetota; class Actinomycetes; order Kitasatosporales; family Streptomycetaceae; genus Streptomyces; species Streptomyces sp. NPDC017991. The sequence continues at coordinate 513,444 of NZ_JBIRGP010000007.1, read as the reverse complement.
CAGGCCCCGGAACGGGGTGAGGTCAAGGCCCATGCGTGCCGGTACGTCCGCGGTACCTGCCGTGTTCATTGATGCATCGTAAGTGTGTCAGTGCCATGAGCGATGATCGGGGGAAAGAGACCGAACGAGGAGCGATGCGTAATGAGCCAGACCGCGAGGACGCGGCCCGAGGGCAGTGACAGGGCCCTGAGCGAGGCGTACGACACGGCGCTGCTCGACCTGGACGGCGTGGTGTACGCGGGCGGCAGCGCGATCGCGCACGCGGTCGAGTCGCTCGGCACGGCCCACACGGGCGGGATGCGCCTCGCGTACGTCACGAACAACGCGCTGCGCACGCCCGACTCCGTGGCGGAGCACCTCACGGAGCTGGGCATGGAGACCGAGGCGTCGGACGTCATCACCTCGGCCCAGGCCGTGGCCCGGCTGATCAGCGAGCAGCTGCCGCAGGGCGCGCGCGTGCTGGTGATCGGCGGGGAGGGACTGCGGGTCGCGCTGCGCGAGCGCGGTCTTGAGCCGGTGGAGTCGGCCGACGACGACCCGGCGGCCGTCGTCCAGGGATTCGGCGGCCCCGACCTGCCGTGGGGGCGCTTCGCGGAGGCCTGTTACGCCATCGCGCGCGGGGTGCCGTGGTTCGCGTCCAACACCGACCTGACGATTCCCGGCGCGCGCGGCATCGCTCCGGGCAACGGGGCGGCCGTGGAGGTCGTACGGATCGCCACGGGTGCCGAGCCGCAGGTGGCGGGCAAGCCGCTGCCGCCGATGCACCGCGAGACGATCCTGCGGACCGGCGCGAAGCGGCCGCTGGTCGTCGGGGACCGGCTCGACACGGACATCGAGGGGGCGTTCAACGGCGAGGTGGACTCGTTGCTCGTGCTCACCGGCGTGACCGACGGTGCGCAGCTCCTCGCCGCGCCGCCGCAGCACCGGCCGACCTTTGTCGACGCCGATCTGCGCGGGATGCTGACGGGGCAGCCCGAGGTGGTCGAGGCGGGTGACGGCTTCCGGTGCGGGGGTTACACGGCCACGGCCGGCAGCGAGAGGCTGGAACTGGACGGTGAGGGCGAGCCCATGGACGGGCTGAGGGCGCTGTGCGCCGCGGCCTGGACGGCGGGCGGCGACGCGGCGTGCGAGCTGGACGGAGGCAAGGCGCTGGCCCGGCTGGGGCTTTGAGAGGCGCGTAAGCCACTCTCAGAGCCACTCAAGGCCTCATCGGGCCCGGCCACCGCGACCGCCGATCGAAGCACCGCGCGAGTTAGGCTAACCTAACTGCCGTGTTGGTCGACAGTCCCCCCGAACCGAGCGCGAAGACCGCCCCCGCGCCCCCCAGGCGCCGGGCGGTCCGGGCCGCAGGGCTTTTCCTGTCCCTCGCCGTGCTGGTGCTCGTCGCCCTGGCGAGCATCGCCATCGGCGCGAAAGAGCTGTCCCTGGAGCAGGTCTGGCACGGCCTGTTCGAGGACTCCGGCACGTACGGCGACGTCGTGGTGGGGGAGCGGCTCTCGCGTACGGTCCTCGGGCTGCTGGTCGGCGCGGCGCTCGGCCTCGCCGGGGCCGTGCTCCAGGCGCTCACCCGCAACCCGCTCGCCGATCCCGGACTGCTCGGCATCAACGCGGGCGCGTCCGCCGCGGTCGTCACGGCGATCACCTTCTTCGGGGTCACCTCGCTGAACGGCTATGTGTGGTTCGCCTTCGCGGGCGCCGCCGCCGTCGGAGTGCTCGTGTTCTTCCTCGGTGGCGGCCGGGGCGCCACGCCGGTGCGGCTCGCGCTCGCCGGTACGGCGATCAGCGCCGCGCTCTACGGCTATCTCCAGGCCGTGATGATCACGGACGAGGCCGCGCTCGGCAAGATGCGCTTCTGGACGGTCGGTTCGCTGGCCTCGGCCACCAGCGACATCATCTGGCAGGTGCTGCCGTTCCTCGCCGCCGGTACGGTCCTCGCGCTGGCCCTCGCCCGGCCGCTGAACGCCATGGCCATGGGCGACGACACGGCTCGTGCGCTGGGCGCGCATCTGAACCGCACCCGCGCGCTGTCGATGGCCGCCGCCACCGTGCTGTGCGGGGCCGCGACCGCCGCCTGCGGTCCCATCGTCTTCGTGGGGCTGATGGTCCCGCACGTCGTACGGTCCTTCACCGGGCCCGACCTGCGCTGGATCCTGCCGTACGCCACCGTGCTGTCGCCGGTGCTGCTGCTCGGCGCCGATGTCGTCGGCCGCGTCGTGGCGCGGCCCGCGGAACTCCAGGTCGGCATCGTCACCGCGATCCTCGGCGGCCCGGTCTTCATCTTTCTCGTACGACGGCGGAGGACGGCACAGCTGTGAAGGCCCCAGGCAACCAGCCCGAGACCACGCAGGCGGCTCCCGCCCGGGTCTTCCGCGGCCGTGCGGTCCGTACCGTCGGCGGGCTGTCGGTCCGTGTCGACGTCCGCGCGTTCACGGTCGTCGCCCTGCTGCTGGTGGCGGCGCTCACCGCGAGTGTCGTGCTCATCGGCACCGGCGACTTCCCGATCTCCGCCGGTGACGTCGTCCGGACGCTGCTCGGCAACGGTGACGCGGGCCAGGAGTTCATCGTCAACGAACTGCGGCTGCCACGGGTCCTGGTGGGGCTCCTGGTCGGCGCCTCGCTCGGACTCGGCGGCGCCCTCTTCCAGGCCATCTCCCGCAATCCGCTGGGCAGTCCGGACGTACTCGGCCTCGGCCAGGGCTCGACGGCCGGCGCGCTCGTGATGATCGTGCTGTTCTCCGGGACCGCCAGGCAGGTCACCGTCGGAGCGCTGGTCGGCGGGCTGGTGACCGGCCTCGCCATCTATCTGCTCGCGTGGAAGCGGGGCGTGCACGGATACCGGCTGGTCCTGGTCGGTATCGGTGTCTCCGCCATCGTCACGGCCGTCAACGGCTATCTGATCACCAAGGCCGACCTGGTCGACGCGACCCGGGCGGTCGTCTGGATGACCGGCTCCCTCGACGGCCGCGACTGGGAGCAGGTCTGGCCCCTGCTCGGCCTGTGCGCCGTACTCGTACCGCTGGTCCTCGGCAACGCGCGCGCCCTGCGGATGCTGGAGATGGGCGACGACGTGGCGTACGCGCTCGGTGTGCGCGTGGAGCGGACGCGACTGCTGCTGATGGTGGCCGCCGTGCTGCTCACGGCGTCGGCCACCGCCGCCGCGGGCCCGGTCGGCTTCGTCGCGCTCACCGCGCCACAGCTCGCACGGCGCCTGACCCGCTCGCCAGGACCCAACCTGGTGCCGGCGATGTGCATGGGCGCCACCCTCCTGGTCGTCGCGGACTGGGCCTCGCAGCGGATCTTCGGAGCCGACCAGCTGCCCGTCGGAGTGGTGACCGGGATCCTCGGCGGCGTCTACCTGCTGTGGCTCCTGGTCACCGAGCGCAAGGCGGGCCGGATATGAACCCCGACCCCGACGCCGACGCCGCCCCCGACCTCGACGGCCGTGCCCATGCCAACGGCCATGCTGCAGACGGCGAGACAGGCAAGACACGTACGGGGCCGAACCACCGAAGGGGCACTGTGAACCGCCTGTCCGCCGAGGACGTCACCCTCGCCTATGACCAGCGCGTCATCGCCGAGCGGTTGTCGGTCGAGATACCGGACAACTCGTTCACGGTGATCGTCGGCCCCAACGCCTGCGGCAAGTCGACGCTGCTGCGCGCGCTGTCCCGCATGCTGAAGCCGAGGCAGGGCCGGGTCCTCCTCGACGGCCACGCCATCCAGTCGATGCCCGCGAAGAAGGTGGCGAGGACGCTCGGACTGCTCCCGCAGTCGTCGATCGCGCCGGACGGGATCACCGTCGGCGACCTCGTGGGGCGTGGCCGCTACCCGCACCAGGGGCTGCTGCGCCAGTGGTCCACCGACGACGAGCGGATCGTACGCGAGTCCATGAACTCCACCGGGGTCGCCGAACTGGCCGACCGGTATGTCGACGAACTCTCCGGAGGGCAGCGGCAGCGCGTGTGGATCGCCATGGCGCTCGCCCAGCAGACCCCGCTGCTGCTGCTCGACGAGCCGACCACCTTCCTCGACATCCAGCACCAGATCGACGTACTCGACCTGTGCGCCGAACTCCACGAGGAACAGGGCCGCACCCTGGTGGCCGTACTGCACGACCTCAACCACGCCGCCCGCTACGCCACCCATCTGATCGCCCTGCGCGACGGCGCGGTGATCGCGGAGGGCGCCCCGGCGGACATCGTCACCGCCGAGCTGGTCGAGGAGGTCTTCGGGCTGCGCTGCCAGGTCATCGACGACCCGGAGACGGGCACGCCGCTGGTGGTGCCGGCGGCGCGGAAGGCCCGTACGGCCGCCGCCGCACCCGCCGACACGCCTGTCGCTGTCACCAAGGCCTGACCGGGGCCGACCGGGAGGAGCGTGAGGCGGGGCAGGAGCGTGAGGAGGGGGAGGAGCGGGTCAGAGCAGCTTTCTGAGCCGCACCAGGTCGCGCAGGCCCGCTTCGAGCTTGACGCGGCCCGAGCCCCAGGCCTTTGCGAAATGCAGCTCGCCGTCGACCATCGCGACCAGGTCGTCGCCGGTCATCGCGAGCCGGATCTCGGCCTTTTCGGGCGGCGGGCCCTCGACCGTGTCCAGCACCACGATCCGGCCGTCCCGCAGGCGGCCGACGAAGGTGATGTCCAGGTCGGTGATACGGCAGCTCAGGGAGCGGTCCAACGCGGCCGCGCTCTGTACGTCACCGTTCGCGCCGGCCATGTTGTCCGAGAGTTTGTCGAGTGCGCTGCGGCACTCCTCGATCGTCGCCATCGTGATCGACGGTACCTCAGCGCTTCGCGGTAGCGTCGGGGCATGAGCGAGTCCATGACCGGCCCGGAGACCGAGAGCCCCGGTACGGATCCTTTCGGTACGCAGCCGGAGAGGGAGCCGGAGAGGGAGCCGGAGAGGGAGGGGGAGACGGAGCCGCACGCCGAGGCCGGTGACCGGCCCGATCCCGACGCCCGGCCCCAGTACGACCCCGCCGCCCCCGCCCCGCTGTACGTGCCGCGCACGCCTACCGGTGACGCCGAGGTCGACGCGCTGCTCGACCGGCTGGCCGACGCGGACCACCTCGACACGGACGGCCATGTGGAGGTGTACGAGGATGTACACCGGGGGCTGCGCGACGCGCTCACCGCACTCGACGCACGCCCGGGACCTCCGGCGCCCCCCGCGCCGAACGGCAACAGTACTTACAGCGCTGGCAACAGCTACAGCAACACAAACAGCTACAGCAACAGCAACAGGAGCTGAACCGAACGTGGCAGGAGTGGCACGACGCCGCCTCGACGCCGAGCTGGTCCGACGCAAACTCGCCCGCTCGCGCGAGCACGCCGGACAGCTGATCGCCGCCGGACGCGTCACCGTCGGCAAGAACCTCGCGACCAAACCCGCCACCCAGGTGGAGACCGCGGCCCCCATCCTGGTCACCCAGGACGACAACGACCCGGACTACGTCTCGCGCGGCGGCCACAAACTCGCGGGGGCCCTGGAGGCCTTCGTACCGCTGGGCCTGGAGGTCCAGGGGCGACGGGCGCTGGACGCCGGAGCCTCGACCGGCGGGTTCACCGATGTGCTGCTGCGCGCGGGCGTTTCGCACGTCCTCGCCGTGGACGTCGGCTACGGGCAGTTGGCGTGGTCTCTCCGAAGTGATGAACGCGTCACCGTCAAGGACCGTACGAACGTACGCGAGTTGACGTTGGAGGCGATCGATGGGGAGCCGGTGGATCTTGTAGTCGGTGATTTGTCCTTCATCCCGCTCGGTCTGGTGCTGCCCGCCCTCGTGCGGTGCGCGGCGCCCGGTGCCGACCTGGTGATGATGGTCAAGCCGCAGTTCGAGGTGGGCAGGGAACGGCTCGGGAGCGGCGGCGTCGTCCGCAGCCCCGAGCTGCGGGCGGACGCCGTGCGCGGTGTGGCCCGCCGGGCGGGCGAACTGGGGCTCGGGGTGAAGGGTGTGACGGCCAGTCCGCTGCCCGGACCCTCGGGGAATGTCGAATACTTTCTGTGGCTGCGTGCCGGGGCACCCGCACTGGACCCGGCCGACGTTGACCGTGCAGTGGCGGAGGGGCCGCGTTGACCGACACCCGATCTCGTACTGTTTTCCTGCTCGCCCACACCGGACGGCCCGCGGCCATCCGCAGTGCCGAGCTCGTCGTCGAGGGGCTGCTGCGCTCCGGTCTGGGCGTACGCGTCCTGGAGGCGGAGGCGGCCGACTTGCCGCTGCCGCCGACCGTGGAGCTGGTCAAGGAGGCGACTCCGGAGTGCCTCGACGGATGTGAACTGCTGATCGTCCTCGGCGGTGACGGCACGCTGCTGCGCGGCGCCGAGTTCGCCCGCGCCTCCGGCGTGCCGATGCTCGGCGTCAACCTCGGGCGCGTCGGCTTCCTCGCGGAGGCCGAGCGCGACGACCTCGACAAGGTCGTCGACCGGGTGGTGACGAGGTCGTACGAGGTCGAGGAGCGGATGACCGTCGACGTCGTCGTGCACAGCAACGGCGACGTCGTGCACACGGACTGGGCGCTCAACGAGGCCGCCGTGCAGAAGGCGGGCGCCGAGAAGCTGCTCGAAGTGGTCCTGGAGATCGACGGGCGGCCGGTGACCGGCTTCGGCTGCGACGGGATCGTCCTGTCGACCCCGACCGGGTCCACGGCGTACGCGTTCTCCGCGGGCGGGCCCGTGGTGTGGCCGGAGGTCGAGGCGCTGCTCATGGTGCCGATCAGCGCGCACGCCCTGTTCGCCAAGCCGCTGGTGACCTCGCCGAACTCCGTGCTTGCCGTGGAGATCCTGCCGCACATCCCGCCCGGGGTGCTGTGGTGCGACGGGCGCCGCACGATCGAGCTGCCGCCGGGGGCTCGTGTGGAGGTGCGGCGCGGGGCCGTGCCGGTGCGGTTGGCGCGGCTGCACCACGCGTCCTTCACCGACCGGCTGGTGGCCAAGTTCGCCTTGCCGGTCGCGGGGTGGCGGGGGGCGCCCCACTAGGCGCTCCGCTGCCCGCACGGTGATGAACCCGCTGGTGCGTGGGGGCTGGTCGCGCAGTTCCCCGCGCCCCTGAAGACAAAAGATTGCGCCGTTCCCCGCGCCCCTGAGGGGCAGAAGCTGGGGCGCGGGGAACCGCGCGATCGGCCCCCGCCGGGCCGCGGACGGGACGCGGGCGGTCCCGGCGGTCACACCAGGACGTTTGTGCAGGGAATGGGGCGGCGTCGCGCCGGGTGGGAGAAACCTCGTATGGTCATGTCCGTGTTGGAGGAGATGCGGATACGGTCGCTCGGAGTCATCGACGACGCGGTGGTCGAGCTGTCGCCCGGCTTCACCGCGGTCACCGGTGAGACCGGCGCGGGCAAGACGATGGTGGTCACCAGCCTGGGCCTGCTGATGGGCGGACGCGCCGACGCCGCCCTGGTGCGGATCGGGGCGAAGAACGCGGTGGTGGAGGGACGGGTCTCCGTCCTCAAGAGCTCCGCGGCGATCCTGCGGGCCGAGGAGGCCGGCGCGGAACTCGACGACGGCACCCTGCTCATCAGCCGCACCGTTTCCGCCGAGGGCCGCTCGCGCGCGCATCTCGGCGGGCGTTCGGTGCCGGTCGGGCTGCTCGCCGAACTCGCCGACGACCTGGTGGCCGTGCACGGCCAGACCGATCAGCAGGGGCTGCTCAAGCTGTCCCGGCAACGGCAGGCCCTCGACCGGTACGCGGGGGACGCGGTCGCCGTGCCGCTCGCCAAGTACACGGGCGCCTACCGCCGGCTGCGCGCCATCACCACCGAGCTGGACCAGATCACCACGCGCGCCCGTGAACGCGCCCAGGAAGCCGACATGCTGCGCTTCGGGCTCGAAGAGATCGCCGGCGTGGAGCCCAGGGCGGGCGAGGACGTGGAACTCGCGGCCGAGGCCGAGCGGCTCGGGCACGCGGAGGCGCTCGCGTCGGCCGCCACGGTCGCGCACGCCGCCCTCGCGGGCAACCCGGAGGACCCGGAGGGCATCGACGCCACGACACTCGTCGCGGGCGCCCACCGGGCCCTGGAGGCCGTACGGTCCCACGACGCGGCCCTCGGCGCCCTCGCGGGCCGCATCGGGGAGATCGGGATCCTGCTGGGCGACGTGGCGGGGGAGCTGGCGGGTTACGCCGACGACCTCGACGCGGATCCGCTGCGGCTCGCGGCGGTCGAGGAGCGGCGTGCCTCGCTCACCGCGCTGACCCGCAAGTACGGCGCGGACGTGGACGCGGTGCTGACCTATGCCGAACAGAGCGCCGCGCGGCTGCTGGAACTGGACGGCGACGACGACCGGATCGGTGAGCTGACCGCCGAGCGGGACGCGCTGCGCGCCGAGCTGGGCGGACTGGCGCAGGCCCTCACCGACGCCCGTACGGAGGCCGCCGAGCGCTTCGCCGCCGCCGTGACCGCCGAACTGGCCTCGCTCGCCATGCCGCACGCGCGCGTGTCGTTCGAGATCCGGCAGACCGAGGACCCGGAGGGCGTGGAGGTCGGCGGACGTCCCGTCTCGTACGGGCCGGCCGGCTGCGACGAGGTCGAACTGCTCCTCGCCCCGCACCCGGGGGCACCGCCGCGGCCCATCGCCAAGGGCGCGTCCGGCGGTGAACTGTCGCGCGTCATGCTCGCGGTCGAGGTCGTCTTCGCGGGTACGGATCCGGTGCCCACGTATCTCTTCGACGAGGTCGACGCCGGAGTCGGCGGCAAGGCGGCCGTCGAGATCGGCAGACGGCTCGCGAAGCTCGCCAGGAGCGCGCAGGTCGTCGTCGTCACACACCTCCCGCAGGTGGCCGCGTTCGCCGACCGGCAACTGCTGGTCGAGAAGACCAACGACGGCTCGGTGACCCGCTCCGGCGTGAAGGTCCTGGAGGGCGAGGAACGCATCCGTGAGCTCTCCCGGATGCTGGCGGGCCAGGAGGACTCGGAGACGGCACGGGCCCACGCGGAGGAACTGCTGGCGACGGCCCGGGCGGACGGATAGGAGTACAGGAGTACACGAGCACGGGCAGCGGCGCAGCGGGCGGGTCCGTACGGTCGCGAGGGTGCGCGCGGGGGTGCGTGCGGGGGTGCGGGCGAGTCCCTGGAGGGGCGCGAAAGGGGCGTGAAGCGGGGCTCGTCGGGAACGACACCCGCCCCCGACTGTCTCCGGACATCCCCTGGCCCTCACTCGTGTGAGTGACCGCCCGCAACTCGCCCGCATCCCGTCCGGACCCCATGCGTCCCACCGGTCCCGCACCGGCCCCGCGGTGGTCGGCAACCCGCCTCCGTCCTGGCATCCTTAGGAGGAGGACGAGCGGTACACCCCCGTCGCCCGTTCCTTCGGTACTTTTCTTCGTGACCGCCCGACGCCGAACCAGGAGCCACGGCCACGTGAGCCACGTGAGCAGCCACTCACCGCACGGACAGTCGCCGCTGCGCACCGTCCAGGTGCTCGGCGGCGGCAGCGCGGGCAGCTGCGCCCATGTGCGGTCACTGACCTCGGGACTCGTCGCACGGGGCGTGCGGGTGACCGTGTGCGCCCCGACCGAGGCGGATCACGCGTACGACTTCACCGGTGTCGGTGCCGAGCACGTCCATGTGCCCAGGCGCAACGACCCGGCCTCCGTGGCCGCGCTGCGGGCCGTCTGCGGGGACGCCGACCTGGTCCACGCGCACGGGCTGCACGCCGCGCTGCGGGCCGCGCTCGTACTCAGCGGACGGCGCGTCCCGCTCGTCGTCACCTGGCACACCCGCCCGTACGCCGAGGGCGCGCGGGCTCATCTGCTGCGCGCCCTGGAGCGACGGGTGGCGAAGGCCGCGTCGGTGGTCCTCGGATCCTCGTCCGACCTGGTGGACCGCGCCCGCAGCAGGGGCGCCCGGGACGCGCGGCTCGCCGCCGTGGCGCTGCCGGCCAGGCGCCGGGGCGGTGACGCCGCGCGTGAGGGGGCCGACGGGCTGCGGCCCAAGGCGCGCGCGGAACTCGGCACGACCGACCGGCCGTTGCTGATGGCCGTCGGTTCCCTCGACCGGCACCGGGGGTACGACACGCTGCTGGACGCCACGCGCGCGTGGCGACGGCTCGACCCGGTGCCGCTGCTCGTGATCGCCGGCGAGGGGCCCCTGCGCGGCGCACTCCAGCGGCGCATCGAGAACGAAGGGCTCCCCGTACGTCTCATCGGCCGACGGGACGACATCGGGGAGTTGCTCGCCGCCGCCGACCTCGCCCTGCTGCCCGGCTGTCCGGAGTCGCGCTCCCTGTTCGCCCAGGAGGCCCTGCACGCGCGCGTGCCTCTGGTCGCGGCCGTCACCGGAGGGGTGCCCGAACTCGTGGGCGACGCGGCCGAACTCGTCCCGCACGGCGACCCGCAGGCGCTCGCGGAGGCCGTGACCGCCCTGCTGGCCGACCCCGACCGCTGCGAGCGGCTGAAGGACAGGGGCACGCTCCAGGCGGCCACCTGGCCGACCGAGGACGAGACGGTGGCGCAGGTCCTCAGCGTGTACGACGAGCTGACCCGGCCCCTGCCGCTGCCGTAGCACCTTCTCCTTCTCCGGAACCCGGGCCGAGCGGCTGTCCGGGCCGAGCGGCTGTCCGGGCCGAGCGGCTGTCCGGGCCGAGCGGCTGTCCCGGCTCAAGGGACGAGTCTGCGGGCCCGCAGCGCCAGACTCAGGACCAGCACCGTCTGCGGGTCGTCGAGGTCCGTCCCGAGCAACTCCCCGATCCGCGCGAGCCGGTTGTAGAGCGTCTGCCGGTTGAGGTGCAGTTCGCGCGCGGTCTCCGCCTTGCGGCCCGCGTGCGCGAGATACGTCTCCAGGGTGGGCAGCAGCGGCGGCTTCGAGCGGTGGTCGTGGTCGCGCAGGGGGCCGATCGCGCGGTCCACGAAGGCCGCCAGGTCCTGATGGTCCCGCAGCCGCCACAGCAGCAGGTCGATGTCCAGGCGCCGGGCGTCGTACCAGGGCCGGTCGGGCAGCCCCTGGGCGGCCGTGGCCGTCTCGGCCGCGTGCCGCAGACCCGCCGACGCGGCAGCCCAGCCGCCCGCCACGCCGACCACCACGACCGGCGGCTGTGCTCCGGGGCGCTGTGTCCCCGCCCGCTCCACGCCCGCCCGCAGGGCCGCGGCGACCCGGTCGGCGACCGCCGGCCGCTCGGACCCCGCGCGCAGCCCCACCAGCAGTGGCACGCGGCCCTCCACGGGGCGTACGCCCAGCAGGACCGGTACGCCCACCGAGGCCAGCTCCTCGGCGACCGCCCGTGCCAGCACGGCCCAGCCGCCGCCGGGGGACAGCCCGTCGGCGAGGCGCATGACGACCGGCAGCAACGGGCTCGCGCCGGGCTTGAATCCGAGCACCCGGGCCTGCGCGGGCGCGTCCTCGGCCGCGATCCGGCCCTCGGCGAGGTCGGTGAGGAAGTCGCCGCGTCCGCGGGCCGCCAGCTCCTCCTCCTGACGGGCCTGCATCAGGACCACGGCGAGGACGCCCGCCGCCCGCTCCGTCGCGATCCGGTGCACGGGCGCGAGCGGGGTGTTCACGGGGAGGAGGACGAGCCGGGCCCGGACGGACCCGGGGCCGCCGCCCTGTCCGCCGCCGGGCACGTCCACGAGGACCGTACCGGCGGGCGGGCCGACGCTGTGCCGGCCTGCTCCGTGCTGATCGGCCCTGTGCTGATCGGCCCTGTGCTGGCCGCGCAGCCCCTCCCACACCTGGAGCGGGTCGGCGTTGGCGGGGCCGGTCCCGGCTGCGTACAGGAGCTGGCCGTCCGGGGTCTCCAGGAAGACCGGGTTGCCGGCGAAGTCGGCGAGGATGCCGAGGACCTGCGGGATGCCGCCACCGCCGAGCAGGGCCTCGGTGCAGCGCCGGTGGACCTCCTCGGCGCGCTGGAGCAGTGTGTAGTGGCCGTTGACGATCTCGGTGTGGATCTCCTCCGTGACCGTCACGAACGCGACCTCGCGGTGCAGCTGCACCAGGGGAAGACCGGCCGTGCGGGCCGTCTCCACGAGCGCGGCGGGCAGTCTCGTGAAGCGCGGCCCCAGCTCCACGACCAGGGCCGCGATGCCGCGCTCGGCCAGCGTACGGACGAACGCCCGCTGGTCGGCGGGGCGGGTGCCGAGCCCGTAACCGGTGGTCAGGAGCAGTTCGCCGCCCTTGAGGAGCGAGGCGATGTTCGGTACCTCGCCCGCGTGCACCCAGCGCACGGTGCGGCCCAGCCGGTCGGCGCCCGCCAGGATCTCCGGCAGGCCACCGCGCAGTCCGGGCAGCTCCAGGGCCCGCCGCACGGTGATCCCGCCACTGCGCTGCGTGTCCGGCGTGTCGTCGCGGCTGTCCATGACCGGACGCTACCCCGTCCGCCACCTGCCGTGACGTGCCGGACGGGGCTCACCGGGACCTTTCAGCCGCCGTACGCCCCGGAGGCCGTAAGGCGCAGGGCCGTGTCGATCAGCGGCACATGGCTGAACGCCTGCGGGAAGTTGCCCACCTGGCGCTGCAGGACCGGGTCCCACTCCTCCGCGAGGAGACCCAGGTCGTTGCGCAGGGCCAGCAGCTTCTCGAAGAGCTTGCGGGCCTCGTCCACCCGGCCGATCATCGCGAGGTCGTCCGCCATCCAGAACGAGCAGGCCAGGAACGCGCCCTCGTCGCCCTCCAGGCCGTCCACGCCCGCGTCGTCACCGGAGGTGGGGTAGCGCAGGATGAAGCCGTCCGAGGTGGACAGCTCGCGCTGGATGGCCTCGATCGTGCCGATCACGCGCTTGTCGTCCGGGGGCAGGAAGCCCATCTGCGGGATCAGCAGCAGGGAGGCGTCCAGCTCCTTGGAGCCGTACGACTGCGTGAACGTGTTGCGTTCCTTGTCGTAGCCCTTCTCGCACACGTCCCGGTGGATGTCGTCGCGCAGCTCACGCCACTTCTCCAGCGGGCCGTCCGCGTCCCCGGACTCGATCAGCTTGATCGTGCGGTCGACGGCGACCCACGCCATCACCTTCGAGTGGACGAAGTGGCGGCGCGGCCCGCGGACCTCCCAGATGCCCTCGTCGGGCTCGTCCCAGTGGTCCTCCAGGTAGCGGATCAGCTTGAGCTGGAGGAGCGAGGCGTAGTCGTTGCGGGCCAGACCCGTCATATGGGCCAGGTGCAGCGCCTCGGTCACCTCGCCGTACACGTCGAGCTGGAGCTGGTTCGCGGCGCCGTTCCCGACGCGCACGGGACCGGAGTTCTCGTACCCCGGCAGCCAGTCCAGCTCCGCCTCGCCCAGTTCCCGCTCGCCCGCGATGCCGTACATGATCTGCAGGTTCTCGGGGTCCCCGGCGACCGCCCGCAGCAGCCATTCACGCCAGGCGCGCGCCTCCTCGCGGTAGCCGGTGCGCAGCAGCGAGGACAGGGTGATCGCCGCGTCGCGCAGCCACGTGTAGCGGTAGTCCCAGTTGCGGACCCCGCCGATCTCCTCCGGGAGGGAGGTCGTGGGGGCGGCCACGATGCCGCCCGTCGGCCCGTACGTCAGCGCCTTCAGCGTGATCAGCGAGCGGACCACGGCCTCGCGGTAGGGCCCGTGGTACGTGCACTGGGCCACCCAGTCGCGCCAGAACTCCTCGGTCGCCTCCAGGGCCTGCTCCGGCTCGGGCAGCGCGGGCGGCGGTTTGTGCGAGGGCTCCCAGGAGATGGTGAACGCGATCCGCTCACCCGGTGCGACCGTGAAGTCCGAGTACGTCGTGAGTGCCTTGCCGTAGGTCTCGCACTCCGTGTCGTACCAGACGGAGTCGGGCCCCGCGACGGCCACCGTCCGTCCCTCGTGCTTGTGCACCCACGGCACCACGCGCCCGTACGAGAAACGCATCCGCAGGGCGGAGCGCATCGGGACGCGGCCCGTCACGCCCTCGACGATCCGGATGAGCTGCGGGGCGCCGTCACGCGGGGGCATGAAATCGGTCACCCGGACCGTGCCGCGTGAGGTGTCCCACTCGGATTCGAGGATGAGCGAGTCGCCGCGGTAGTGGCGGCGGACCGCTCTCGGCGGTTCGGCGTCGGCGGCATGCGCGGGGCCCAGCCGCCAGAAGCCGTGCTCCTCCGTGCCGAGCAGTCCCGCGAAGACGGCGTGGGAGTCGAAGCGGGGGAGGCACAGCCAGTCCACCGTGCCGTCCCTGCAGACCAGCGCGGCCGTCTGCATGTCTCCGATAAGTGCGTAGTCTTCGATGCGCCCGGCCACGTGCAACTCCAGTCGAACGGCCACTTCGCCCCGAGGGGGCGGTGTTCTTGCGGTCAGAGGATCATTGGTAAAGCGTCGTTGCGGAACGTCAGTTGTCGCGTGTCACGCATGTCAATGGTTGCAGCGATTGTCTTCGCGAGGCGAACCGACGAGCTCTTGGCCCAGGAATACCGGCGGGGTGGTGCCGTTTGCCGGCCTGACTCGGCAGCGAGTGTCCGAGCAGGATACGACGCACGATGATGTTCCGCGCGCCCCTCCCGACAACCCGCCTGGTCCGAACGAGTGAGCACGGGTGTGGCGCGTGTCGGCCTGTGCGCGGAGCGTGGCCGGAAGCGACCTCCTCGCGTCGCTGATACCCTGGTAGCCCGTGGACCGGTGGACGCCCGAGCAGGAAAAGGGACCCCCGAACCGCAGCGACGGCACCTCCGGAAACCTCCGGGCCGGGCAGCCGTACCGCAACCGAAACCGCGACCACGGGAGCCCCCTCTTGGCCATGCCGCCCGCTGCTTTCCGAAGCAGCACAGCCACGACGACCAAGCACATCTTCGTCACCGGGGGTGTCGCCTCCTCCCTCGGCAAGGGTCTGACCGCCTCCAGCCTGGGCGCGCTGCTCAAGGCACGGGGTCTGCGGGTCACCATGCAGAAGCTCGACCCGTATCTGAACGTCGACCCCGGCACGATGAACCCGTTCCAGCACGGTGAGGTGTTCGTCACCAACGACGGCGCCGAGACGGACCTCGACATCGGTCACTACGAGCGTTTCCTCGACGTCGACCTGGACGGCTCCGCGAACGTCACGACGGGGCAGGTCTACTCCACGGTCATCGCCAAGGAGCGGCGCGGCGAGTACCTCGGTGACACCGTGCAGGTCATCCCGCACATCACGAACGAGATCAAGCACCGGATCCGCCGGATGGCCACCGACGACGTCGACGTCGTCATCACGGAGGTCGGCGGCACGGTCGGCGACATCGAGTCCCTGCCGTTCCTGGAGACGGTCCGTCAGGTCCGCCACGAGGTCGGCCGCGACAACGTGTTCGTGGTCCATATCTCGCTCCTCCCGTACATCGGCCCCTCCGGGGAGCTGAAGACGAAGCCGACCCAGCACTCGGTTGCGGCACTGCGCAACATCGGTATCCAGCCGGACGCGATCGTCCTGCGCGCCGACCGCGAGGTGCCCACCGCGATCAAGCGCAAGATCTCGCTGATGTGCGACGTCGACGAGGCGGCCGTCGTCGCCTGTCCCGACGCCCGGTCGATCTACGACATCCCGAAGGTCCTGCACACCGAGGGCCTGGACGCCTATGTCGTGCGCAAGCTGGACCTCCCCTTCCGTGACGTGGACTGGTCGACCTGGGGCGACCTGCTCGACCGCGTCCACAACCCGCTGCACGAGATCCACCTGGCGCTCGTGGGCAAGTACATCGACCTGCCCGACGCCTACCTCTCGGTCACCGAGGCGCTGCGCGCGGGCGGTTTCGCCAACAAGGCCCGGGTGAAGATCAAGTGGGTCGCCTCGGACGACTGCAAGACCCCGGCGGGCGCCGCCAAGCAGCTCGGTGACGTCGACGCGATCTGCATCCCCGGCGGCTTCGGCGACCGCGGTGTGGCCGGCAAGGTCGGCGCCATCCAGTACGCCCGCGAGAACAGGATCCCGCTGCTCGGTCTCTGCCTCGGCCTGCAGTGCATCGTGATCGAGGCCGCGCGCAATCTCGCCGGCATCGCGGACGCCAACTCCACCGAGTTCGACTCCGCCACCGGCCACCCGGTCATCTCCACCATGGCCGAGCAGCTGGACATCGTCGCGGGCGACGGCGACATGGGCGGCACGATGCGCCTGGGCATGTACCCCGCCAAGCTCGCCGAGGGCTCCATCGTGCGCGAGGTCTACGACGGCAAGGAGTACGTCGAGGAGCGGCACCGCCACCGCTACGAGGTGAACAACTCCTACCGCGCCGAGCTGGAGAAGAAGGCCGGGCTGCAGTTCTCCGGCACCTCCCCGGACGGCAAGCTGGTGGAGTTCCTGGAGTACCCGCGCGAGATCCACCCCTACCTGGTCGCGACCCAGGCGCACCCCGAGCTGCGCTCGCGTCCGACCCGGCCGCACCCGCTGTTCGCGGGCCTGGTCAAGGCCGCGGTGGAGCGCAAGACGGCCAAGTAGGCCGAGGGTTGTACGGTTGCCGGGGTGCGCGTCTTTTGGGGCGCGTGCCCCGGTTTCGCCGTGTGTACATCTCTGGTGCGGCACAGGTTTCGTGCGTGTGGGAGGGCAAGTCGACATGACCATCAAGGACACCGCCGAGGAGTGGGAGGTCAGGGCGACCGAGACCCCGTTCACCGGCAAGAAGACCTCCGTACGCACCGACGACGTGGTCATGCCCGACGGATCGGTCGCCCGGCGCGACTACCAGGTCCACCCCGGTTCGGTGGCCGTCCTCGCCCTCGACGACCAGGGGCGCGCCCTGGTCCTCCGCCAGTACCGGCACCCCGTGCGCCACAAGCTCTGGGAGATCCCGGCCGGCCTGCTCGACGTCCCGGGCGAGAACCCCCTGCACGCAGCGCAGCGCGAGCTGTACGAGGAGGCGCACGTCAAGGCCGAGGACTGGCGGGTCCTCACCGACGTGTACACCACGCCCGGCGGCTGCGACGAGGCCGTGCGGATCTTCCTGGCCCGGGATCTCTCCGAGGCCGAGGGGCAGCGTTTCGAGGTCGAGGACGAGGAGGCCGACATGGAGCTCTCCCGGGTCCCGGTCGACGAACTGGTACGCGGTGTCCTCGCCGGCGAGCTGCACAACAACTGCCTCGTCGTGGGCGTCCTCGCGCTGACCGCCGCCCTGGCCGGCGAGGGTCTGGAAGCGCTGCGCCCCGCCGAGGCCCCGTGGCCCGCACGCCCGTTCGAGGCGTGATCCACTCCGGGGCGCGCAATCGGCCCACCGATGTGACGATCGCCTGATCCGATCGGGGGATCCGCCCGCCGCGCTCCGCACGGATCGTCGCAGAGCGTGAACTAGGCTCTGAAAACGCCCCGTCCGGAGTCCCGGCGGGCTTGCGCGCGCAGTGGGACGGGAGTGTGGCCCGTGACGGATCAGGCGGTGGATTCCGGCGGCACGACGGTGTCGGAGAAGGGGCGGCGCCCGGCTGCCGCGTCCGCCCTCACGGGGGGTCAGTTCCTCGGCCGTACAAGAGAGTTGAAGGAACTCCGGGCCGACATCGACCGCGCCGGGCTCGACACCCTCGCCGGCCGCAAGGCGCCCCGCGCGCGCGTGCTGCTCATCGCCGGCAGGCCCGGCTCCGGCCGCACCGCGCTCGCCGAGGAGCTCGTACGGCACGTCGCGGACAGTTACCCGGACGGAGTCCTGCGAGCCCGGCTCACCGAGCCCGGCGGCATCCCCGTACCGACCGAACGAACCGCCCGTGACCTCCTCACCGCACTGGAACTGTCCGCTCCGGCCGGAGCGGACGAGGACGACCTCTCCGAGCGGCTGCGCGAGGCGCTCGCCACCCGCAGGACCGTGCTCCTGCTCGACGACGCGGCCGACGCGCAGCAGGTCGACGCGCTCCTCCCGGAGACCCCCGACTGCCTCGTCGTCGCCGTCTCCGGCGGGCCCCTGACCGGGATCGCGGACGTCCGTCCCTGCACCCTCGGCGGCATGGACACCAAGTCCGCCCTCGAACTCCTGGACCGGTTCACCGGCTCCGTACGCATCACCGTGGACCCGCGCGCCGCCGAAGGGCTCGTGGAGATCTGCGCGGCCCAGCCCGCGGCGCTCGTCCTCGCCGGGGCCTGGCTCGCCCACCGGCCCAAGTCCGCCGTCGCCGATCTCGCCAAGCAACTGCACACCGACGGCGACGAGGGCCCGATCCTCGAACGGGTCTTCCGGCTCACCTACGCGGCCCTGCCCTCGACCGCCGCGCGGATACTGCGCCTCCTCTCGCTCGCCCCCGCCGGTCTCGTCGATCCGCAGACCGCGTCCGCGCTCGCCGGCTGCTCGGTCGGCGCCGCCCGCACCACCCTGGACGACTTCACGAAACTCGGTCTCGTGAGGGCCGTCGAGTCACCGCTGCCGCAGTACGAGGTGCCCGGCTGCCTGCTGCCGCTGCTGCGCTCGCTCACCGAGACCGAGGACCGCGCGGCCGAGCTCCAGCTGGCCCGCGCCCGCATGCTGGAGCGGACCGTTCGGCTCCTGGTGTCCTGCCGGGCGATCACCGAGACGGACAGCTCGCCGGCCCGCGAGAAGCTCGCCGGGATGCCCCGCGCGCTGCGCTTCCCCAACCCCCGCGCGGCCGCCGACTGGCTGCGCATCCGACAGCCCGCGCTGCTGGCCGCCGCCCGCCTCGCGGTCTCCGACGGCGAGCTGGACACCCTGGCCCGCCGCCTGATGGCCGCCCTGGTCAGAGCGCTGGTCGCCCATGTCGGTACGCAGGCCGCGGCGCCCGAGCTGTACGGCATCCACCGGCTCGTCCTGGACGTCGCCGAGCGCCGGGACCTGCCCCGCGAGAAGGCCGCGGCGCTGCTGAACCTCGCCGACCTGGACGCCCGCACGGGCCGTACGACGGACGCGCTGGCCCGCTACCGGGCCGCTCTGGACGCCGGACGCGAGGCGAACGACCCCTACGCGACCGGCCGCGCGATGGAATCCGTAGGCGCCGCCCACCAGGAGCTCGGCGACTACGACCGGGCCGCCGACTGGTACGGGCGCGCGCTCGCCCAGCGGCTCGCCCGCGACGAGCGCGTCGACGCGGCCAGACTGCACGGCCGGATCGCCACCGTGCACACCTACGCGGGTCGCTACGGCGAGGCGCTGCGCAACTGGCGCTCCGCGGTCACCGGGTACCGCAGAACCGGTGATGTGGCGGGCCAGGCAAGGGCGTTGAGCGAGATGGCACGGGTGCAGGAGTACGCGGGCCGGCCCGAGGAGTCCCTCGCCACCTGCCAGGAGGCGGTCGAGTGGGCGCGCCGAGCCGACGACGTCCGGCTGCAGGCCGCGCTGCAGCTGCGGCTGGCCGACACGCTCGACCGGCTGGGGGACCCCACGGCCGCCCGGCTGCACCGCACCACCGCCGAACGAATGCTGGGCGATGAGCTCCCGGAGAGCGCATCAACGAGGGAACAAGACCGCAACGCCTGCGAAATCCGTAGCGCAGCCGAAGAAGATTGATGCATTGAAAGGCTAGACAGAGAGAATCCCTTCATTAGACTGGCTCCGCCGCGTCTTTTCGTGGTGTTCCCCGGTGTGCTCCCGTGCATCCGGGTATGTCAGGCATCGTCATGTCTTGCGCTGCCTGGCCCAGATCCCCGCTGCATCCCTCCTGAGCCAAGGAACCGTGATCGACGTGAAGGTCGGCATCCCCCGCGAGGTCAAGAACAACGAGTTCCGGGTGGCCATCACCCCCGCCGGTGTGCACGAGCTGGTGCGCCACGGCCACCAGGTCCTGATCGAGCGGCACGCCGGTGTCGGCTCCTCGATCACGGACGACGAGTTCGTCGCCGCCGGCGCGCGGATCGTCGCCACCGCGGACGAGGTCTGGACCGCCGCCGACCTGCTGCTGAAGGTCAAGGAGCCCATCGCCGAGGAGTACCACCGCCTCCGCAAGGACCAGACGCTCTTCACCTACCTGCACCTGGCCGCGTCCAAGGAGTGCACGGACGCGCTCCTGGAGTCCGGCACCACGGCGATCGCATACGAAACGGTCGAGCTGCCCAGCCGCGCGCTGCCGCTGCTCGCCCCGATGTCCGAGGTCGCGGGCCGCCTCGCCCCGCAGGTCGGTGCCTACCACCTGATGCGTGCCAACGGCGGCCGCGGCGTCCTGCCCGGCGGTGTCCCGGGCGTGCTGGCCGCCCGCGCCGTGGTCATCGGCGGCGGGGTCTCCGGCTGGAACGCCGCGCAGATCGCCATCGGCATGGGCTTCCACGTGACCCTGCTCGACCGCGACATCAACAAGCTCAAGGAAGCCGACAAAGTCTTCGGCACGAAGATCCAGACGGTCGTCTCGAACGCCTTCGAGCTGGAGAAGGCCTGCCTTGAGGCGGACCTCGTCATCGGGGCCGTGCTCATCCCCGGCGCGAAGGCCCCGAAGCTGGTCACCAACGAGCTCGTGTCCCGAATGAAGCCCGGAAGTGTCCTTGTCGACATCGCCATCGACCAGGGTGGCTGCTTCGAGGACTCGCGTCCGACCACCCACGCGGAGCCGACCTTCCCGGTCCACAACTCGGTCTTCTACTGCGTCGCCAACATGCCGGGCGCGGTGCCCAACACCTCGACGTACGCGCTCACCAACGCCACGCTCCCGTACATCGTGGAACTCGCGAACCGCGGCTGGGTCGAGGCGCTGCGCCGTGATCCCGCGCTCGCCCGGGGTCTCAACACGCATGACGGCAGCGTCGTTTACCGTGAGGTCGCGGAGGCCCACGGCCTGGAGCACGCCGAGTTGGAGAGTCTGCTCGGCTGAGGTTTCCGCCGGGTTCGTCCCGCTTCGGCGCAGGCTTCCCCGCCGACAAAAGGCGATACGTCAACACGACTCGTCAACATCGCACGTACGGCCGGACCTTGTTCCACAGGGCCCGGCCGGATGTGTGTCGGGTCACTTCGCGAGACTCGTTCAACTCGCCTCGAACGTAACCCTTGAACCGTTTCGCACACCCCTGGAACCTGCCGTGCGACGCCCTTACGCCCTTGACAGAGGGATGTTCCGTTGCCGACACATCGGGCCGGGTCCGGCGGATTGTGTTGCTGCGGAGCGGTGACACGCCATAGAGTCGCCAATCGTCGGCATGGTGCCACGCTGACCTATCGAGAAGTTTCCTGGTCACCAAGGAGGTAAGACGACTTGTGAATGAGTCGACATTTACTCCCGGGGGTGGTCAACCAGGAATGCCTGCGCAGGGCTCAAGGCCAACGGGGCTCGAAGCTGTCGGCTCCGTCGCTGTGCGCACCTTCGCAGCCCACCAGAGTCCGAAGATGACTCAGACAGCACACCAGAGCATGGATGGCCATCACGTGAACGCCATGGCCGGCAACGGAAGTGGCGAGAACCGCACCCACTTCGCCGACTACGACGACCTGCCCGAGGGGCATTTCTACGACCCCGACGCCGAGTACGAGCCCGATCCGGAGTACGCGGCCACGCTCGCGCCCGACGCGGCGCGCCAGCGGCGCGAGCGCATCGGCCCGACCGGGCGCCCGCTGCCGTACTTCCCGATCCCGGGCCCGCTGACCGACCACGGCCCCGCGAAGATCATCGCGATGTGCAACCAGAAGGGCGGCGTGGGCAAGACGACGTCGACCATCAACCTGGGTGCCGCCCTCGCGGAGTACGGACGCCGGGTCCTGCTCGTCGACTTCGACCCGCAGGGCGCCCTGTCCGTGGGCCTCGGAGTCAACCCGATGGAGCTCGACCTCACGGTCTACAACCTGCTCATGGAGCGGGGTATGGCGGCCGACGAGGTGCTCCTGAAGACGGCGGTTCCGAACATGGACCTGCTGCCCAGCAACATCGACCTGTCCGCCGCCGAGGTTCAGCTGGTGAGCGAGGTCGCCCGCGAGTCCACGCTGCAGCGCGCCCTGAAGCCGCTGATGGCCGACTACGACTACATCGTGATCGACTGTCAGCCCTCGCTGGGCCTGCTCACCGTGAACGCGCTGACGGCCGCTCACAAGGTGATAGTGCCACTGGAGTGCGAGTTCTTCGCGTTGCGCGGGGTCGCGCTGCTCACCGAGACCATCGAGAAGGTCCAGGAGCGGCTCAACCCCGAGCTGGAGCTCGACGGCATCCTCGCCACGATGTACGACTCGCGGACCGTGCACAGCCGTGAGGTGCTCGCGCGCGTGGTCGAGGCGTTCGACGATCACGTCTACCACACGGTGATCGGCCGGACCGTCCGCTTCCCGGAGACCACGGTCGCCGGCGAGCCGATCACGACGTACGCCTCCAACTCCGTCGGCGCCGCCGCCTACCGTCAGCTCGCCAGGGAGGTGCTCGCCCGGTGTCACGCCGAGTGAGTCTGCCGGGGGCCGACGAACTGTTCCGTACGACCGGGGGGATGGCGCTTCAGTCCTCCAGCCCGCGGCGTCCGGCCAACGGCGAGGCGCGGGTGCCCGCTCCGGCGGGCGAGAGCGACGCCGCGGCCGGGGAGGACGGGCCGCAGTCGGTGCCCGTGCGGGGTGGTGACGGCGAGGGCGACGAACATGTCGCGGCGGGCGCCGACTCCGCGGACGGGGAGTCCCGGAGCCGGGGCGCCGTCACGGCGGACCGTTCCGGGCGGCGCCCGGGGCCGCAGGAAGGTTCTGCCGGGGCCCAGCCGCAGTCCCAGTCCCGCAAGCGCGGGCGGGGCTCCGGACGGCGTCCCAGCGGGCGCGAGCGGCACGACGAGAAGATCACGGTGTACGTGTCCGCCGAGGAGCTCATGGACCTCGAACACGCCCGGCTGGTGCTCCGCGGGGAGCACGGACTCGCGGTCGACCGCGGGCGGATCGTGCGGGAGGCTGTCGCCGTGGTCCTCGCGGACCTGGAATCCCGTGGCGACGCGAGCATTCTCGTACGACGGTTGCGCGGGCGGTAGCGGTAGCCTGCGACGGCTATGACCTCGAACGACGGCCCTCCTCCCGCCGCCTCCGCCTCCGGTGGGCGGCGGCGCGCGCTGGGGCGGGGGCCCGGGGGCGCGCCCCCTGCCGAACCGCCCGCGGCGGAGAGCCCGGCCGCGGTCGAGGACGGTACTTCGGCCGCGGACCGTGGTGGGCACGACGCAGGCGAGGAAGAACCCGCGGACGGGGTCTTCAAGGTTCGGCTCGTGAACTTCGAAGGTCCGTTCGATCTGCTGCTTCAGTTGATCTCCAAGCACAAGATGGATGTCACCGAAGTGGCACTCTCCAGGGTCACCGACGAGTTCATGGCGCACATCCGGGCGATGGGGCCGGACTGGGACCTCGACCAGACCACCGAGTTCCTGGTCGTCGCGGCGACGCTGCTCGATCTGAAGGCCGCCCGGCTGCTGCCCTCCGCCGAGGTCGAGGACGAGGCCGACCTGGCGCTCCTTGAGGCCCGCGACCTGCTCTTCGCCCGGCTGCTGCAGTACCGCGCGTACAAACAGATCGCCGACATCTTCAACCGCCGCCTCGACGAGGAGGCGCGCCGCTACCCCCGTACCGTCGGGCTTGAGGCGCATCACGCCGAGCTGCTGCCCGAAGTGGTCATCAGCATCGGGGCGGAAGGATTCGCCGAGCTCGCCGTGAAGGCGATGCAGCCCCGGGCCAAGCCCCAGGTGTACGTCGACCACATCCACGCGCCGCTCGTGAGCGTGCAGGAGCAGGCCGCGATCGTGGTGGCGCGGCTGCGGGAGTTCGGCGAGGCCAGTTTCCGCTCGCTCGTCGAGGACGTCGACGACACCCTCACCGTCGTGGCGCGTTTCCTGGCCCTTCTGGAGCTCTATCGGGAGAAGGCCGTCTCCCTGGACCAGGAGGAGGCTCTGGGGGACCTGGTGGTGCGCTGGACGGGCGGGGAGGGGGGCGCCCAGCCGACGGTGACGGACGAGTTCGACCGGCCGCCGGATCCTGTCCCGGATCCGGTCAGGGAAAAGAAGGTGTGAAGGTGTGAGCGAGGACACCACCGGAGCCCCCGAGGGGGCTCGCGGCGTCGCGGATCTCGACCTCCGGCCCGCGCTGGAGGCCGTCCTCATGGTCGTGGACGAACCCGCCACCGAGGAGCACCTCGCCAAGATCCTGGAGCGGCCCAGGCGGCAGATCGCGGACGCGCTGCGCGCGCTGGCCGACGAGTACAGCCTCCAGAGACGCGGCTTCGAGCTGCGGATCGTCGCCGGCGGCTGGCGGTTCTACAGCCGCCCGGAGTACGCGGCGGCCGTCGAGCGCTTCGTCCTGGACGGGCAGCACGCCCGCCTCACCCAGGCCG
Source organism: Streptomyces sp. NPDC017991 (assembly GCF_044328075.1). Lineage (NCBI taxonomy): Bacteria > Bacillati > Actinomycetota > Actinomycetes > Kitasatosporales > Streptomycetaceae > Streptomyces > Streptomyces sp. NPDC017991. Next base: position 489,399 of record NZ_JBIRGP010000007.1, on the reverse strand, counting down.
CGCTGGAGACCCTCGCCGTGGTCGCGTACCGGCAGCCGGTCAGCCGATCGAGGATCTCGGCGGTCCGCGGAGTGAACTGTGACGGCGTGATGCGGACCCTCCTTCAGAGGGGTCTGGTCCAGGAGGCGGGCGCGGAACCCGAAACAGGTGCGATCCTGTACAGGACGACGAACTACTTCCTGGAGCGAATGGGCCTGCGCGGCCTGTACGAGCTCCCGGAGCTCGCGCCCTTCCTTCCGGAGGCGGACGCGATCGAAGCAGAGACGCTGGAAGGGGTCCCGTCGTTCGATCCGGATGCGCCGGACGCAGATGCAGACGACACGACGACGACGGAACTTTGATGCGAAGCAGTGGCAGTGGCAGCGGCAGGAACAGCGGCGGGCGCGGCAACCCCCGCGGGACCGGCGGGAGCGGCGGGAGCGGTGGCTCGCGTGGCTCCGGCGGTGGGGGCGGTAACCCCCGTGGGTCCGGCGGCGGGGGCGGTGGCTCCCGCGGAGCCGGCGGTGGTGGACCCCGCGGCTCCGGCAGCGGTGGCCCCCGTACCTCCGGCAGCGGATTCAGCTCCCGGGGGCCCGCCGGCGGCGGTTCCCAGCAGAACGGCGCGGGCGGGCCCGACGACAGGCCGAAGCGCCCCAGCAAGCCCCGCCCCGAGGAGCGCCGCTACGACGTAGGCCCCGGCGCCACCCACGAGGGTGCGAAGTCCGGGCGCGGCAGCTCCGCCCGCGGCGGTGCCAAGGGCGGCCCCAAGCAGGGCCAGCAGCGCACCGGCCGTACGGAGAACGCGCGCTCCCGCGAGCTGGAGACACGTACCGAGGAGCGCAACAGGGACCGGTACGCGGGCAAGCCCGATGCCAGGACGGTCAAGACCTTCCCGGGTTCCGAGCAGGAGGGCGAGCGCCTGCAGAAGGTGCTCGCGCGTGCGGGCTACGGTTCGCGTCGTTCCTGCGAGGAGCTGGTCGAGCAGTCCCGCGTCGAGGTCAACGGTGAGATCGTCGTTGAGCAGGGGATGCGTGTCGACCCGGAGAACGACGAGATCAGGGTCGATGGGCTCACCGTCGCCACGCAGTCGTATCAGTTCTTCGTGCTCAACAAGCCCGCCGGTGTCGTGTCCACCATGGAGGACAACGAGGGCCGTCAGTGCCTCGGCGACTACGTGACGAACCGCGAGACGCGGCTCTTCCACGTGGGACGGCTCGACACCGAGACCGAGGGCGTCATCCTGCTCACCAACCACGGTGAGCTGGCGCACCGCCTGACCCACCCCAAGTACGGCGTGAAGAAGGTCTACCTCGCGCACATCGTGGGCCCGGTCCCGCGCGACCTGGGCAAGCAGCTCAAGGACGGCATCCAGCTGGAGGACGGGTACGCGAAGGCGGACCACTTCAGGGTCGTCGAGCAGACCGGCAAGAACTACATGGTCGAGGTGACGCTGCACGAGGGCCGCAAGCACATCGTGCGGCGCATGCTCGCCGAGGCCGGTTTCCCGGTCGAGAAGCTCGTGCGCGTGTCCTTCGGGCCGATCGCCCTCGGCGACCAGAAGTCGGGCTGGCTGCGAAGGCTGTCCAACACCGAGGTCGGGATGCTGATGGCGGAGGTCGGCCTCTAGGCATCACGCCCTCTTCAGTACGGCATCGGCCGGTTCCGGGACTTTCCGGGACCGGCCGTTTCGCGTTCGGGGGCTTGTGGGTACGCGGTCCACGATTTATAGTCGTACTGACTATTAAGGAACGCCTTTGCCGGGCGCGGCCGGTGGAGCAGGGCCCACGGGGGTGGTCCCGGTCCACCGGCCGCGCCCGGCAAGGTGCGCCGACGGCCGTTGAGGCCACACGAGGAGGGGGCATGGAGGGCTACGACAAGCACGCCTTCGAGCCCTTCGCCGTCACCGTCGATCTCGCGGTGTTCACGGTCCGGGCGGGCGCGCTGCAGGTGCTGCTGATCGAGCGCGGACAGGAGCCGTACGCGGGGTGCCGGGCGCTGCCCGGGGGATTCGTGCTGCCCGAGGAGTCCGCGGAGACGGCCGCCCGGCGTGAACTCGCCGAGGAGACCGGTCTCTCGGACGTCTCCGGGCTCCACCTGGAGCAACTGCGTACGTACAGCGAGCCGGACCGCGATCCCCGGATGCGGGTGGTCTCCGTGGCGTACACCGCACTGCTGCCCGACCCTCCCGAGCCGCGCGGCGGAGGAGACGCGGCCAGTGCGCACTGGCTGCCGTACGACGGACTCGGGCCGCTCGCCTTCGATCACCACCGGATCCTCGCCGACGCCCGTGAACGGATCGGGGCGAAGCTGGAGTACACCTGCCTGGCCACCGCGTTCTGCCCGCCGGAGTTCACCCTCGGGGAGCTCCAGCAGGTCTACGAGACGGTGTGGGGGGCCGCGCTCGACCGTCCGAACTTCCGGCGCAAGGTCCTTGCCACGCCCGGCTTCGTCGAGCCGGTCCCGGGGGCGGCGCGGCTGACCGGGGGGCGGGGGAAGCCCGCCGCGCTGTACCGGGCGGGGGTCGCCACGGGGTTGCATCCGCCGCTGCTGCGAGCGGGGGCCGGATCGTCCCAGCCATCCCCGTCATCCCTGTAATCCCCGTCGTCCTCTTCGCTCTCGCCTTCGACCTCGCCGTCGACCTCGCCTTCGTCTTGAAAGGACCGTCCTCATGACCACGACCGTCAGGAAGCAGGCCGCCACCGGGGCGTTGGTGGGGCTCGCCCTCGGGGACGCGCTCGGCTACCCGACCGAGTTCAAGGACGTGCCGTCGATCCTTGCCGCGTACGGGCCCTGGCGGGAGCTGGAGCTGCCGGACCCCGCGTACATCACCGACGACACCCAGATGACGCTGGCGGTGGCGCGGGGGCTGCGTGCCGCGATGGACAGGGGGTTGCTCGGGCCCAAGCGGCTGGAGCGGCCCGTGCGCGAGGAGTTCGTGAACTGGTACCAGTCCCCCGAGAACAACCGTGCGCCCGGCCGTACCTGCCTCGTCGCCTGCGAGAAGTTGAAGCGCGAGGACCGGCTCTGGCAGGACGCCAGCCAGGTGGGATCGAAGGGCTGCGGTGCCAACATGCGGGTGGCGCCCCTCGGTCTCGCCCCGGGGCTCAGTGACGAACAGCGCGCGGGCGCCGCCCAGTTGCAGGCCGCCCTCACGCACGGCCACCCGACAGCGCTGGCCGCCTCCGACCTCACCGCGCACGCCATACGGCTGCTCGCGCGGGGCGCCGAACCGACCGGCCTGGTCGGGCAGCTTCGCTCGTACGCGTACGAGAACCGGACGCGCTATCACGAGCGTTGGCTCGGTGATCTGTGGACCCGTGCCCAGGATCCGACGCCCACGCACTTCATCGCGCGGGGCTGGGACGAGTGTCTGGAGGCTCTGGACCGGCTTCGGCAGGCCCTGCGGTCGCCGTCGCCCGAGACGGACCCGTGCCTGGCCACCGGCGCCGGGTGGATCGCCGAGGAGGCCCTCGCGACCGGCCTGCTGAGTTTTCTGCTCTTCGTGGACGAGCCGGTGACGGCCCTGCGCCGGGCCGCCTGCACCTCGGGGGACTCGGACTCGATCGCGTGTCTGGCAGGCGCCTTCGCGGGGGCGTACCTCGGTGCCGAGGCATGGCCCACGGAGTGGGCCGACCGGATCGAGCACCAGGGTGACCTGATGGCGCTGGGCGCGCTCTGGGACGCCTGACCTTCATGACCCGCCTGCCTTGCCCCTGTCCAGCCTGCTTGCCCGGTCGTTGAGCGGATCGGGCGGGCTGGGGATCAGGCGGACTGCGGATTGGGCGGGCTGCGGGTCAGGCAGGCTGGGGATCAGGCGAGGCTGATCGAGTCTCCCTCGACCGTGATCCGCCTCGGAGGAAGCGGCTTCGGTGCCGGGCCGCCGGCCACCGAGCCGTCGGCGACGCGGAACCTGCTGCCGTGGCAGGTGCAGTTCACCGTGCCGTCCGAGACGTCGGCGACGACGCAGCCCTGGTGCGTGCAGACCGCCGAGAAGGCCTTGAAGCCACCCTTCTCCGGCTGGGTGACGACGACCTTCTCCTCCTTGAAGACCTTTCCGCCGCCGACCGGGACGTCGGCGGTTCTGGTGAGTTCCTTGCCGCCGGGTGCCGCCCCGTCCCCGGCGGTGCCCGAGGGGGCCACGGGGGAGGCCTCCTCCGAATCGCCCCCGCTGTTCTCGTCCCCGTACTCGCTGCAGCCCAGAAGCAGCGCGCCCGCCGCGCCCGCCGCGCCCGCCGCGCCCGTCGCGAGCACCGTGCGCCGCGTCGAGGGATTCGTCATGTCGTCACTCCGAAGGTGCGGAAGAACCAGAGGGCGGAGGTCAGCCAGATCACCGTGAGGGCGGAGAAGACGAGCCCGCCGACGACGGGCAGCAGCCAGCCGGGCAGTCGCTCCGTGCGGAGCAGCAGCATCTTGGCGCTGAAGGCACCGAAGAAGAAGCAACCCAGGAGTGAGTGCCACAGGACGCGCGGTTCATATGTCTGATAGCCCAACGCGTACAGACAGTGCACCGCTACAGGCACCGCGACCAGGAACGCGATCCGGCCCGACCAGCGGTGCAGCACTCCTGACCAGCTCGGGCCCGGCAGTCGCCCGTACAGCATGAGTGCCGAGACGAGCTGGACGACCGCGAAGCCCACCGCGACCGTGGCCAGCCAGGACTTCACCGCGCTCGTGCTGCTGAAGCCCGCGAGGTTGAAGGCCGTGCCCTCCGGGTCGTGCACGTTGCCGTAGACACCGAGGCCGACGGCGACGGCGCTCGCGACCAGGGCGGGTACGAGATAGCGGGCGGCTCCCGGGCCCCGGCGGGCCGGGTCGGGGGCGGAGAAACCCTGGGTTGCGGCGTTCGGGTCCACTGTCATGGTCGGCTCCCAGCGGTCACGCGATCTCGCGGTCATGGGGCGGAGCGGAGGTGGCACGAAGGGTGGAGGGCGAAGGGCGGGGCGAAGAGTGAGGTAAAGGGCGGAATCAGGGGGTCAAGGGGTCACGGGCCGGGCGGTGAGCTGCTCTCCGTCGACCGACACGGTGCCGGTCTCGGGGTCGATACGGGGCGCCGGCCCCGCCTTGCCGTCCCGCTTGAGGATGCCGACCTGGCTGTCGTCCTGCAGCAGGATCCAGCCGCCGTCGATCTCGGTGTCGGCCACGGTGTCGGTGGCGCGGTACAGCGCGTTGGGCTTCAGGGACTTGTCGGCCGTGAAGCCGTACTTCCGCCGGCCCATGTCGACCGTGCCGGTGATCCGCTTGCCCGCCAGCCTGCCGGTGAGGACCTGGTCCTGGTCCTTCTGGTTGGTGAGGCGCATGCTGCCGTCGGCCTCGACATCGCCCTTCAGCCACGACTCCTGGTCCCGGCCGTCGCAGAAGTACGCGACCGCCCTGCCGTCGCGCAGCGTCACCGCGACCGCGGAGGAGTCGTCGTCGGTGCGGCCCGCGTAGTCGGCGTTCGGCACGGTGGACCCGGGCTCGGACCTGGACGGGCTGGATGACGGTGACGGCGACCGCTTGCCCGGCGAGGCCGTGGCCGTCGCCGGGGGTGCCGGGCTCGCCGACACGGCGTCGGCGGGCGAGCCGCTCCCGGTCGTCGTGCCGCTCGTCCCTGTCGTCGCGTTGAGCGACAGCATGAACAGGGCGAGCAGCAGTCCCGCGAGGAGCGTGAAAAGTGGTCCGGAACGCTTCATCGAGCCTCCCCCGAGGCGTGGCGCGGACAGCCACCCCATGCAAGCGGACCGTGGCTCCCGCGTCCAGAGGCGCACCGGAGCCACTTGGCGGAGATTGGGGGAACGAGAAGCGGAAAGGGGCGGCCGTCTCGGCAGACGGGCGCCGCGTATCGGGCGGCCGGGGGCTGACTAGGCTGGAAGCACCACAACCGATCCGTACATGAACGAGGAGCATCACCGTGGCGGTACGAGCGGTCCGGGGCGCCGTCCAGCTGGAGCGGGACGAAGCCGGTCACATGGATGAGCAGGTCAGCGAGCTGCTCACCGCCGTCCTGGAGCGGAACGGGCTGACCGCCGACGACCTGATCAGTATCTGGTTCACGGCGACCCCCGACCTGCACAGCGACTTCCCGGCGGCCGCGGCGCGCAAGCTCGGCATCGTCGACGTGCCGCTGATCTGCGCGCAGGAGCTGGACATCGAAGGGGCGATGCCCAGGGTCGTGCGGGTCCTCGCGCACATCGAGTCCGACCTGCCGCGCGCCGAGATCGCGCATGTCTACCTGGGCTCCGCGGGCGCGCTGCGCAAGGACATCGCCCAGTGAGAACCGCACTCGTCATCGGCACCGGCCTCATCGGGACGTCGGCCGCGCTGGCCCTGACCGGGCGGGGCGTCGTCGTGCACCTCGCCGACCACGACCCGGGGCAGGCCCGTACCGCGGCGGCGCTCGGCGCCGGCACGGACGAGGAGCCCGCGGGCCCCGTCGACCTCGCGATCATCGCGGCGCCGCCCGCGCACGTGGCCACGGCGCTCGCCGACGCGATGCGGGACGGAGTCGCGCGCGCCTATCTCGACGTGGCCAGTGTCAAGGGCGGGCCGCGCCGTGAGCTGGAGGCGCTGGGCCTCGACCTGTCCGCCTACATCGGTTCGCATCCCATGTCGGGCCGTGAGAAGTCGGGTCCCCTGGCCGCCACGGCCGACCTCTTCGAGGGGCGGCCCTGGGTGCTGACGCCGACCCGGGACACCGACACCGAGGTGCTCAACCTCGCCCTGGAACTCGTCTCGTTCTGCCGGGCGGTTCCGGTGGTGATGGACGCGGACGCCCACGACCGTGCCGTCGCGCTCGTCTCGCACATGCCGCACCTGGTGTCCAGCATGGTCGCCGCGCGGCTGGAGAACGCCGAGGAGGCCGCCGTACGCCTCTGTGGTCAGGGCATCCGAGACGTGACCCGGATCGCCGCGTCCGACCCGCGGATGTGGATCGACATCCTCTCCGCGAATCCGGGGCCGGTCGCCGACCTCCTCGCGGACGTCTCCGCCGACCTGGACGAGACCGTGCAGGCCCTGCGCGCCCTCCAGTCCTCCGACGAGGCCAAACGCCGCGTCGGCACCACCGGCATCGAGGACGTCCTGCGCCGCGGCAACGCCGGCCAGATCCGCGTCCCCGGCAAGCACGGCACCGCTCCCGCCACGTACGAGAGCGTCGTCGTCCTCATCGACGACCAGCCGGGCCAGCTGGCGCGCATCTTCGCCGACGCGGGCCGCGCGGGCGTCAACATCGAGGACGTCCGTATCGAGCACGCGACCGGTCAGCAGGTGGGGCTGATCGAGCTGTCGGTGCAGCCGTCGGCCGCGGCGGTGTTGACGGCGGCTCTGCGGGAGCGGGGCTGGGCGATTCGGCAGTAGGGCGCGTGCGGTAATCCGTGTGCGGAGGTCGGTCAGTGATCCCCTGCGGGTGGGGGCCTGTCGCATGGTGGGGCGGCTCGGATCCGGTGGCATGGGGCGGGGTATCCCGCCCGGTCACCCGGCGGACGGGCGGGCGGGCCGTCGCCGCTCGCCGTGGGGCTGACGATCCCGGTGGCGGCCCTGGTCCCGGTGATCGTCGTGAACCTGGCGCAGGGACGCTGACGAAGGCGGTGACGGGGGCGGGGGCGGAGACGGCGGCGGGGGTGGGGCCGGGGCGTCGCGGGGGCCGTAAGCCGGGGTCCGGGGAGCCAGTAACCTTGTTCGGGGCGCGCTCGTGCCCGAACCAGCCAGTACCCCGTACCAGGAAGGTGTCCGCACCCGTGGAATCCACCGACGCCCGGACCGCCCCGGCCGTGATTGTCGCCATCGACGGTCCCTCCGGCACCGGCAAGTCGAGCACCTCGAAGGCCGTCGCGGCACAGCTCGGTCTGAGCTACCTGGACACGGGCGCCCAGTACCGGGCGATCACCTGGTGGATGGTGGACAACGGCATCGACATCGCCGACCCCTCCTCCATCGCGGACGCGGCGGGCAAGCCCGACATCGTGTCCGGTACGGACCCCGCGGCGCCCGCCATCACGGTCGACGGCACGGATGTCGCGGGCCCCATCCGCACCCAGGAGGTCACCTCGAAGGTCAGCGCGGTCAGCGCCGTCCCCGAGGTCCGCGCCCGGATCACCGAGCTGCAGCGCTCGATCGCGTCGGCGGCCGGGCAGGGCATCGTCGTCGAGGGCCGGGACATCGGTACGACCGTGCTGCCCGACGCCGACCTCAAGATCTTCCTGACCGCCTCGCCGGAGGCCCGCGCCGCCCGCCGCAGCGGTGAGCTGAAGGGCGCCGACGTCGCCGCCACCCGCGAGGCGCTCATCAAGCGGGACACCGCCGACTCCACCCGCAAGACCTCTCCGCTCGCGAAGGCGGCCGACGCGGTCGAGGTGGACACCTCCGACCTCACGCTCCAGCAGGTCATCGAGTGTGTCGTCACCCTCGTCGAGGAGAAGCGGGCCACGAAGTGAGCGAAGCCCGGAACGCAGCGAACACAGCCCCGACGGCCCGGCGGGCCGACGTCGGCCGCCGTATCGGCGTCGGCCTGATGTACGGGCTGTGGAAGCCGCGCGTCCTGGGGGCCTGGCGGGTTCCGGCGACCGGTCCGGCGATCCTCGCCGTCAACCACTCCCACATGATCGACGGCCCGATGGTCATGGGTGTGGCACCCCGGCCGACGCACTTCCTGATCAAGAAGGAGGCGTTCGTCGGCCCGCTGGACCCGTTCCTGCTCGCCATCGGGCAGGTGAAGGTGGACCGCACGATCGCCGACCGCACCGCGATCACCCGGGCGCTGGGCGTCCTGGACGACGGCGGAGTCCTCGGGATCTTCCCCGAGGGCACCCGCGGCGAGGGAGACTTCGCCTCGCTGCGCGCCGGGCTCTCCTACTTCGCGGTCCGCAGCGGGGCCCCGATCGTGCCGGTCGCCGTCCTGGGAAGCACCGAGCGGCGCGGACGGCTGATAAAGGGGCTGCCCCCGCTGCGGAGCCGGGTCGACGTCGTCTTCGGCGACCCCTTCGAGGCGGGCGACGGCAGCGGACGGCGTACGCGCAAGGCACTCGACGAGGCGACCGTGCGCATCCAGAAGCAGCTCTCCGCGCACCTGGAAAACGCCAGGCGTCTCACGGGACGCTGAGCGACACTTGAGTAGTGGATCTCCCGATACGGGCGGTTCCACCGATCACCACGATGAACGAGGTACGGACTTCATGAACGACCAGATCCAGCCCGACGGCTCGGAACACGAGCACGGGGCGCTTGGCGAGGTCGAGGCCTCCGAATATGCAGCGTTCATGGAGCTCGCCGCGGAAGAGGGCTTCGAGGCCGAGGACATCGAGGGCGCGATCGAGGCGGCGGGCCACGGCCCGCTCCCGGTCCTCGCCGTCGTCGGCCGCCCGAATGTCGGCAAGTCGACCCTGGTGAACCGCATCATCGGCCGCCGCGAGGCCGTCGTCGAGGACAAGCCGGGCGTCACCCGCGACCGCGTCACCTACGACGCGGAGTGGGCGGGCCGCCGCTTCAAGCTCGTCGACACCGGCGGCTGGGAGCAGGACGTCCTCGGCATCGACGCGTCCGTGGCCGCGCAGGCCGAGTTCGCGATCGAGGCGGCCGACGCGGTCGTCTTCGTCGTCGACGCCAAGGTCGGCGCCACCGACACCGACGAGGCGGTCGTCCGGCTGCTGCGCAAGGCCGGCAAGCCCGTCGTCCTGTGCGCCAACAAGGTCGACGGTCTGAGCGGCGAGGCCGACGCCTCGTACCTCTGGTCCCTGGGGCTCGGCGAGCCGCATCCCGTCTCCGCGCTGCACGGCCGCGGTACCGGCGACATGCTGGACGCCGTCCTGGAGGCGCTGCCCGAGGCCCCGGAGCAGACCTTCGGCATCCCCGTCGGCGGCCCCCGCCGCATCGCGCTCATCGGCCGCCCGAACGTCGGCAAGTCGTCGCTCCTGAACAAGGTGGCGGGCGAGGACCGCGTGGTCGTCAACGAGGTCGCCGGCACCACCCGCGACCCGGTCGACGAGCTGATCGAGCTGGGCGGTGTCACCTGGAAGTTCGTCGACACGGCCGGTATCCGCAAGCGGGTCCACCTCCAGCAGGGCGCCGACTACTACGCCTCGCTGCGCACCGCCGCCGCCGTCGAGAAGGCGGAGGTCGCGGTCATCCTGCTGGACGCCAGCGAGAACATCAGCGTCCAGGACCAGCGCATCGTGACGATGGCCGTCGAGGCGGGCCGCGCGATCGTCCTGGCCTTCAACAAGTGGGACACCCTCGACGAGGAGCGCCGCTACTACCTGGAGCGGGAGATCGACACCGAGCTCCTCCAGGTGGCGTGGGCGCCGCGCGTCAACGTCTCGGCGCGTACGGGCCGCCACATGGAGAAGCTGGTCCCGGCGATCGAGGCAGCGCTGGCGGGCTGGGAGGCGCGCGTCCCGACGGGCCGTCTGAACGCCTTCCTGGGCGAACTGGTCGCCGCCCACCCGCACCCGATCCGGGGCGGCAAGCAGCCGCGCATCCTCTTCGGCACGCAGGCGGGCACCAAGCCGCCGCGTTTCGTGCTCTTCTCCTCGGGCTTCATCGAGCACGGCTACCGCCGTTTCGTGGAGCGCCGACTGCGTGAGGAGTTCGGCTTCGAGGGCACGCCGATCCACATCTCGGTGCGGGTGCGCGAGAAGCGCGGCAAGAAGAAGTAGCCGCCGCCGCACGAGCGGTGTGCGTGAACACGGGAGAGGGCCCCTGCGTGCAGCAGGGGCCCTCTCCCGTTCGTGTCAGCTCACGTCAGCGTTCCCTGCGCGGGCCGGGCGGCAGCGCCGCCGGCGTCAGGCCCGTGGCGTGCTGCCGTGTCGCCGGCTGCCGGACGGAGGTGACCGCCGGGCTCTGGTACGTGGCCGCGTACCCCGTCTGGTGCTGCCCGGCGACCTGCCGCATGCCGTACACGGCCGGTGTGTACGTCCCCGAGCCGTACGAGCCACTGCTGAGCGGACCGGCGCCGTGCGGGCCGGTGGCGTGCAGCCCCGGTCCGGGCAGCCCCGGTCCGTACGGGCTGATCCCGAAGGCAGTGAAGCCCAGCTCCTCCTCGCCGATGCGGTCACCCGGCAGGGCCCGGAAGGTCCTGAGGTACTCCGCGTAGAGCGCGTCGTAGATCGGGGTGGCCGAAGAGCTGCGCGTGGTGTCCCGGGCCGGCCGCATGGCCGGGATCGGTGTCGGGCAGGGCGGGCGGCGGGGGGTGTCGTAGATGTGCACGTATGTGCCAACGACCCCGCCGCCCTTCGGATGCGGCCGACGGCCCGCTTTCGCAGGTCACAGCGCTGCGAGTCCCGGGGCTGGTCCGACGCCGGTCCGGTGCCGGTCAGGCACTGGCCCGGTGCTGGCCCGGTGCTGGCCCGATGCCGGTCAGGTGCCGGCCAGGGGCATCGCGCTCGCCACCAGTCGGCCGCCCACCGCGGCCTTGTCGAGGGCGTCGCGCAGCAGGTCCTCGCGGGGCTGACGGCCGATCGAGCCGACCGGGGCGGCGAACAGCAGCACCTGCTGGTGCTTGTTGGCGGCCGCCCGCCAGCTGTCGGTGACCTGGAGCGGCTGATGGGCCTGCCACCAGGCGACGGGCGAGCCACCGGTGCTGCTGGGCTGCAGAACCGCGTGCAGCTGGCCCATGGCGAGCAGCACGGACCAGCCGTGCAGCACGGGCGGCACCTCGGTGAGCTGGCTGACCGGCATGAAGCCCTGCTCGATGAGGAGCGGCAGGAAGTCGTCGCCGCCCCCTCCCGTCGTGCCCGGCCGGGCGATGCGCCCGGTCGGTTCGACGACGAGCGCGGGGTGCAGCTCGCCGCCGAGCAGGATGAGTCCGCTGGTGACGCCGAGGACGGCCTGCTCGGGCAGGGCCTCGGAGGGGCGCTCGTCCCCGGTGATGGACCGGACGGCGCCCTGCAGCTGTTCCTCGGTCACCTGGACGACCTGCGAGGGCAGGCAGGTGGCGTGGGCGAACGCGAGTACGGCCGTCTCGTCGCCGATGAACAGGACGGTGCTGGTGCGCTCCTGTTCGGAGTCGCCCTGGGTGCGGCAGGACGTGCAGTCGTAACTGCCCGGGGCGTTCTCTCCGGCGAGCAGCCGGTCGGCTTCTTCGTCGCCGATCTCGGCGCGTACGTCGTCGCTGACGTCGAGCATGCGCGGCACGGGGGGCTCCTCGGGTGCGGTGCGTGTTGTGGCCGGGGGCTCCCGGTCCGTGAACCGGATGGGTTCCCGGCTCATGAAGAAGACAACGGAGGATCTGTGGCAGGGGTCACGCCCCGGAGCGAACGGAATCGAACCATCCTGCGCACAGGGTGAAGCCGACGGCGGAATCCGTCACTCCATGCCAACTCCCGTGATCAGCGGGGGAGTTGGTCCGGTGACGTGAGTCACAGATCACCGGGGTCGAGGGTCGACAAATCAGGAAATCCACGAATGAAGTGGGTGGCTCAAAATCGACGATACCTACGGTAACGGTGAACTGGCCTGGAATGACAAGGAGTTGGTTGATATCGGGCCTCTTCGCTCTCTACATTGCTCCGTCGTGTGCAGCGAGCACCGCTCGGGTACGTCCGCCGACCGCACGGCCGTCCAGCGAGAAGAGCTACTCGGCACCACCCGCACGACCCGCATCACCCGCATCACTCCGCACCACCTCCGGCGGACGGGGCGGGTCGGGGCGACCGTGTCGAGACGCGGCGGTCCCGTACCGCCTCGGGGGACCCCGGGTCCTTCGAGAGGGAAATACATGTCCGAATGTGCCGACAACACGCGTAAGGCTCGTACGACCGCGGTTCTCGCCGGGGCGGCGCTGCTCGCCCCGCTCGGACTGCTCGCCGCGAACGGCGACGCCGCCGCGGCGGACGGTGGGGTGTGGGACCGCATCGCCCGGTGCGAGAGCGGCGGCAACTGGCACATCAACACCGGGAACGGCTACTACGGAGGGCTCCAGTTCTCCGCCGGCTCCTGGCGCGCGTACGGCGGTACGGCGTACGCGTCCACGGCCGACAAGGCATCCAGGGCGCAGCAGATCGCTGTCGCCGCAAAGCTGCAGCGTGCGCAGGGGTGGGGCGCGTGGCCCACCTGCGCGGCCCGCGCGGGTGCGTCCGGGAGCGCTCCGGCGGGGTCCACGTCCGGCGTGCCCGCCGAGGCCGTGCCGTCGAAACCGTCGAAACCGTCCAAGTCGGCGGAATCGGCGGAGTCGGCGGAGCGATCCACGGGGCATACCGGTCGTGGCTCGACGCGTGGCGACTACACCGTCCGCGGTGGTGACACGCTGAGTGGTATCGCGGCGGGTCACGGGACGAGCTGGCAGCGTCTCTATGCCGCCAACAGGGCTGTCATCGGCGGGGACCCCGATGTCATCGTCCCTGGACAGCGGCTGGGGCTCTGAGCCGCGGTTCGGCTGCGACCCGGTGGGGGCGGGCCGCGCAGTTCCCCGCGCCCCTCGAAAGCGGGCTGCGCCCCTGCTTCTTGGCCCTCCAGGGGGTGTGGCGGGACCCTGATCCCATCGTCCCGGCTGGGGATCTGAGCCGCGGTTTGGCTGCGGGTCCGGTGGGGGCGGGCCGCGCAGTTCCCCGCGCCCCTCAAGAGCGGGGCTGCGCCCCTGGTTTTGCGGCTCTTAGGGGCGCGGGGAACTGCGCGCTCAGCCCCCACCGGGCCCGCAGCCGGCGCTCCTGCCCGAGGGTCCCAGGGCCCCACCCGGTCGGCCGACCGGGTGGGGCCCCTTCGACCGTCCGCGCGGCTCGTCCGAGACCGCCGTACCCCCACCTAGCGTGGCCCGATGTCGATCAAGCGCATGCGGTACGTGGCCGTCGTCGTCGCGGTGCTGGCCCTGCCGGCCCCCGCCGCGGAGGCGGCGGCACCACCGACCCCGGCGTCCGGCCCCGCGACGGCGGACCGGGCGCCGTACGCCTGTGCGAAGGACCGCTGGCCGTGGGGCTGCGTCGCGAAGTGCGAGAGCTCCGGCCGCTGGAACGCGAACACCGGGAACGGCTTCTACGGAGGGCTGCAGTTCTGGCAGCCCACCTGGCGGGCGTTCGGCGGCCTGGCCTACGCGCGGCGGGCCGATCTGGCCACGCGCGACGAGCAGATCAGGGTCGCGGAGGAAGTGCTGCGCGTCCAGGGCTGGAAGGCGTGGCCCGTCTGTGCCAAGCGGTACCGGCTCACGGGCCGCGCACATGTGGTGAGGCGGGGGGAGAGCCTTTCGTCGATCGCCCGGTCGTACCGCGTCAAGGGCGGGTGGAAGGCGCTCTACAAGCTCAACCGGCAGATGGTCGGGGCGCGTCCCGACCGTCTGAACGTGGGTACGATGCTGCGGCTTCCCAAGGGGGCGGGCCCGGGACGGCGGCTCACTTCCCAGGCCGGGGGAGGGGGGACATCCGCGCCTGCCCCGAGCCGCCCGAACCGTCCGAGCGGCCCGAGCGGCCCGAGCAAGCCGACCCCGTCAGTAGCCCCGTCGGCAGCCCCGCAGGCCGCACCGGCCCCGTCGCCACCGCCGGTCCCTTCGGCCCATCCGACCCCCTCGACCCGGCCAGTACCTTCGGTCCCCTCGGCCGCCCCTTCCGCGCCGGTCACGTCGGCTTCGCCGGTCCTGGTGGATCCGTTGCCGCTGTCATCGCCGTTGCCGTTGTCGTGGACGTCACCGTCTCCGTCGCCTCGCCGCTGAACACGACCGCGCCGCGCCGGAGTTCGTACACGATCGTCGTTCCGGCGCACAGGCCCGGCGGCAGCCGCTGTTCGGCCACGACCACGCAGGCGTCGAGGCCGCGCAGCAGCTCGTACGTGCGGGCGGCGACCGTCGGGGACATGCCCTGCGCGGGTTCGTCGACGAGGACCACGCGCGCGCGTGCCAGCAGGGCACGGGAGAGGGCGAGCATGCGCTGCTCACCGCCGGAGAGCGTGCCCGCTCGCCGGGGCAGCAGGGAGTCGAGCTGGGGGTAGGCGTCGAGGGCGAACGAGAGGGGTTGGCCGCGGGCGGCCAGTTCCAGGTTCTCGCGGACCGTGAGCGAGGCGAACACCGCGCGGCGGTCCGGGACGAGGCACAGGCCCCGGCGGGCCCGTTCGTACGGGGGCAGGCACGTGACGTCGGCGCCGTCCCAGACCACAGCGCCGTGGGACAGGGGCAGGGTGCCTGCCAGGGCGCGGAGCGCGGTCGTACGGCCCGAGCCGTTGCGGCCGAGCAGGACGGTGACGCCGGGGGCGGGTGCGTGGAGGGTGACACCGTGCAGGGCCTCCAGCGGGCCGTAGCGCACGCGCGCGTGGCGCAGCGAGACCCCGGCCGCGCTCATCCGTCGAACCTGTCGAGCCCATCGAGCCCATCGAGCCCATCGAGCCCGTTGAGCCCGTCGAACTCGGCGTACTCGTTCAACTCGGCGTACGCGTCCAGTTTTTCGAGTACGTGGTCGGCGGGGCCGGAGGCGACGACGCGGCCCGCGGTCATGACGTGCACGGTGTCGGCGAGGTCGGCCACCAGGTCGAGATCGTGCTCGACGACCAACAGGGTCGTTCCGTCGGCGGCGAGCGCGCGCAGCACCCGGGCCAGTGCCGTCACCTCGCCCGTGTCGAGCCCGGCCGCGGGTTCGTCGAGCAGCAGGACGCGCGGGCTTCCGGCGAGGGCCCGGGCGAGTTCGACCCGCCGCAGGGTTCCGGTGGGCAGGCCCGCGGCCGGCAGCGTCCGGACGGCTCCGTCGAGCCCGAGCAGCCGCAGCGCCCGTTCCGCCGCTCCCGTGTCCACGATGCGCCCCTGCTCGGCGCCCACGCGGACGTTCTCGGCCACGGTCAGGGTCGGGAAGACGGCCAACTGCTGGAACGTGCGGGCGACGCCGAGCCGTGTCCGTGCGTGGGCGGGCAGCCGGGTGATGTCCCGTTCCCCGAGTACGACCCTGCCCGACACCGGTCGGACGGTTCCGGCGAGACAGTGGAACAGCGTGCTCTTCCCGGCCCCGTTGGGCCCGACGACCGCGGTGATCCGGCCGGGTGGGAGATCGAGGTCGACCCCGTCCAGAGCGCTGAACCCGTCGTAGGCGACGCGCAGGGCCCGGGCCCGCAGGACGGGGAGACCGGGCGCCACACGTCCGCCCCGGGGGCGGCGGGGCCCCATCTCACGGGCACGGCCGCGCCTCCCCGCACCGGTCCCAGCGGTGCCACCGGCGACGCCCGAGCCCGCCGAGCGCCCCGCGGGTGGCCCCGGGGGCGTGCGCGGGCCAGGGGCGCGCTCGCCCTGGGCCGCCCCGGGCGCCTCGCCGCCGTCGTGCCCGCCGTGCCCGTTGTACCCGCCGGGGCGGGCATCGGCGGTCCTGTCGGAGGCTTTGGTGCCGGGCGCGGGCGGCGGCCCGGAAGGTGTGCGCCGGCCAGGGGCGTGGTCGGGGCCGGTCTGCTCCGCCGCGCGGGCATCCCGGGGAGCGGCCCCGGGGCGGGGTGTCCCCGGTGTCGCTGGACTCGGGACACCCGGGGGCGCCGGGGTGTGTTCGCCCGGGGCCGGGCCGGGCACCTCGCCGGCGTCGTGCCCGGCCTCCCCCTCCTGCCGGCCCGTGCCCGGCGCGGGCGGCGCCCCAGGGGGCGTGCCCCGGCCGGGCCCGGCCCGTTCTGCCGTGCCGGACGGCCACCGTGCAGCGGATCCGTCGGTGTCGGATCCGTCGGTGTCGGATCCGCCGGTAACGGATCCGCCGGCGTCGGACCCGCTGGCGCCGGACCCGCCGGTGTCGGATCCGCCGGCGTCGGACCCGCTGGCGCCGGATCCGCCGGTGTCGGATCCGTCGGCGTCGGACCCGACCGGCGGTACCGACCGCCGGACCACCGGCCGCCCGCCGACGCGAAGGCGCAGCGTGTTCGGGCCGGCAGGCGCCCCCGCCGGGGGCGCTCCCACCGCGGGCGTCCCTGCCGCGGGCGTCCCCGCCGTGCGCGCTGCCGTGACGGGCGCCCCGGGTGAGCGCGTCCCGGGTGAGCGCGTCCCGCTCGTGGCACCCCCCGGCCCCCGGGGCGCGCCCAGGCCCCGCGCCCGTACCGCTCGCCTCGCCCCGACCCCCAGCGGGGTCAACGTCGAATCCCGGCGCGGGCGCAGGCCCGGTCGCAGGCGTTCGGCCGCCGAGCGCAGGGCCTCGTACGGGCCGCCGGGGAAGCGGCCGACGAGGACCGCCAGGAGGCCGATCGTCGCCGCCGCCACCCCGCCCCGGGTGCCCGCGTCGAGGCCGACCAGGAGCGCCGCCGCGAGCAGGGCGCCCAGGACGCTGTCGGCGCCGAGCACCACGATCGCGGCGAACCACAGCAGCCCGCGGACCGGGTCGTAGGCCGCCGGGTCGAAGGCGCGCACGCCCATGCCGAGCATGCCGCCGCCCAGCGCGGCCAGCGCGGCGCCCGCCACGAAGGCCGTCAGTTTGAGGCGCGGGACGCGGACACCCGCCGCCGACGCGCCCGCCTCGTGGTCCCGCATCGCGGCCAGGGCCCGGCCGGTACGGCCTCGGCGCAACGCGTGGGCGGCCGCCGACGCGCCCGCGAGGAGCAGGAGTTCCAGCGCGTAGTACGCGCGGTCGTCCTCGAAGCCCGCCGGGCGGCCCAGGGCGAGGCCCGAGGTCGCGTACGGCTGGGCGAAGACGAAACGGCTGACGCCGACGCCCACCGCGAAGGTCGCCAGGGCGAGGGCCAGACCGTGCCGGCCGACGGCGGGCCAGCCGGTCAGCAGGCCCAGGGGCGCCACCAGCAGCACGGCGGCCATGAGCGCGGCCGATTCCGGGAGCTCGGGCAGGCCGGGGAAGCGGCCCGCCGCCAGCAGCGCCGTGAAGAGGGCGCCCAGACCCGCGTACGCGGCCTGACCGAGGGAGATCTGGCCGCCTCGGCCGGTCACCACGACCAGCGAGAGCAGGACGACGCCCAGCGCCGGTACCTGGACGGCCGTGCGCAGGTCCGAGCCCGCGAAGCCCAGGGGGAGGAGGAACAGGACCACGGCGACGATCCACGCGCCCGCCGGGGTCGGCACGCGGGCCGTCGCCGTGCGCGGGAGGGCGTCCCGGGTGCCGATCCCCGGCAGCACCAGGGCGGCGACCAGCAGGACGACGACGAAGAGGTTCGCGCCCACCGCCTGGAGGAGGGGTTCCAGGCGGCCCGCCGGGTGCAGCCGGGTCAGCTGGCTCTGGGCGACGCCGATGGCAAGGGCCACCAGCACCGCCGTCGGCAGGCTGCGCATCCGGGCGGCCACCGCGACCGCCACCACCTCCATCACCAGCAGGGGCATGCCGTACGGGTCCAGGCGTACGTACGGAGCCAGCAGCACCCCCGTCAGGCCCGCGGTGAACGAGCCGAACGCCCAGCCCGCCGCGGCCACCCGGTCGGCGTCGACGCCGGTCAGGGCGGCGAGCGAGCGGTCGTCGACGACGGCCCGCAGTTCCCGGCCGAAGCGGGTCCAGCGGATCACCGCTCCCACGCCCGCGGCCAGCACGAGCGTCACGGCCAACTGGCCCCAGGGATCCGCGGGAACGAGCGTCGGCGCGTCCGAGCGCGCGCCCGGGCCCCACACGAGCGCGGCCCCGCCGACGAGCAGGACGAACACGCCGATGGACGCGACGAGGGTCTGCGCGGGGTCGCCGCCCAGGACGGCCAGGGGGCGGAAGACGAATCGTTCCAGCGCCACACCGGTCGCCGGGGCCACCACGAGCAGCGTGAGCGGCGCGGCGAACGCGAGCGGCCAGTGCCACTCGACGGTGAGCTGGCGCAGCAGACAGGCGCACACCATCGCGATCGCGCCGTGCGCGAAGTTGAGCACGCCGGTCGCGCGGTACGTGACGACCAGGCCGATCCCGGTGAGCGCGGCGGCGCTGCCCACGGAGAGCCCGGCGAGCGTGAGGTCGTACGTCAGCGACGGCATCAGCCGGCCGCCGCCCCGGACGGCGGGCCGTCCGAGGAGGCGTCAGGGAATTCGCCCGGGGATTCGTGCGGGGCGTCGCCCGGGGGGTCGTTCGAGGCCGTGGGTTCGCAGATCGGGCAGGGGGCGAGGTCCCCGCCCGCGAGGACCCGTGAGTCGACCGGCAGGGCCTCGGGCTTTCCGGCGACGAGCGGGCAGTCCGCGCGGTGCCACAGCGTGCCGCCCGGCACCATCAGCAGATCCCCGCTGACGGCCACGGGCGCGCCGGCCGGCTGTCCCGCGGCGGTTCCATCGGCACCGGCCGGGTCGGCCGCCACCAGGAGCCCGTACAGCTCCTCCACACGGGTCGCCGCGAGCGCGTTCCCGCCGTGGGTGAGGAGGACCGCCGCGGCGATGATCAGGGCCGCGCCGGGCACCGTGCAGGACGCGAGGTACGGCAACTGCCGTTCCGCGTAGCGCTCGCCGGAGATCCCGTACCAGCCGAGGACGCACAGTACGGCGCCCGTGGCGAGCGCGGCCCACCCGGTCCAGAGGACGGGACGCACGTTCCGCGGTCGAGCAGTCCGCATGGGGGCTCCACATGATGTGTCCGGCTGTCTTCCAAGTCCGCCGACGGACTTGCACTATGCCTTCTGGAAGCTGTCCCTGAAAGCTCCGGGCGTGCACGGCCCGGACCGACACCCGGTGGTGAGCCAGATGGTTCTCGGGAGTGATCTCAGGCGAGGTACGGGCCGGCGGCTGGTGGTGGCGGTTCTCCTGCTCGCCCCGGCCCTCACGGCGTGCGGCGACGACAGTGGTGGTGACGACACGGATCCGCCCTCGCCCTCCGCGGAGCGGACCTCGAAGGCCGAACCGAGTCCGAGTCCGAGCACGAGCGCGCCGGACGACCCGGCGGCGGCCGAGAAGGAGATCAAGGAGAACTGGAAGAAGTTCTTCGACCCCGCCGTCCCCCCGAAGGAGAAACAGGCCGTCCTGGAGAACGGCGACGAGATGGGCGCGGTCCTGAAGGGCTTCAGCGGTGACGAGCGGGGCGGGCAGGTCGAGGCGACGGTCGGCAAGGTTGCCTTCACCTCGCCGACCGACGCGGACGTCACGTACACCCTCACCCTGAAGGGCGCCACGGTCATGCCGGACGCCGCCGGGACCTCCGTCGAACAGGACGGCACCTGGAAGGTGTCGGTCAAGACGCTCTGCGGTCTCGTCACCCTGAGCGGCAATGCCTCGCCCGGGCCGGGCTGCTGAATCCGCTGTCGTGGGCCTGCTGTTCCTGCTGCTCCTGGTGGGCACGGCCTGCGGCAGCCGCCTCCCGGAGAGCGACTTCGAGAACCGGCGCGACCGCACGCCCGCCCGCACCACCGCGGAACCGATCCGCGTGGGCATCGTCACGAGCGCCACCAGCCCGGTCGGCGCCGACGCCTTCACCGGGCCGCGCGACGGCGCGAAGGCCTACTTCGACGCCCTGAACGCGCGCGGCGGTATCGCGGGACGCAGGGTCGAGGTGCGTACGTGCGACGACGGCGGCAGCGGCGTCGGCAACAACGAGTGCGTGCACCGGCTCGTCGACGAGGACAAGGTGGTGGCCCTCGTCGCCACCACCGCCCTCGACTACGCGGGCGCCTCCCGGGTGTCCCACGCGCGCGTGCCCGACATCGGCGGCCAGCCCATCGGCGCGGCCTACGACACGTACCCGCACCTCTACGGGATCTACGGCAGCCTCGCGCCACGGAACGGAGAGCCCGGCTGGGACGGCGAGTTGTACGGCGGCACGGAGATCTACCGCTACTTCAAGGAGAAGCACGGCGCGCGTACGGCGGCCGTCGTCTCGTACAACCAGTCCGCGTCGGCGGCGTACGCCCGGCTCGTGGTCCGGGGCCTGAAGGCCGAGGGGTACGAGGTCGTCACCGAGCAGGTCGACTTCGCGCTGCCCAACTTCCGTGCCGCCGCGGCAGATCTGCGGGAGCAGGGCGCCGACCTGGTCTTCGACGCCATCGACACCTACGGGAACGCCCAACTGTGCGAGGCGATGGACGACGTCGGCGCCGAGGTCCTCGCCAAGGTCACCAACGTGCAGAACTGGACGTCCACCGTCCCGAAGGACTACAAGGACGCCCCGCGCTGCCGCAACACCCTGTGGGCGACGGGCGCGAGCCGCAACTACGAGGACACCGGCCACGAGGCCGTACGGGAGTTCCGGGACGGCACGAAGGAACTGAGGACCCGCTCCCAGTGGCAGGTGGAGGGGTGGGCCGCCGCCATGTGGTTCACGGACGCGGCCCGGTCCTGCGCGAAGACGGGCGTCACGCGCGCGTGCGTCGACCGGTACATGGCCGGGGGGAAGCCGTACACCGCGAAGGGGCTGCTGCTGCCGGTCCGGTTCGACCACCTGCCCGAACCGCCCAGGACGCGCAGGACGTGCCTGTCCGTGGCCCGCTGGGAGGACGCCCGTGGATGGGTGAGCCAGGGGGACATGGACCGCGAGTGCCACGACGTCCCGCAGCTCTCCTACAAGCCCTGATGCGTGCGGGCCCCAAAAGGTTCCCTCATCTGCTTACCGATGGCGCAACTGTTCGGGCACAGAGTGATAAGGGAGCCCAACCATCACATCCGTACCCGGGTCTAACCCTCTGGTAGCTGGATGAGCCGGAGATACGGGGACGCATGCAGATTTCTTTCCTTATACACAACGCCTACGGAATCGGTGGGACGATCCGGACGACGTACAACCTTGCGAACACCCTTGCCGAGCAGCACGACGTGGAGATCGTCTCCGTCCTCCGCCACCGCGAGGAGCCGGTCTTCACACGGAACCCGCGCGTCCGCCTGCGCCACCTCGTCGACGTACGCAAGGGCAGTCCTGGTTACGAGGGCGACGACCCCGACTACCGGAAACCGGCCCGGGTCTTCCCGAAAGGAGAGATCCGCTACGAGCAGTACAGCGCCCTGACCGACCGCCGTATCGCCGAGCATCTCTCCACGACCGACGCCGACGTCGTGGTCGGCACCCGCCCCGGCCTGAACGTGCATCTGGCCCGCGAGACCAGGCGCGGCCCGTCCCGCGTCGGCCAGGAGCACCTCACCCTCGACAGCCACTCCGTCGGGCTGCGCACCGAACTGCGCGGCGCCTACCCCCGCCTGGACGCGGTCACCACGACCACGGAGGCGGACGCCACCGCGTACCGCACGAAGATGCGGCTGCCCGGGGTGCGCGTCGAGGCCGTGCCCAACTCGGTGCCCGCGCCCGGCATAGAGCCCGCGGACGGCACCGGCAAATGGGTCGTCGCGGCCGGCCGGCTCGCCCCGGTCAAGCGGTACGACCTGCTGATCAAGGCCTTCGACCTGGTGCGCGCCGAACGGCCCGACTGGCGCCTGCGGATCTACGGCAGCGGGAAGCAGAAGGACAAGCTGCGCCGTCTCATCGACGAACTCGGCCTCTACAACCACGTGTTGCTGATGGGAGCGGCCAACCCCATCGAGCCGGAGTGGGCCAAGGGCTCCATCGCCGCCGTCACCTCCAGCCTCGAATCCTTCGGCATGACCATCGTCGAGGCCATGCGCTGCGGTCTGCCCGTCGTCTCCACCGACTGCCCGCACGGCCCGGGGGAGATCATCGACAACGGTGTCGACGGACGCCTCGTGCAGGTCGGAAACGTCCAGGCCATCGCGGGGGGCCTGCTGGAACTCATCAACGACGACGCGCTGCGCCAGCAGATGGCGGGCGCGGCACTCAAGGACTCCGAGCGCTTCGACCCGTCCCGGATCGCCGAACGGTACGAATCGATCTTCAGCGGTCTCGTCTCGCGGGGCGGCACCTCGAAGATCGGCCGGGTGCGCGGCTCGCTGCACCGCACCCGAGGAGCCCTGCTCGGCAGCGCGTATGCCGCCCGGGACGCCGGACTGACCGTATTCGGGAAGGAGCGTTCCGCATGATGACGCTGGCTCCGCAGACCACGCAGACGCCCACCGACGAGGACGCCGCCGTGCTGCCGCGTGCCGACTGCCTCGCCGACTCCGCGGGCGGTCTCACCTTCGACATGGTCGAGACCGGCGAGAGCGGTGACACCCACCTCGTGCTGCTCCACCGCGACGGCCTCCAGGAGGTCCGGCTGCCGCTCGCCCCGGCCGCCGACGGCCGGCTGCGCGCCGCGCTGCCCAGCGGGGTCGAACTGCCCGAGGGCCGCTGGGACGCCTTCGCGCAGACCGGCGACGGCGAGCCGCAGCGCCTGACACCCGGCCTCAACGACCTGCGCTCACTCGTCGACCGGGTGCCGAGCGGCGCGCGCGGCCATGTCGCCGTCCGTATCCCGTACGCGACCAAGCACGGCAACCTCTCCGTCCGCAGCTGGCTGCGCGCCCCGCACGCGGAGGCCGGCGAACTGCACATAGGAGAGGGCGGCCTCGGCGTCCACGGCCAGGTGTACGGGGTCGCGCTCACCCCGGACGCGTACGCCGAACTGGCCGGCCGCGAGGAGACGGACCCCGCGCCGAGGATCGGGGTCCACCGGGACCAGGCGCTGTTCCGCTTCACCGTGGACTACGCCGAACTGCCCGAGGGGGTGTGGGACCTGTGGCTGCGCCCGGCGGGCGAGAGCGGGCCGCGGGTACGGATCGCGCGGCTGCTCGACGACATCGCGGACAAGAAGCCCATCTTCACGTACCCGAAGGTCACGGTGGAGACGGCGTACGGCCCGGTGACGGCCGGGCCGTACTACACGAGCGACAACGACCTCGCGGTGGCCGTCACCGCGGCGACTCCCTAGTACCGCGGTCGGTGCTCAGTACTGCTCGGGGCCGGCCTCCGGGCGCTCCTGGCCGAAGCGGATCTGCGGGCTGTCCTCCTGGCCGGAGCGGGTCTGCGGCGGTGTGATCGCCGCGAACCGCGGATGGTGCAGGTCGAACGCCGGCGACTCGGAACGGATCCTGGGCAGCGTGGTGAAGTTGTGCCGCGGCGGCGGGCACGAGGTCGCCCACTCCAGTGAGCGGCCGAAGCCCCAGGGGTCGTCGTCGTCGACCTTCTCGCCGTACCTGGCGGTCCTCCAGACGTTGTAGAGGAACGGCAGCGTCGACATGCCCAGCAGGAACGCGCCGATCGACGAGAGGGTGTTGAGCGCGGTGAACCCGTCGGCCGCCAGATAGTCGGCGTAGCGGCGCGGCATGCCCTCCGCGCCCAGCCAGTGCTGCACCAGGAACGTGGTGTGGAACCCCACGAAGAGCGTCCAGAAGTGCATCTTGCCGAGCCGTTCGTCGAGCATCTTCCCGGTGAACTTGGGCCACCAGAAGTAGAAGCCGCCGAAGGTCGCGAAGACGACGGTGCCGAACACCACGTAGTGGAAGTGCGCGACCACGAAGTACGTGTCGGTGACGTGGAAGTCCAGCGGCGGCGAGGCCAGGATCACTCCGGTGAGGCCGCCGAACAGGAACGACACCAGGAAACCCGTCGCCCAGAGCATCGGGGTCTCGAAGGACAGCGACCCCTTGAGCATGGTGCCGGTCCAGTTGAAGAACTTCACGCCCGTGGGCACCGCGATCAGGAACGACACGAACGAGAAGAACGGCAGCAGCACCGCGCCCGTCGCGAACATGTGATGGGCCCACACGACCACGGACAGACCGGTGATGGCCATCGTGGCGCCGACCAGCGTCAGATAGCCGAAGATCGGCTTCCTGCTGAAGACCGGGATGATCTCCGTGATGATCCCGAAGAACGGCAGCGCGATGATGTAGACCTCGGGATGCCCGAAGAACCAGAAGAGGTGCTGCCACAGCAGTGCCCCGCCGTTGGCCGAGGCGAAGACCTGCGAGCCGAACCGCCGGTCCGCCTCAAGCACCAGGAGTGCCGCGGCGAGCACCGGGAACGCCAGCAGGATCAGGATCGACGTGAACAGCGTGTTCCACGTGAAGATCGGCATCCGGAACATGGTCATGCCCGGCGCGCGCATCCCGATGATGGTCGTCAGGAAGTTGACCGCGCCGAGGATCGTGCCGAAGCCGGCCAGCGCGAGCCCCATGATCCACATGTCGGCGCCGATACCGGGCGACCGCTCCATGCTGTTCAGCGGCGCGTACGCGAACCAGCCGAAGTTCGCCGGTCCTTCCGGCACCAGCAGCGAGCCCAGCACGATCAGCCCGCCGAAGAGGAACAGCCAGTACGACAGCATGTTCAGCCGGGGGAAGGCGACGTCGGGCGCGCCGATCTGCAGCGGCATGATCTCGTTGGCGAAACCGGCGAAGGTCGGCGTCGCGAAGAGCAGCAGCATGATCGTGCCGTGCATCGTGAACATCTGGTTGAACGTGTTGTTGTCGATGATCTGCGTTCCCGGCCGTGCCAGCTCGGCCCGCATCAGCAGCGCCATCAGACCGCCGACCAGGAAGAAGGCGAACGACGTGATCAGGTAGAGGTGGCCGATCTTCTTGTGGTCGGTGGTCGTCAGCCAGTCCACGATCAGCCGCCCCGGCCGCCTCACCGGTACGGGCCGTACCGCCGCCTGTGCGGTGTCCGTCCCCATCGCCGCCCCCTCGCTCGTCGTGTCCCGGGCCTCCTGAAGCTCACGCCATGATGCTCGCGGGGCACCGCGCTCCGACAGGGGGCGTACGTGGGCTCTGTGCTTGAACCATGTATTTCCTGTGGCGGGCCAACTTCCTTGCGGCGCCGCGGAATCGGAAAGAAAAGGTAGGGAAACCGGTCCGGATACCCGCTTTCGACCGGGGTATCCGGGGCCGTTTCGGAGATAGTCCCCGGCGCCGCGGAATTACGTTCGAAGGCGGGCGGAAAACGTGTGGAACCGCCCGTTCGTGTGACGGCTCGATGCGTAACCGCTGATGCCGGCGCGCCGGAACGAGTGTCGTTGTCCTGTGACAGAAGCGTGACCGGAGGGGGACCGGTGACTGATGGTGGCGGGCCCGGGGTTCCGTGTCCGCGCGGGGGCGCCTACCGTGGCGGCATGGCACCGATTCCCACTCCGCCCGCGGAGCCCTCCGACACTCCGGACGCGTACGTCGGCCTCGACGCCGGTGGCGCGGAGCGGCAGGCCCGCGCGCGCGGCTGGTCGACCGTGCGGTCGTTGCCGCCGGGCGCGATCATCACGATGGAGTACCTGTCGGGACGGCTCAACTTCGAGGTCACGGACGGCCGGGTGACGCGCTGCTGGAAGGGGTGACCTGTCCGGTACGGGGTGGTGGGGGCTGAAAGCCCCGGGCCCGTGCGTTTGAACCTGCGGGCCGGTGGGGGCGGGCCGCGCAGTTCCCCGCGCCCCTCAGAAGCGGGGCTGCGCCCCTGCTTCTGCCCCGTCAGGGGCGCTCGTAGGGGCGCGGGGAACTGCGCGACCAGCCCCCACCGGCCCGCAGGCAGAAGCGTGCGAGGCAGCGGTGTGCGTACCGGCCCCGCCGTCGCTCCCGCGCTCAGCCCCCGGCCAGGGGCCGCGCCGACGCCGTGCCACGTGTCACCCGGTCCGACTGCGGCGGCCGGCGGCTGCCGAGCGGTGTCACCGGTGTGCGCTCCGAGCGGCTCAGGTGCGGACCCGGGGCCAGATAGCCCGGCGGCCGGGGCGGCCGGGACGCGGCCACCGGCTCACGCACCACGGGCTCCTGCTCGCCGGCCGGGCTGCCGATGGGCTTGAGGGGCGCCGGAACCGGAACCTCGGCCGGACCCGTACCACGCCGACGGTCTCGCCAGGCGTCACGCAGGTCGAAGATGCCGGACTCGGCACGCGCGATCAGCGGCTCGACCCAGGGCAGCGCCAGCAGGATCAGCAGTCCGGCGACCCAGCCGAGCACCACATCGCTCAGCCAGTGCGTACCCAGGTACACGGTGGTCAGGCCGACGCCGAGGGAGACCACGGCGGAGAGGGCGGACAGCCAGCGGCGGGCCCGCGGCGTCGAGGCCAGATAGGCGAGGATGCCCCAGGTCACCACGGCGTTGGCGGTGTGACCCGAAGGGAATATGTCGCCGCCCAGCCACATCTCGTTCGAGCCGACGCTGGTCGCGTAGTGCGGACCGAGGCGGCCCATGCTGATCTTGGCCGCGCCGACCGTGAGGTTCAGGAGCAGCAGCGAGGCGCCCAGCGTGAGCAGCGGGCGCAGGGTGTGCTGCCGCCAGGAGCGCCAGCCCAGCCAGGCCGCGATCATCACGGCGGTGGGGCCGCGCTGGCCCAGCACCACGTAGTAGTCGAGGAACGCGTGGATCTCCGGCCACTGCTGGTACGGCCGGAAGAACATGACCTGCCAGTCGAGCCGGACCAGCCATGAGGTGATCACGACGGCCCACACGATGGCCGCGTAGAAGGCGAGCGTGGACGCGAAGAGGACCACCCGGTGCCGGCTCATCCGGGGCACGTCGATGTGGGCCGGTCGTTCCGGCTCACGGTCCAGCCGGGCGAAGACCCGGTCCAGACGAGTCAGCTTTCGTTCGGTACGCACTCAATCGACGTTACAGCGAGTGAGCTGTGTTCCAGGGCGAAGCACCGTCTTTGTGATGACGATGTGATGTGGGATTGCTCTCAGGCGGGGGTTTATCGCCGTGGATTATGGAACCCCCCGTCCGCTCTTCCTTCAATTCGATTGATCATTCCGGAGGGAAGTTTTATGGCGCTTTCGAATTCGTTCACCGAATGCTTGCGTGCACTTCTCCGGGCGCTCACCGGCGACCGTGTGTGATCACGGCGGACCGGACCCGTTCAGCCACCAGGCGCCGTACACCGCCGAGGCCACCGCCACACCGCCCAGCACCCACGCCGACCTGGACGTTCGCAGTCGCGCGAGGGCCAGGGCGAGGGGCAGCAGGAGGGGGAAGGCAGGCAGCAGAAGGCGTGGTTTCGAGCCGAAATAGCTCGACGCGCACAGGGCGAGGGCGATGACGACCCCCGCGTACACCAGGAGCGGCAACGGCTGCCGCTGCCGTACGCAGACCACGTACAGCCATACGAGCAGGCCGACCCCGACGGTCAGGCCCAGCCCGGCCAGGGCCGACGGGAACGCGGTGAACTTGTCGGCGACGAACCGGGCGAACGCGTAGCCGCCGTCGAAGCCGTTGCGCCAGCCCGCCTGGACGTCGAGATAGCCCAGCGGGCCGCCGCCCGTGCGACGGCCGACCCACAGGACGTAACCCGCCGCGCCGAGGGGCGCGATCAGCATCGCCAGGGCGCGCCGCCACCGGGACGCGCCGTCCTCGGCGCGCACGCTCCGCTCCCGTACGAAAGAGGCGATCGCCGTCACCCATACGGCCGCAACGACCGCCGCACCCACCGGGCGGGTCAGACCGGCCAGCGAGGCGAGCAGGCCGGCGGTCAGCCAGCGCCCGGTCAGGACGGTGTACAGCGACCAGGCCGCGAGCCCCGTGAACAACGACTCGCTGTACGCCATCGACTGCACGATGCCGACCGGCAGGACGGCCCACACCAGCACGGCGCAGACCCCGGCCCGCCGGCCGTACACATGGTCCGCGACCGCGAAGATCCCCCAGGCCGCCGCGAGCGAGGCGACCCAGCTCACCAGCAGGCCCGCGTCCGCGTGGGAGAGAGGGGACACCGCCGACACCGCCCGCTCCAGCCAGGGCAGCAGCGGGAAGAACGCCAGGTTCGAGTGCACGTCCCCGTTGGGCAGGCGCACCTCGTAGCCGTAACCCAGCTCGGCGACCCTGGAGTACCAGAGGGAGTCCCAGCGGGCCGAGAGCAGCCGCAGCGCGCTCGTGTCCCGGGTGGCGCTCCATACCGCGAGCGCCACCAGGCCCAGCGTGCGCACCGCCGCGTACCCGAGGAGCGCGGGCGCGGCGCGGCGCCAGGACGGCCCCGGACGGGGCGGCGCGGCGGGCGTCTCAAGATCGGTCACGGGCTCGATTATCGAGGGGGCCCGCGACCGTGGTCCCCGGCGGGGGCGTGCTCGGACCCCGGGGGCCGGACGGCCGTACACGGGGAGGCGTGGCGCACGCCACACGCGTCCCAGGAGAACGTGAGAGGTCCACCACCCGGCGCCGGGAGGAACTCGCGTACTCTGACGTCTCACTCGCCTTTGTTGCGTGGGCCGGGACACCGCTCCTCCCGAGCCGCAGCCGCAGGGAGTCCCCACCCAGCGGATCGCCGAACGCGAGGGAACATCTGGGAGGTACGTACATGTCCGGGACGACCACGGCCGCCGCGCGTCGCCGTCGGGAGACCGGGGCCGGTGCAAACCGCTGGGTCGTCCTTGTGGTGCTGTGTGTCAGCCTGCTCCTGGTCGCCGTCGACGCCACCGTGCTCCACGTCGCCGTGCCCGCCGTCACCGAGGACCTCACGCCCGGCGCGATAGAGCTGCTGTGGATCGTCGACGTCTACCCGCTCGTCTGCGCCTCGCTCCTCATCCTCTTCGGCACCCTGGGCGACCGGATCGGCCGCAGACGCGTCCTCCTCCTCGGATACGCGCTCTTCGGCGTCGCGTCCGCCGTCGCGGCCCTCGCCGACAGCGCGCAGGTGCTGATCGCGGCGCGCGCCCTGCTCGGCGTCGGCGGCGCGATGATCATGCCCGCGACGCTGTCCATCCTGCGGCAGGTCTTCCCCGCCCGGCGCGAACGGGCGCTGGCCATCGGCGTCTGGAGCGCCGTCGCCGCGGTGGGCGCGGCCGTCGGACCGCTCCTCGGCGGGTTCCTCCTGGAGCACTTCTGGTGGGGCTCGGTCTTCCTCATCAACATTCCGCTGATGCTCGTCAGCCTGCCCGTCGGCCGGCTCCTGCTGCCCGAGTCGAAGGGCGAGCGCGACGGGCCGTGGGACGTCGTCGGCGCGCTGATGGCCGCGGCCGGTCTCTTCGGCGCGGTTCTCGGCGTGAAACGGCTCGGCGGCGGAGAGGACCCGCTGAGCGTGTTCACGGCGGTGCCGCTGATGGCGGGCGCCGGACTTCTCGTCGCCTTCGTACGGCGGCAGCGGCGGCGCCGGCATCCGCTGGTCGACCTGACGATGTTCTCCCGGCCCGCCTTCAGTACCTCCGTCGGCTGCATCGTGCTGGCCATGCTCGCGCTGGTCGGCCTCGAACTGATCGCCGCGCAGTATCTCCAGCTCGTGCTGGGGCTCTCCCCGCTGGAGACCGGGCTGCGGCTGCTGCCGCTCACCGTCGCCGCGATGGCCGCGGGGCTGGCCGGGGCGAAGATGCTGCAGCGCTTCGGGCCGCGGACCATGGTGTGCTCCGGCTTCTGCCTCACCGCCGCCGCGGTCGTCACCCTGACGGCGATGGGCGCCGAGGACGACGCCCCGCTGCTGCTGAGCGGGTTCGTGATGCTCGGCTTCGGCCTGGAGATCACGCTCTTCGGGGCGTACGAGTCGATGCTGAGCGAGGCTCCGCCGGAACAGGCCGGCGGGGCGGCGGCGATCGGCGAGACGTCGTACCAGCTCGGGGCGGGGATCGGGATCGCGCTCCTCGGGAGCGTGATGAACGCGGCGTACGCGCCCGGGCTCGCGTCCGTTTCGGGGGTGCCGCCCGGGGACGCCGCCGCGGCGGGGCATTCGCTGGGGGAGGCGTACGAGGTCGCCGCGCGGCTCGGCGGGGGATCGGGGGAGGCCCTGCGTTCCGCTGCGCGCCATGCGTTCGTGCACGGGTTGCATGTGACGTTGCTGGTGAGTGCGGGGCTGTTGTTGCTGGGGGCGGTGATGGCGCTGCGGTTGCCTCGGGCCATGGAGTGCGGGGAGCCGGCGGCTCTCGCGGAGGTGCCGGGGCCGAGGGAGGGCTCCGGTGCGCCCGTGCCCGTCGAGTCCGTTCGCTGACCGTGCGTCGTGGCGCGCACCCATGCCTTACCCGCCCGCTCCGCCCGTGCGGGGTGCCACACCGTGCGGGTTTCCCGTGGGGTGGCCCCGCCGTCGGCGGCTGCGGGGGAGTGGTCAGTGGCTTCGGTGCGGTTCTGGACGTGCGTCGTACCTCGTCGTAACGTCGAGGATCGTCCGTAGTTATCACTGCTAGTTTTACGTGCCGGAGGCTCCCATGTCCGCTTCCTCGAAGTTGCCGCCGTTCGATCCCGCCGATCCGCTCGGGATCGACGATCTGCTGGGCGTGGAGGATCTGGCGGTCCGGGACACCGTGCGGGCCTGGGCCGCCGGCCGGGTGCTGCCGTTCGTCGCCGAGTGGTACGAGAAGGGGGAGCTGCCGGGGATCCGGGAGCTCGCGC
This sequence comes from Streptomyces sp. NPDC017991, assembly GCF_044328075.1. Classification (NCBI taxonomy): domain Bacteria; kingdom Bacillati; phylum Actinomycetota; class Actinomycetes; order Kitasatosporales; family Streptomycetaceae; genus Streptomyces; species Streptomyces sp. NPDC017991. Next base: position 458,509 of record NZ_JBIRGP010000007.1, on the reverse strand, counting down.
GGGAGCTGGGCGCGATCGGCGCCCTCGGGATGTCGCTCGACGGATACGGCTGCGCCGGAGCCTCCGCCGTGCAGTACGGCCTCGCCTGTCTGGAGCTGGAGGCGGCGGACTCCGGTATCCGCTCGCTCGTCTCCGTGCAGGGCTCGCTCGCGATGTACGCGATCCACCGGTTCGGGAGCGAGGAGCAGAAGCAGGCCTGGCTGCCGCGGATGGCCGCCGGCGAGGTCATCGGCTGCTTCGGGCTGACCGAGCCCGACCACGGGTCCGACCCCGCGGGCATGCGCACGTACGCCGAGCGGGACGGCGGGGACTGGGTCCTCACCGGACGCAAGATGTGGATCACCAACGGGTCCGTGGCGGGCGTGGCCGTCGTATGGGCGCAGACCGACGACGGGATCCGCGGGTTCGTCGTGCCGACCGACCGCCCCGGCTTCTCCGCGCCGGAGATCAAGCACAAGTGGTCACTGCGGGCGTCGGTCACCAGCGAGCTGGTCCTCGACGAGGTGCGGCTGCCCGCCGACGCCGTACTGCCGGAGGTCACCGGGCTCAAGGGGCCGCTCAGCTGTCTGTCCCACGCCCGGTACGGGATCGTGTGGGGCTCGATGGGCGCCGCGCGGGCGAGTTTCGAGGCGGCGGTGGAGTACGCGAAGACGCGTGAGCAGTTCGGGCGGCCCATCGGCGGCTTCCAGCTCACCCAGGCCAAGCTCGCCGACATGGCGGTCGAACTGCACAAGGGGATTCTGCTGGCCCACCACCTGGGCCGGCGGATGGACGCGGGACGGCTCCGTCCCGAACAGGTCAGTTTCGGCAAGCTCAACAACGTACGGGAAGCGATCGACATCTGCCGCACGGCACGGACGATCCTCGGCGCCAACGGGATCTCGCTCGAATACCCCGTGATGCGCCACGCGACGAACCTCGAATCGGTGCTGACCTACGAAGGCACCGTCGAGATGCATCAACTGGTACTGGGCAAGGCGCTCACCGGTCTCGACGCGTTCCGGTAGGACCCCGACAGGGGACCTACCACCGCGCCGCCCGCGGGCGGGTCCGGTGAGCGGCCTTGCCTAGCTCTGGTTGAAGAAGCCGTCCACACGACGGGCGGCGGGTTCCCCGCTGACGATCTCGGTGTCGGCGGGGGTCAGCAGGAAAACCCGGTTCGACACGCGCTCGATCGAGCCGCGCAGGCCGAAGATCAGGCCGGCCGCGAAGTCGACGACGCGCTTGGCGTCGGCGGCCTCCATGGCCGTGAGGTTCATGATGACGGGCACGCCGTCGCGGAAGAGCTCACCGATGCCACGGGCGTCCCGGAAGCTGTCCGGGGTGACCGTGCCGATGCGTCGGCCCTTCTCCTCGGCGGCCTCCGATGCCACCTTGACCCGAGGGTCCGTGACCCAGACCTCCCGGCTCCCGGTCTCGGATCCCTCGGCGTAGTCGTCGTCGTAGTAACGCTCGTCATCGTTGTCGTCGACGAGGCCAAGCCAGGCACTCGCCTTGCGCACCGATCCCATGGACGCCTCCTCTCACAGCGGTCTTTCTTCTTTCCGCATCCCCATGGTCGTGCATGATGCGGATGTCGCGCCAAGGGGATAGACGCCGCGCTGGGGTTTCGTGACGGTACTGGTGCACAGCGAATTCGTCGAGAGGCCGCGTACCCCAAGGGTCGTGCGGTACACCGCTGCTGACTGTGAGTGAAATATGATTCTTCACGGCGGACGGGTGACGGCTGGAGCGTACGGGTGAACGAGCCGCCGCCGAGACGCCGCAGCTCAACGTCGTACACACCACGGGGGATCGTCGTGTTCGGAATCGTCAGGCCCTGCCGTCATCGGCTGGGAGAGAACCTCAAAACCCAATGGATGGCGCATTTGTGCGGGCTTTGTCTCGCGCTGCGCGGGGATCACGGTCAGTTCGCTCGGGTGGTAACGAACTACGACGGCTTGCTGATATCGGTTCTGACGGAGGCTCAGGCCGCGTCGGGAGCCCAGTGGCGGCGTACCGCCGGGCCGTGTCCGCTGCGCGGAATGCGGAGCGCGTCGGTAGCTCAGGGTGAGGGCGCACGGCTCGCCGCCGCCGTTTCGCTGGTGCTCGCCTCGGCGAAGATGCGCGATCACATGGCCGACGGGGACGGGCTGCTGGCGCGTCGGCCGGTGGCGCTCGCGGCGCGCCGCGTTGCCACGAACTGGGGCCGGGCGGGCGCCAGGACCGGCTCGGCCGTCGGGTTCGACACCGCGGTGCTGGTCGACGCCGTGGACCGGCAGGTCGGCATCGAGACGCTCGCCGGGCTCGGCACGCCCCTGCTGACCGTCACCGAGCCGACCGAGTCCGCGACCGCGGCGGCCTTCGCGCACACCGCGGTCCTGGCCGGCCGGCCCGCCAACGCGGTGCCGCTCGCCGAGGCCGGCCGGCTCTTCGGCCGGCTCGCCCACCTGCTGGACGCCGTGGAGGACCGTGCGGCCGATGCCGCGGCGGGAGCCTGGAATCCGCTGACCGCCACGGGGGCGTCCGTGGCGGAGGCACGGCGGCTCGCCGACGACGCGCTGCACGGCATACGGCTCGCGCTGCGTGACGTGGAGTTCACGGACGCGAAACTGGCGCATGTGCTGCTCGTGCACGAACTGCGGAACTCGGTGGACCGGGCGTTCGGGACCGCGTCCTGCTCGCACGGCACCTCGCACGGCAGCACGCACGGCACCTCGCACGGCAACCCGTACGCGCCGTCGGGGCCGGGCGGGCCGCCCTCGCCTCCGCCGCCCGAGCCGCCCCGGCGCGACCGGCGGGGACTCCTCGCGGGGTGCGCGGTGTGGGTGGGGCTGGCCTGTACGTGTCAGATGTGCTGCGGGGAGTACCACGATCCGTGGTCGGGGGAGCAGAAGCCGGGGTTCTGTCAGCGGTGCGACAACTGTGACGGATGTGACGGCTGCTGCGACTGCTGTGACGGGTGCGATTGCTGTTGTGACGGTTGCTCTTGCGACTGCAGCTGCTGATCGCTCGTGCGGGTGCGCTGTGGCTGGCCCAAAAGATTGCGCAGTTCCCCGCGCCCCTAGGTACCTAGGGGCGCGGGGAACTGCGCAAAGGGGGCGAGGGGGCGCAGCCCCCATGCAGTGACGGGAAGGGTAGGGGCGGCGGGGGCGAAAATCCCGGCAGGTCAGCTCTTGATCTCCGGCGGGGAGATCTGGGACCTGGCGATCGCCGAGCCCGTCGTGCCCCACTTCTTGAGGATCTTCGCGTACGTCCCGTCCGAGATCAGCTCGTTCACGGCGGCCTGAACGGCAGGCGCCAGCTTCGTGCCCTTCTTGAAGGCGAACCCCACATCCAGCCGGTGGAACTCGTTGAGGAACTTCAGCCCCTCCTGCTGGGAGACGGCATAGCGAAGCCCATTGATCGTGCTCATCACCACATCGCTGCGCCCCTGCTGCAGCGAGGACCACAGAGCACCCTGCTCGCTGTACGTCTGCACCTTGTACGCCTTCTTGTCCGCGTCGGAGCACACATGCTTCTGCTCCTCCAGCGTGGCCTCGAACGTGGTGCCCGCCCCGGTCGCCACGTTCAGCCCGCACAGCTGGGCGAGGTCGGTGACCTTGTCCAGGTCGCTGTCCTCACGGGTCGCGAATCCCTGACCGTCGTTGATGTAGGTGACGAAGTCGATGGTCCTGCGGCGCTCGTCGGTGACACCGAAGTTGCCGACCCCGACGTCGTACTTGCCGCTGTCCAGGGCCGGGAGGATCGCCTCGAAGCTCGCCGCCTCGCGCTTCAGCCGCAGGCCGAGGGTCTTCGCGACGGCGTCCGCGAAGTCGACGTCCTGGCCCGCGAGGGTCTTGCCGTCCGCCAGGTAGTTGGTGCCGGGCGGCGAGCCGCCGACGCTGACGGCGAGAGTGAGCGAGTCGGTGCCGGCGGGCAGCAGCTTCGCGGCGGCGGCGTTCTTCTGCACGGCGGAGACGACGTCCGCGGTGGGGATCTCGTTGCTCTTGCCGGCGGCGGCCTGGGCGGTACCGCCCGCCGCGGTGTCGTTCCCGCCCGAGCCGCACGCGGTGAGCAGCAGGGTCGCGGAGGTGATCAGGGCGAACGGCAGCAAGAGCTGGTTGCGGGCACGGTGAGTGCGGGCACGCGTGAACGTACGCATGGAGCGGTCTCCTGGGAGCAGAGCGCGGGACGAAGGAACGCGCGGTGAGGAAACACGAAGAGAGGACGCGAAGAGAGGACGCGAAAGAGCGCGAAAAGGTACGAAAGGTCGCGAAACGCGGGAGTGCGAGGGGAGGGGTGCGCGTGTGAAGGCCTGGCTACAGGTGGAGAAGCGAGGAGAGCGCCCGCCCTGGAAGGGCCCGGGCGCGCAGGGGGTCAGCTCAACAGGATGAGGACCACACTCGACCGAAGTCGATGTGGGAGCGCGTGACCAGCCACTGCTGCGAATACATGCGCACAAGTGGAACAGGCATTCGTTTGAACGTCAACCGACGTGAGACGTACCGCTCACAGTGTGGACAGCCTTGACAGGCCGGGGAAACACACCCGTACTCTCAACGGACGGTCCTGCTGAGGGGCTTGGCCGTGATCCGTGTGAAGGCACCACCCGTGTTCGACTCGACGCATCACGGAGCCTTCGCATGTCCTCGCACACCCTCACCGAGGTGGCCGCGCCGGAAGACGCGGTGCCTTCGCGCATCGTCCCCCGGCGCCGGACCGGCCAGTGGACCGCCGCGGGCCTCGTCCTGATCCTGCTCGGGCTCGCCGTCAACTCCGTCGCACGCAACGAGGCGTTCCAGTGGGACGTGGTCGGCGACTACTTCACCTCGGCCTCGGTCCTGCGCGGCCTCGGCCTCACCCTGTGGCTGACCGGGCTCGTCATGGCGCTCGGCTTCGCCCTCGGCGCCCTGCTCGCCGCGTGCCGCCTGTCCGCCAACCCCGTTCTGCGCGCCGTGAGTTGGGGGTACGTCTGGCTCTTCAGGTCGATGCCGATCCTGGTGCAGCTGCTGTTCTGGTTCAACATCGGGGCGCTCTACCCGACGCTCTTCGGCATCAAGACCGTGAATCTGCTCGGCCCGGTCACGGTCGCCGTCATCGGCCTCACCCTGCACGAGGCCGCGTACGCCGCCGAGGTCGTACGCGGCGGCATCCTCTCCGTCGACCGCGGCCAGATCGAGGCCGCCGAGGCGCTCGGGCTGAGCCGGTGGCGCCGCTGGTGGAAGATCGTGCTGCCGCAGGCCATGCGCTCCATCGTGCCGCCGGCCGGGAACATGCTGATCGGGACACTCAAGGGCACCTCGATCATCAGCGTGATCGCCGTGCAGGACCTGCTCTACTCCGTGCAGCTCGTCTACCACCGCACCTACCAGGTCATCCCGCTCCTGATGGTGGCCACGCTCTGGTACATCATCGTCACCTCCGTGCTCAGCGTCGGCCAGTACTACGTCGAGCGGCACTACGGACGCGGTTCGGAGCGCAGGCGATGAGCGGCGGGGCGGGCGGGGTGCGCCCGTCGCTGGTGATCGTGGGCGCGGGCCCGCGGGGGACCGGACTCCTGGAGCGGATCGCCGCCAACGCGCCCGAGCTGTACGCCGATTCGGGGCTCGACGTGCATCTCGTCGACCCCTATCCGCCCGGCGGCGGACGCATCTGGCGCGAGGAGCAGCCACCGCTGCTGTGGATGAACTCGCAGGCCCAGGACGTCACCATGTTCACCGACGACACCGTGGACATGGCCGGACCCGTACGGGAGGGCCCCACCCTGCACGAGTGGGCCGCGCTCGACGGACGCCACTTCGCGGACCGGCAGCGGCAGGGCGCCTATCTGCGCTGGGTGTACGAGCGGACCGTCGCCGCCCTCCCGCCGGGCATCCGGGTCCGTCACCACCCCGACCGTGCCGTGCGGGTCGGGGGTCCGCGCGAGGGCCGTCAGCAGGTGTGGCTGGAAGGCCGGCCGCGTCCGCTCCTCGCCGACCTCGTCGTCCTGGCGCTCGGCCATCTCGACGCGGAACTCGACGACGAACAGCAGCAGTTGGCCGCATACGCGCGTGCCCACGGCCTCGTCCATCTGCCGCCCGACTTCACCGCCGACAGCGACCTGTCCGCCCTCGGCCCCGGCGAACCGGTGCTCGTACGCGGCTTCGGGCTCGCCTTCGTCGACCTGATGGTCCTGCTCACGGAAGGACGCGGGGGCCGCTACGAGACCGACACGGACGGGCAGTTGACGTACCGGGCGTCCGGACGCGAGCCCGTGCTGCACGTCGGGTCACGGCGCGGGGTCCCGTACCACTCGAAGATCGGCTACGACTGGACCGGCGAACGCCCGCCGCTGCCGCGGTTCTTCGGACCCGCCGAGGTGGACGAACTGCTGGCGCGCCCCGGTGGCTTCGACTTCCGGCGGGACGTGTGGCCGCTGGTCGAGAAGGAACTGGGCTTCGCCCACTACCACCGGCTGTTCGCGGCCCATCCCGACCGCACGGCCATGGCCTGGACGGACTTCGAGGAGGCGTACGAGAAGTGCGCGGCCGTCGACGGCGCGGGCGAGGCAGGTGGGGCGGGCGGAGCGGGCGGCGCCGAGATCCGGGCGCTGGTCGCAGCCGCCGTGCCCGACCCCGCCGACCGGCTGGACCTGTCGGCGCTCGACCACCCCCTGGACGGCGTGCACCACTCGTCGTACGACACACTCCAGGACGGCCTGCGCACCTATATCGAGGGGGACCTCGCCCGGCGGCACGACCCCGGGCGCAGCCCTGACCTGGCGGTCTTCCTCGGGCTCCTCTCCGTCTACGGGCAGTTGGTGCGGCTCGGCGACATCGGGCCCTGGTGGCACGGCTTCTTCAGCTATCTCGCGTCGGGGCCGCCCGGACCGCGACTGCGGCAGATGCTCGCCCTGTCACGGGCGGGAGTGCTGAACTTCCTCGGCGCCGGGATGACGGTGACGGCCGCGGACGGAGTCCTCCGGGCCACGAGCACCACCGTGCCCGGCCGGTACGTCGAGGCCCGCGCACTCGTCGAGGCACGACTGCCGCACCCCACGGTCGAGCGGACCCGGGACACCCTGCTGCGCGAGCTGTACGCCGAAGGGGCCGCCGCCACGCCCGAGGGCCTGCTCGCCGTGGACCCCGCCGACGGACGCGTCCTCGACCGGTCCGGCGCCCCGCACCCACGGCGCTTCGCACTCGGTCCGCACACCGACGCCCGGGGTTCCGGCGCGTTCACCCGGCCCCGTACCGGAGGGCCCGCCTTCCGGCAGAACGACGCCACCGCGCGTGCCGCGCTGGCTTTCCTGCGCGACCTCTCCTGTCGCGCCACCGCCGCGTAACCAGCGCCCCGCAGCCGCGGACGCCTCATCGCATCCGCGCCCACGGCGCACCTCGCGCCGCACCGCGCACCCCGTCCCCTCCTTCCGCCCCGAGGACCCCATGTCGCTGACCAGTGATCCACTCATCGTCAAGGCGCCGGCCGAGCCCGAGGACTACGGCGCGCTCAAGGTCGTGCCCGTCCGGCACCCCTGGCGCTGGGCCGCCGTGATCGTGACCGCCGTACTGCTCGCGCAGTTCGCCCACGGGCTCGCCACCAACCCCGGCTGGGAATGGGAGGTGTTCGCCGAGTTCTTCACCGCCGAGGTGATCCTCAAGGCGGTCTGGGTGACCCTGCAACTCACCTCCTACGGAACGGCGTTGGGCTTCGCCCTCGGGATCGTCCTCGCCTTCATGCGGCTGTCCGACAGCCCGTTCCTGAAGGCCGTCTCCTTCGCGTACATCTGGGCGTTCCGGTCCATCCCGCTGATCGTGCAGCTGCTCTTCTGGTTCAACCTCGCCTATCTCTACCAGGAGTTGAAGTTCGGCATCCCCTTCGGCCCCGGCTTCTTCACCTTCGACACGATGGGCCTGGTCGGCGCGATGAGCGCGGCCGTCCTCGGACTCGCCCTGCACCAGGCCGCGTACGCCGCCGAGATCGTGCGCGGTGGTGTACTGGCCGTCGACAGCGGCCAGTTGGAGGCCGCCGCGGCCCTCGGGATCCCGCGGCTGCGGCAGATCCGCCGGATCGTGCTGCCGCAGGCGATGCGCTCCATCCTGCCGAACGCCGCCAACGAGGTGATCTCCCTCTTCAAGGGCACCTCGATCGTCTCCGTCATGGCGATCGGCGAGCTGTTCTACCAGGTCCAGGTCATCTACGGACGCAACGGGCGGGTCGTACCGCTGCTCATGGTCGCCACGGCCTGGTACATCCTCCTGACCACCGCGCTCTCCATCCTCCAGCACTACGTGGAACGACACTTCGCGAAGGGAAGCACCCGATGAGCGCGCCCACCACTCCTGCCACCGACACCGACACCGACGGCGCGGCTGACGGGCCGGCCGCGCCCATGGTCGACGTCAGGGCCGTCCACAAGAGCTTCGGCTCGCTGGAGGTGCTCAAGGGCGTCGACCTCCAGGTGCGCGCAGGCGAGGTCACCGTCGTCCTCGGCCCCTCCGGCTCCGGCAAGTCCACCCTGCTGCGCACCATCAACCACCTGGAGAAGGTCGACCAGGGCTGGATCAGCGTGGACGGATCCCTGGTCGGCTACCGGCGCTCCGGCGACAAGCTCTACGAACTGCGCGAGCGCGAGATCCTCAAGCAGCGCACCCGGATCGGGTTCGTCTTCCAGAACTTCAACCTCTTCCCACACCTCACGGTCCTGGACAACATCGTCGAGGCCCCGGTCTCCGCGCTGAAGCGGTCCCGCAAGGACGTCACCGAGGCGGCGCGCAGGCTGCTCGACCGGGTCGGGCTCGCCGACAAGGCCGACGCCTACCCGAAGCAGCTGTCCGGCGGGCAGCAGCAGCGCGTGGCCATCGCCCGCGCGCTCGCCCTGGAACCGAGGCTGCTCCTCTTCGACGAACCGACCTCCGCGCTCGACCCCGAACTGGTCGGCGAAGTCCTGGACGTCATCAAGGACCTGGCCCACCAGGGCACCACGATGATCGTCGTCACGCACGAGATCGGCTTCGCCCGCGAGGTCGCGGACACCGTCGTCTTCATGGACGACGGCCGCATCGTCGAACAGGGCGCCCCCGGCGACGTACTCGACGCGCCGAAGCACGAGCGCACCCGCGCCTTTCTCTCCAAGGTCCTCTGAGGCCCTGACGGTCCTCTGACGCCCGACGGTCCTCTGAGGCCCCCAAGGGTCCTCCGGCCCCCGGCCGGCTACCGGCTTCCGGACCGGCAGTTCGGCCGAGGCCCCTTCGTTCACCCTCCGCTCTCAGCACAGGAGTTCACCGTGATATCCCGACGCACCCTCGCCGCCTCCGTCGCAGCCCTCGTCGTCGCCCCGCTGCTCAGCGCCTGCGGCGGTGACAGCGACGCGGCGACCGGGACCGGCTCGGCCGGCACCAAGAAGGTCGGCGACGTCAACATCGGCCCCGACCAGAACCGGATCCGCGGCAAGAAGGCCGACGAGATCGCAGCCCTCGTCCCGGCGGCGATCCGCGAGCGCGGCACGCTGAGGCTCGGCCAGAGCGCCGACGCCTCACCGCCACTCGGCTTCTACGCGACCGACGACAAGACGAGAATCGGCTCCGAGATCGACCTCGCGACCCTCGTCGCCGACACCCTCGGCCTGAAGCTCGACAACGACGAGGTCTCCTGGGAGAACCTCTTCGTCGGCCTGGACAGCGGCAAGTTCGACGCCGTCTTCTCGAACGTCACCGTGACCGAGGAGCGCAAGGAGAAGTACGACTTCGCCACCTACCGTCTCGACAACATCGCGTTCGAGGCGAAGAAGGGCAGCGGCTGGAAGGTCGACGGGCCCGAGGACGTGGCAGGCAGGACGATCGCCGTCTCCTCCGGCACCAACCAGGAGAAGATCCTCGTCGACTGGAGCAAGCAGAACGAGAAGGCGGGCCGCAAGGCGGTCACCATCAAGTACTTCCAGAAGGACACGGACTACTACCTGGCTCTCCAGTCGGGCCGCATCGACGCCTATCTCGGCCCGAGCCCGTCCGCCGCGTACCACGTGTCCAGCGCCGGGCAGTCGGAGATCGTCGGCACGCTCTCGGGCGCCGGTGACGACCTCCAGGGCAAGATCGCCGCTACGACGAAGAAGGGCAGCGGGCTCGTCGACGCGTACGCGGCCGCCGTCAACCACGTGATCGAGGACGGCAGTTACGCGAAGGTGCTCAAGCGCTGGGGCCTGTCGAGCGAGGCCGTCCCGAAGTCGGAGATCAACCCGCCGGGCCTGCCGAAGATCTGACGCCCGGATCCGGGAGCCGGCGCCCGACACCGGTTCCGTTCCCCCGATGCCCCGTGCCGCCGCCGCGGCGCCGCTCGTCGCGGCGGCGGCACGGGAGCCTCCCAGAAAGGTTCTCCTTCCATGACACCACCGAACGGCCGGGGGCTTCTGCACCTGGCCGCAGCCGTCGACCAGGCGGCGGCCCACGACGACGTCTCGGTCCACGTCGAGCTGACGCGGCTCGCGGAGAGCGGCGGGTTCGACTTCGTGACCCTGGGCGACAGCTTCGCGCGGCCGGGGTTCGACGCGCTCGCCGTGCTGGCGCGGGTCGCGCCCGCCACGGCCCGTATCGGTCTGGTGCCGACCGTCACCACCACCCACACCGAGCCGTTCCAGGTCCAGGCCGCCGTGGCGACCCTCGACCGGGTGAGCCGTGGCCGGGCGGGCTGGTGTATCGACGTGTCGACCACCGAGGGCGAGGCCCGCCTCTTCGGCCGTCGGCACGCGGCGCCCGTCGACACGCTGTGGCACGAGGCGGGACAGGTCGCCGACGTGGCCGCCCGGCTGTGGGACAGCGCCGACCAGGGAAATGCGCACCCTGGCCACTCCCCGGTACGGGTCGTCGACGCCACGGACCGGCACGCCCGCGCGACAGCCGCCCGGTACGCGGACGTGGCACTGGTCCAGGGCACGAACCCGGGCCAAGTGGGCGCGATACGGGCCGAGTTGCAGGCTTCCGCGCTCGCCCACGGCCGGGACCCGGACGAGCTGCGGGTCCTCGCCGCCCTCACCGTCGACCTCGGTGACGGCGAACGCGCGGCCGAGCCGGGCCACGGCGGGGGAGGTCCCCGGCAGACCGCGCAGGGCCCGCTGTACCGCGGCGGGCCCGTCGACCTCGCCGAACTGATCGCCGCCTGGCACGAGACCGGTGCCGCCGACGGCTTCCACCTCACCCCGGTCGAGCCCCGCCGGGACCTGGAACGCCTGGTCAACGGCACGGCCGCACTGCTTCAGCACCGCGGGCTCCTGCGCACCTTCTATCCGGGCAGCACGCTCCGCGAGCACCTGGGGCTCGGCCGGCCCGCCCATCGGTACGCCGTGACAGGGGGAACGTCATGACCGTACGGACACCGGCCGGGCAGCCTTCTCGTGAGCCTCTTCTCCAGCAGGTGCACCTCGCCGTCTGCTTTCCCGGGGGCGGCGACACCACCGCCGGGGCCGACTTCGCGTCCTACGAGCGTCTCGCGCGCACCGCCGAGCGCGGTCTGTTCGACTTCCTCCTCCTCGCCGAGGAGCCACGGCCGGCCGGCCCCAGGGGACGCATCCCCGACCTGGATCTGGACCTGGACCTGGGCCTGGATCTGGACCCGGACGCGGCCGGACGGCCCGAACCGGTCACCGTGCTGAACGCGCTCGTCGCCCTCACCGAGCGGATCGGGCTGGCCGCCACGGTCGACACGGCCTTCAACGAGCCGTACGAACTCGCCCGCAGACTCGCCACGTTGGACCACCTCAGCGCGGGGCGCGCCGCCTGGAACGTGGCTGCCTCCACCGACCTGCTCGCCCGCGTCGCCGAATTCCTCGACGTCTCCCGGGAGTTGTGGGACTCGTGGACGCCGGACGGCATCGTGCGCCCGTTCGCGCACCGCGGGCAGTACTTCGACATCGCGGGCGAGTTCACCGTGCCGCGCTCTCCGCAGGGCCACCCCGTTGTCATCCGCCCCTGCGACGACTCGCCGCAGGGGCGCGAGTTCGCCGCGTCCACCGCCGACGTGATCCTCACGCGGCACGGCGCCCCGGAGGCGGCCCGCGCGCTCTACGCCGAGGTGAAGGGCCGCCTCGCCACGTACGGCCGTGACCGCGCGGACCTGAAGATCATGGCCGAGGCCACCGTCGTGCTCGGCGACACGGCCGCCGAGGCGTGGCAGAGGGCCGCCGGGGCCGGGGCGTCGGACGGCCGGCGGTCCTTCGTCGGCACACCGGAGTCCGTCGCCGCCGAGATCGACGACTCCGTACGGACCGGCGCGGCCGACGGCTTCGTCCTCGTACCGCATCCGGCGCCGGGCGGCCTCGACGCATTCGTGGACCGGGTCGTACCACTGCTCCAGGAGCGTGGCGCGTTCCGTGCGGAATACGCCGGTACGACGCTGCGCTCCCACCTCGGGTTGCGCGATCCCGTCTGGAAGGGCTGATCACCTGACGACGGACGGCCGATGACTGGAAGCACTGGCACGAGCGGCGCACCGGGACGCTGTCCGCGCCGCACGGCCCCCGAGCGCGCCGGCGCTCCGCGGGACGCACTGGATCGAAGATCATCCGGAGGGGCGAATTCCGGACACGCCCGGCCGCTGGGCCGTCGACGGGGACGCGGTGGCGCCGGCGGCCGGGGAGTACGACGGCATCCAGCTAAACGGGCGGCCCTTGAACGGCGAGGTCAGGCTGGTGGCCGACCTCGGTCCGGCGGCCGATGCCCGGGGCGCGTACGGCCAGCGCCGGTTCGTCGTCCTCGTACGCGAGGGCGCCCGGGCTGTGCGTGACTTCGACCCGGCCTCACCTGCCCGGCGGGCGTTCCGCGGCATCGAGGCCACCTCGTACGACCCGCGCTGGTCGGTGCCGGGGCGTTTCACGCCGTACGGGGAGAAGCGGACCGTGCGCGCGGGGGCGCACGACGGTGGACTTCAACAAGGCCCTGCTCCCGCCGTGCGCATTCGCGGACCACTTCGTCTGCCCATTCCCGCCGCCGGGGAATACCCTGGGCGCGGAGATTGCGGCCGGAGAGCGCAACCCGCTCCGGTGACGCGCACCACCCGATCCGCACGCGACCCGCACATCGGTGCCGAAGAGATCAACTCCCGTGGGCCATACGTAAGTTGAACGCCGTACGGCCGAAAGGCGCCCTTGCGTCGTTCGGGTGCGCGGCCAAATACTCCCCCCAGCGCCTTGTCAGGGGCACGGCGTATCCGGAATCCGGACACTCTGCCTCTGGCGTGCGCCTCACGGGCCCCGACCCCACGCGGGCCCCCGACTTCCCTTTGGAGGGAACGAGCAGTGAGGACCAAGCGCACCACCCCCCGTAGCGGCATAGCGAGACGGACCCGGCTGATCGCCGTGACCACCGGACTCGTGGCCGCGGCCGCGTTCACCGTCCCCGCGGCCAACGCGAACGACGCGTCGACGTTCGGCACCACCCAGCTGAAGAGCGCCAACTCCGCGGTACTCAAGGCCGATGTGCCCGGTACCGCCTGGGCGACCGACGCCAAGACCGGCAAGGTCGTGGTCACGGTCGACAGCACCGTCTCGAAGGCGGAGATCGCGAAGATCAAGCAGGCCGCGGGCGCCAACGCCGGAGCCCTGCAGATCAAGAGCACCCCGGGCAAGATCAACAAGTTGATCAAGGGTGGCGACGCCATCTACGCGACCAGCTGGCGCTGTTCGCTCGGCTTCAACGTCCGCAGTGGCAGCACGAACTACTTCGTGACCGCCGGACACTGCACCGACGGTGCGGGCACCTGGTACTCCAACTCCGGTCGCACCACGGTCCTCGGGCCGACGGCCGGGTCCAGCTTCCCGACCAACGACTACGGGCTGGTGCGTTACTCGAACACCACGATCGCCAAGGAAGGCACCGCGGGCAGCACGGACATCACCAGTGCGGCCACCCCGAGCGTGGGCACCAACGTCATCCGCACCGGTTCCACCACCGGTACGCGTACCGGACGGGTCACCGCCCTCAACGCGACCGTCAACTACGGTGGCGGCGACGTCGTCTACGGCATGATCCAGACCACGGTCTGCGCCGAGCCCGGCGACTCCGGCGGTCCGCTCTACGGCAGCAACGGTGTCGCCTACGGTCTGACCTCCGGCGGCAGCGGCAACTGCACCTCCGGCGGCACCACGTTCTTCCAGCCGGTCACCGAGGCCCTGAGCGCCTACGGCGTGAGCGTCTTCTGATCGGTACGCGTCAAAGTAGGATCCGTAAGGTCTGACCTGCAGCCAGCAGCAGACGAGCCCCCGCACACCGTTCGCGGTGCGGGGGCTCGTCCTTGCCGCCCGCGAAGGACCGCCGGCCGGAGACGAGCGGACTCGTCCCGCGCACCCCGTGTCGGCTCAGTCGTCGCTCCTCGGTGTGGCGCACAGCCAGTCCAGTACGTCGGGAAGTGCCTCCAGCGCCGAGAAGTGGCCCCCCTTCGGGTCCAGGACCGGGCGGGCGCGGGGGATGTTCCGGGCCAGCCACTCGAAATGGCCCACCGGGGAGAAGGTGTCCTCGGCGCCGTGCCACAGCAGCACGGGCCGGGTGATACGCGCCGGGTCGAAGCCCCAGTGGCTCAGCAGCGCGAGATTGTCGTCGAGCCAGCCGTACGCCGAAGTGCGCAACGCCTCACGGTAGTTGCGCAACAGCATGTCGCTCACGGCCGGAGTGGACACGATCCGCCGGTCGGAGTCGGTGAGGCCGTCCCGGATCGACGCGAGGAGCTGGGCCGGGTCCGTCCGGATCTCGGCGGCCCGCGAGGCGAGCCGCTCCGCGAAGTCCACGGGATCGGTCAGCGCCCGGGTGAACTCCTCGACGTTGGACTCCGCCATCCCCTCGAACCAGTTCAGCCCCTCGCTGGAGGGCGGCGCGAGGCTCGACAGCGCGGCGGCCCGCCGTATCCGGGTCGGCAGCAGCGCCGCACAGGCCAGCGCGTGCGGGGCACCGCCCGACCGGCCCAGCACCGCGAAACTGCCCAGATCCAGCGCGTCGGCCAGCGCGGCCACGTCCCGCGCCGCCTGCGCCACCCGGCGTCCCGGACCGCGGTCGGAATCCCCGTACCCGGGGCGGTCGTACGCGATGAACCGCACCTCGGGGCGCGCCTCGATCAGGTCCTGCGGCACCACCCCGGTCCGGCAGCCCGGTGTGCCGTGCAGCAGCACCACCGGCGTGCCCTCCGGGTCGCCCCACTCCTCGAACGCCAGCCGCCTTCCGTCCCGCATCCGTATCCCGCTAGGCACCTCTGTCCTCCATCTCCCCTTCGCCCGCGCGCCGGAGTTACCGTCGAAGTACACACCTTTTGCGCCCGTTGCGGACCCTGGGGGTCGTCATGGTCGAGGAGCTGGTGACGGCGGGAGTGGCACTCGCGTCCGTCGGAGCGGTGTACGCGATGGCCGCGGCCCGAGTCGTCAAACAATACGAGCGCGGAGTGGTGCTCCGGCTCGGGAAACTGCGATCCGGGGTGCGTGGCCCGGGATTCACCATGATCGTGCCCTTCGTGGACCGGCTCCAGAAGGTCAACATGCAGATCGTTACGATGCCGGTGCCCGGGCAGGACGGCATCACCCGGGACAACGTCACGGTGCGGGTCGACGCCGTCATCTACTTCAAGGTGGTGTCCGCCGCCGACGCGGTCATCAAGGTCGAGGACTACCGGTTCGCGGTCTCGCAGATGGCGCAGACATCCCTGCGTTCGATCATCGGCAAGAGCGAGCTGGACGATCTGCTCTCCAACCGCGAGAAGCTGAACCAGGGTCTGGAGCTGATGATCGACAGCCCGGCCGTGGAGTGGGGCGTCTCCATCGACCGGGTCGAGATCAAGGACGTGTCGCTGCCGGAGACGATGAAGCGGTCCATGGCGCGCCAGGCGGAGGCCGACCGTGAGCGGCGGGCCCGGGTCATCAACGCGGACGCCGAACTGCAGGCCTCCAAGAAGCTGGCGGAGGCCGCCGGAGTGATGTCGGAGCAGCCCGCCGCGCTCCAGTTGCGGCTGCTGCAGACCGTGGTGGCGGTCGCGGCCGAGAAGAACTCCACGCTCGTGCTGCCCTTCCCGGTCGAGCTGCTGCGGTTCCTTGAGCGGGCCCAGCCGGGGCCGGTCCCGCATCCGGCGCAGCAGGGGACGGCTCATGTGCGGTCCTCGCAGGCGCCGCAGCCACAGCAGCCACCGCAGGAACTGGCCGAATCGCAGCAGGCCCCGGACGGGGCTCCGGACCGGACCTCGGGCCGGACGCCGGGCCGGCCCCAGGAGCTGGCGGCGCAGGCGCAATTGCTGTTGACCCAGTGGCAGCAATCGATGCAGGAGCAACTCCCGCCCGTCGAGACACCGCTGGATCCGGACTCCCGAGGGTCGAAATCCGGACAGGACTAGACCTCACGCAGGGGCGTTGGTTACTCGCTCGTAGTATTTGCAATGGGGATCGACGTGGTGTGACGGCGTTCTTGTCAACGCGCGTCAACCGTGCGGGGGCGCACGTCGGTCGTGGTGCGCGCGTCCTGAAGTCGACCTTGTGTGCCCCGGTAGGGCCTCGGAATAGTGGGTGGTGTCCGTTGGCATGGACGCGGCTTTTTTTATGAGTCGTCACCATTGCCACACACCTTTCGGTCGCGCTGGTCCCCACTACCGCCGCGTCCGACCCCCCACAGGAGGACACGAGTTGAAGCACCGACGCATACCCAGGCGACGGGCCGTCGCGGCCGGCGCGGGCATCGCCGCACTCGTCGCGGGTGGAGTCACCTTGCAGAGTGCGAACGCGAGTGAGAACACACCCGCTCCCGAACCGAAGGTTCTCTCGGTCACGGCGGCCGGAAAGCTCGCCTCGACGCTCGGCAAGGACCTCGGCGGCGACGCGGCGGGAACGTACTACGACGCGAAGGCCAAGAGCCTTGTCGTGAACGTGCTCGACGAGGCCGCGGCCGAGACCGTCGAGTCGGCGGGCGCCAGGGCGAGAGTCGTCGAGAACTCTCTCGCCGACCTGAAGAGCGCCCGTACGACGCTGAAGCAGGACGCGACCATCCCCGGCACCTCGTGGGCGCTCGACCCCGCGACCAACAAGGTCGTCGTCACCGCGGACCGTACGGTCACCGGTGCCGAGCTAACCAAGCTGACGAAGGTCGTCGACGGCCTCGGCGGCACGACCGAACTCAAGCGGACGAAGGGGGAGTTCAAGACCTTCGTGGCCGGTGGTGACGCCATCACCGGTGGCGGCGGCCGTTGCTCGCTCGGCTTCAACGTGGTCAAGGGCGGCGAGCCGTTCTTCCTCACCGCCGGGCACTGCACCGAGGGGATCACCAACTGGTCGGACTCCTCCGGCACCGAGATCGGGGAGAACGCGGACTCCAGCTTCCCCGACAACGACTACGGCCTGGTGAAGTACACCGCGGACGTGGCCCACCCGAGCGAGGTGAACCTCTACAACGGGTCCGCGCAGCAGATATCGGGGGCCGCGGAGGCGACCGTCGGGATGGAGGTCACCCGGAGCGGGTCCACGACCCAGGTGCACGACGGGTCGGTGACCGGTCTGGACGCGACCGTGAACTACGGCAACGGCGACATCGTCAACGGGCTCATCCAGACCGATGTCTGCGCCGAGCCGGGGGACAGCGGCGGGTCGCTGTTCTCGGGGAGCAGCGCGATCGGGCTCACGTCCGGTGGCAGCGGTGACTGCACCTCCGGCGGGGAGACGTTCTTCCAGCCGGTGACCGAGGCGTTGTCCGCGACGGGCACGCAGATCGGCTGACGGCTCCGCCGTCCCGCCGAGCGGACGCGAGCCCCGTTCCCACCTGCCTGGTGGGAACGGGGCTCGCGCGTTGTTCGCAGGGTGCGGGTCCGGCGGGGGGCGCGCCCAGAAGATTGCGCAGTTCCCCGCGCCCCTAGAAGCCGCGGGGCTGAGCCTGTCGTTTGTGTGAGCCTGCCGCCAGGGTGATCGCGGTTCCCAGAGCGGCCCAGGCCGCCAGGACCAGCATGGAGACGGTGATGTCGTTGGACTTGAAGTAGGCGATCGAGCGGACCGCCCAGGTGCCGGCGCCCGGGGGCAGGGCGGGGCCGATCGCCTTCCAGAAGGGCGGGAGCATTGGCGGTGGGAGGGCGCCGCCCGCGCTCGGGTTGCCCAGGATCACCACCAGCAGGACCGCCACTCCGATGCCGACGATCCCGAAGACGCACTGGAGCGCGAGGGTGGCGGCCCCCACCGCGAAGGTGATGAGCGCGCCGAGTCCCCAGAGGGCGGCCACGCTTCCCGGCAGAGCGCCCAGGACCGGTCCGACGATGACCGCCCCGCCGAGTCCGCCGACGATCGCGACCAGGGCCATCGCGGCGAGCCGGATCACCGCGCGCCGGAGATTGGCCGGCCGCGCCCCCGCGCTGATCGCCAGCGCCGACGCGCACAGATAGCCGCCCACGCACCAGCCGACGACCAGGTAGAACGGCGTGAGCCCGTTGGCGTCCTGGGCGTCGGCCGGGGCCACGTCGACGGTCCGGACCGTGCGCCCCTGGTCCTTCTCCAGTGCGGTGGTGAGGGAGATCAGGGCGTTCGACAGGGTCTTGCCGCCGCCGGAGGCGACCAGCAGGGTGTCGGTGGTGCCGCCCGGGTCGACCAGCAGGGCGCCGTCGATGTCGCGGTGCGCGATCCGCTCGCGTGCTGTCGCCTCGTCGGTGAGCGGCCGGGGGTCCAGGGGGTCGCCGGGCAGTTTTTCGAGCCGGGCCACCGTCTGCCCCGCGGCGGAGCCCGGCGCGACCACCCCGAACGCCACGTCCTTCGGCTTCGGATGGTGCAGCGCCCCGACGTAGGAGGCGATGAAGAGCAGCTGCAGGGCGACCACGCCGATGACGAGCAGCGTGGCCCGCGGGGTGACCGCGTCCTTGACCTCGTCGAGGAAGGACTTGGGCGGGTCCTCTGCTGTCCGTGCCATGTCCTTACGGTCCGGCTGCCGCGGTGTTCGCGCAGGTGGGACGGGTCCGAACGGATGTCGCACAGATGTTCGATGCGTGGTCTGCGGATGGTCTATGGTGGAGATGAGGAACTTGGGAACTAATGTTCGAGGGCTAGGTGAAAGCCCCTGGTGGTGGAGGTGCGCGTGTCCGGCTTCACGCATCTGCACACCGCTTCCGGTTACTCCCTGCGG
This sequence comes from Streptomyces sp. NPDC017991, assembly GCF_044328075.1. NCBI lineage: Bacteria > Bacillati > Actinomycetota > Actinomycetes > Kitasatosporales > Streptomycetaceae > Streptomyces > Streptomyces sp. NPDC017991. Next base: position 439,463 of record NZ_JBIRGP010000007.1, on the reverse strand, counting down.
CACGGGGGCTCCCACCCGGAGCGCCTCGCCGAGCGGGCCTCCGAGCGGGGTATGGACGCGCTGGCGCTCACCGACCGGGACACCGTCGCGGGCGCGGTCCGCTTCGCGAAGGCCTGTGCCGCGCGGGGTGTGGGCGTGCGCCCGCTGTTCGGGGTCGACCTCGCGGTCGAAGGGCCCGCCGGAGGGCTGCCGGAGGGCGGGCCCGGCGATGGACCCGCCGGAGGGTTCGGGCAGAGGTCCGGCGAGGAGTCCGTACGGGGCGGACGGCGCCGGGTTCCTGTGCGGGGCGGTGCCTTCATCGACGAGTCGACACCTCGCGTGACCTTCCTCGCCCGGGACGGCGGGAAGGGCTGGGCCGATCTCTGCAGGATCGTTACTGCGGCGCACGCGGCGGGAGAGGGGAAGCCGCTGCTGCCCCGGGCGGAGAACCATGCCGAGGGGCTGACCGTGCTGCTCGGCCCGGCCTCGGACGTCGGCCGCGCGCTCACCGCCGGACGGCCCGACCGGGCGGCGAAACTGCTCGCGCCCTGGCGGGAGGTGTACGGCGACGCCCTGCGCCTGGAAGCGGTCTGGCACGGACGCGAGGGAACCGGCCCCGGCTCGTTGCGGCTGGCCGCCCGTACCGTCGGCTTCGCCGCCGAGCAGCGGGTGCGCCCGGTGCTCACCAACGCCGTCCGGTACGCCGACCCCGGCATGGGCCCGATCGCCGACGTGCTGGACGCCGCCCGCCGGCTGGTCCCCGTCGACCCCCGCAAGGAGCTGGACAGCGGCGAGGCCTGGCTCAAGGCGGAGGGGGCCATGCTCGCCGCCGCCGAACGGGTCGTCGAGGCCGCCGGCTACCGCCGTGACACCGCCCACCGGCTGCTCGAACAGACCCGGGCCGCCGCCGACGAGTGCCGGGTCGACCCGGAGGACGACCTCGGGATCGGCGCCGTGCACTTCCCCGAGGCGCACCTCGTCGGCGCCGGGCGACGCACCGCGCAGCGCGTACTGGCCTCACGGGCGGCGGCGGGGATGACGCGGCTCGGATACGACCGCTCCTCCCGGGCGCGCGAGTACTGGGAGCGGATGCACCGCGAACTGGACATCATCGCCCACCACCACTTCGCCTCCTACTTCCTGACGGTCTCCCAGGTCGTGGACGACGTGAAGGGGATGGGCATCCGGGTCGCCGCGCGCGGCTCCGGGGCGGGCTCGCTCGTCAACCACCTCATCGGCATCGCGCACGCCGACCCCGTCGAACACGGACTGCTGATGGAACGCTTCCTGTCCAAACGCCGCGCGGTCCTGCCCGACATCGACATCGACGTGGAGTCCGCGCGCCGCATCGAGGTCTACCGCGCGATCATCGGCCGGTTCGGCACCGAGCGGGTCGCGACGGTGGCGATGCCGGAGACGTACCGGGTGCGGCACGCGGTACGGGACGTAGGCGCGGCCCTCTCCATGGACCCGGCCGACATCGACCGCATCGCCAAGTCCTTCCCGCACATCCGCGCCCGCGACGCCCGCGCGGCGCTGGCGGAACTGCCCGAACTCCGTTCCCTGGCCGAGGAGTCCGCGCGGAAAGGGGCGAAGTACGGGCGGTTGTGGGAACTGGTGGAGTCGCTGGACGCCCTGCCGCGCGGAGTCGCCATGCACCCGTGCGGGGTCCTCCTCTCCGACGCCTCGCTCCTCGCCCGTACGCCGGTCGTGCCGACCAGTGGCGAAGGGCTCCCCATGTCGCAGTTCGACAAGGAGGACGTCGAGGACCTCGGGCTGCTCAAGCTCGACGTGCTGGGCGTGCGGATGCAGTCCGCGATGGCGCACGCGGTGGCCGAGGTGAAGCGGGCGACAGGCAGTCATGTCGACCTGGACGCCGTCGCCGTCGGGGAGGGTGATCCGGAGACGTACCGGCTCATCCGGTCCACGGAGACGCTGGGCTGCTTCCAGATCGAGTCGCCGGGGCAGCGGGACCTGGTCGGCAGGCTCCAGCCCGCGACCTTCCACGACCTCGTCGTCGACATCTCCCTCTTCCGGCCGGGACCGGTCGCGGCCGACATGGTGCGACCGTTCATCGAGGCACGGCACGGCCGGGCGCCGGCCCGCTACCCGCACCCCGATCTGGAGGGGCCGCTGAAGAGCACGTACGGGGTCGTGGTCTTCCACGAGCAGGTCATCGACATCGTCGACATCATGACCGGCTGCGGACGGGGCGAGGCGGACCGGGTGCGGCGCGGGCTCTCCGACCCCGAGTCGCAGGGGCGGATCCGCCTCTGGTTCGCGCAGCACGCGGCCTCGCGGGGGTACGACGCGCAGACGATCGCCCGTACCTGGGAGATCGTCGAGGCCTTCGGGGCGTACGGCTTCTGCAAGGCGCACGCGGTCGCCTTCGCCGTGCCGACCTATCAGTCGGCGTGGCTGAAGACGCACCACCCGGCCGCCTTCTACGCGGGACTGCTCACGCACGATCCCGGGATGTACCCGAAGCGGCTGCTGCTCGCGGACGCGCGACGGCGGGGGGTGCCGATCCTGCCGTTGGACGTGAACCGGTCGGCGGTCGCACACAGTATCGAACTGGTGTCTGAATCCGGCGGAACCGGCGGAACCGGCGGAACCGGCGGGACGGAAGCGGCCAAGGGGTCCTGGGGTGTCCGGCTCGCGCTCTCCGATGTGCACGGGATCAGCGAGGCCGAGGCGGCCCGGATCGAGCAGGGGCAGCCGTACGCCTCACTGCTCGACTTCTGGGAACGGGCCCGGCCGAGCCGCCCCCTGGCCGGACGGCTCGCGCAGGTGGGCGCGTTGGACGCCTTCGGCGCCAACCGCCGTGATCTGCAACTGCACTTGACCGAACTGCACCGAGGTGCCCGCGGCGCCGGCGGCTCCCAACTCCCGCTGACCGGAGGGCAGGAGACCGCGTCGGCCGGGCTGCCCGACCTCTCCTCGGCGGAACGGCTCAGCGCCGAACTCGGCGTGCTCTCCATGGACGCCTCGCGCAATCTGATGGACGATCACCGGAAGTTCCTGGACGAACTGGGCGTCGTCACGGCACGCCGGCTGCGAGCGGCCGAGCACGGCGAGACGGTGCTGGTCGCGGGCGCCAAGGCGGCCACCCAGACACCGCCGATCCGCTCCGGCAAGCGGGTCATCTTCACCACCCTGGACGACGGTACGGGCCTGCTCGACCTCGCCTTCTTCGACGACTCCCACGACACGTGCGCGCACACCGTCTTCCACTCCTGGCTCCTGCTCGTACGCGGCGTGGTGCAGCGGCGCGGCCCGCGCAGCCTCAGCGTGGTCGGGGCGGCCGCCTGGAACCTCGCCGACCTGGTGGAACTGCGACACGCGGAAGGACTGGACGGAGTGGCGATGAGACTGGCCGAACCGCAGGCGGAGCCCGAGGGAGAGTCCGGCGGAGGGGCTGGGGTCGGGGGCGGGGGCGGCTCCCAGGGGTCGGGAGATCCGACGGGCGGCCGTCGAATCCAGTTGCCCACGGGATACGAAATGCATCCGTGGGCGGATCTGCGCCCGGCGGGCGAGGGGTCCGCGAGCGGAAAGAAACTGTGGCACCAGAGCCCGGGGAGTGCGGGATGACCATCCTCTGCGTACGTTTCCAGCTGCCGCCGATGTACGAGGCCGCCCTGCCCGGGCTCCTCGGCACGTTGGAGGAGTTCACCCCTGTCGTCGAGGCGCTGCCGCCCGACGGGGCGCTGGCCGATCTGCGGGGCGCCGAGCGGTACTTCCGGCGGGACGTCGTGGAACTGGCCTCGCTGATCCGGGTACGGGCGCTCGCCTGGCACGGCGTCGACTGCGCGATCGGGGCAGGACCCGGCCCGTTGTTCGCGCGGATGGCCCTGCGGGAAGCCGCCCCGGGGGAGACCCGGGTGGTCCCCGGGGACCACCGCGCCCTCACGGAGTTCCTGGCGGAGCGGCCCGTGCGGGCGCTGCCCGGAGTCGGCACCGCCACCGCCCGCACGCTGTGCGAGTACGGCCTGGACAGCATCGGCAAGGTGGCCGCCGCACCGCTGTCCACGCTGCAACGGCTCACCGGTGCCCGTACCGGCCGCGAACTGCACGAGATGGCGCGGGGCATCGACCGCGGCCGGGTCGTACCGAACGCCGTCTCACGGTCGCTCGCCGCCGAACGGCCCTTCCCGCGTGACGAGTTGGACCCCGACCAGCACCGGCGCGCGCTGCTCTCCGCCGCCGGGGAACTGGGCTCGCGGCTGCGCGCCCTGGAGAAGGTGTGCCGCACCCTCACCCTCACGGTCCGCTACGCCGACCGGTCGGCGACAACACGCAGCCGTACGCTCCCCGAGCCGACCGCCCACTCCTCCGCGCTCACCGATGCCGCGTACCGCATGTACGAGGCGCTCGGTCTGCAGCGGGCCCGGGTCCGTGGGGTGACTCTGCGGGCCGAAGGGCTCGACCCCGCCGAACAGGCCTCCCACCAGCTCACGTTCGACCCTGTGGACGAGAAGGTGCGGCGCCTTGAGGAGGTGGCGGACCGGGTACGGGAAAAGTTCGGAGCGGGGGCGGTGGTCCCGGGCGCCCTGGCGGCGTGACGCTCCGCGGGGAGAGGGGTGCCCTTCGGGTGGCCCCCGATCAGTTGGCCCAGGGTGGGGTGATGGTCGTGCCGTCCGCCAACTCTGCCTGGAGGCCTATGGACGTGGTGACCCATGAGACCGCGGTCTCGGCGGTCGGATTCTCGACGCTGAGTGTCGCGCCAGGGTTGACGATCACCGTGTCGCCCGCCGCGATCCGTTCGGTGCGGCCGTCGAGTGTCATCAGCAGTTCCCCGGCGAGGAGATGGAAGATCTCCTCACGGTTGACGGTGTGCGCGGGCGCCTTCGTGCCCGCGGGGATCTCACCCCGCCAGGCGCACAGCTCCCTGCTCCCGGTGAGAGGGGTGGCGTACGAGACGAAGCGGGCGCCATGGATCTCATGGGTGACGGCTTCGGACGAGCGGACTACGGGCATGGTCGTCTCCGATGCGTGCTGCGGCGAACGCCAGATGGTCAAGTTGCTTGACCAGGCGACTCGCATCATGGTCAAGCTGCTTGACCAGTTCGTCAAGGGTGTTTCAATGCATGCGTGCAGAACTCCGAGGCCATGGGCCTTTCCGCCGCCCTGCTCGCCGTCGCCGGTGAGCTCACGCAGCGCATCCATGACGGTGTCGTCGCCCGTGGGTTCGAGGGGCTGCGGCCCGCGCACGGGTTCGCCTTCGCCCGGATCGCGTCCGGCGGGGCGACGGTCACCGAACTGGCCGCCCATCTGGGCGTGACCAAGCAGGCCGCGAGTCAACTCGTCGACGAGATCGTCCGCAAGGGGTATGCGGAGCGGCGGCCGTACTCCGGCGACGCGCGTGCTCGGCTGATCGTGTTGACCGGGCGGGGGCGGGAGTGCACCCGGGCGGCGGAGGAGTCGGCCGCGGAGGCCGTTCGGTCGTGGGTCGAACTAATCGGGGAGGGTGACGTCCGGGCGTTGCGCGACCATCTGCTGCGCATTGCACCCTACGGTCCCATCAGGCCCGCCTGGTGACGGTTCAACGGCACGTGTCAGTGCTCCCGCCTATCACTGGAAGTTTTTACTGACGCATAACTTCACACTTTTACTACTCGCTCGTAACTTGAAAAAAGAACAGCATCCTCGTGATCCGGATCACAGGGCGTATGGCCTCGTCACTCCCCTTGAGCCGCAAGGAGATCACCCGATGCTGCCCTGGAAGCACCTGCTCAGACCCCTGTCGGCGCTGCTGCTGACCGCGCTGGTCACGATCGTCCCCGCCACCACAGCCGCCGCCGCCACCGACCGGGCCGCAACCGCGACCAGCAGGGGCTGGAACGACTACTCCTGCAAACCGTCCGCCGCCCACCCGCGCCCCGTCATCCTCGTCCACGGTACCTTCGCCAACTCCGTCGACAACTGGCTGGGCCTCGCGCCCTATCTGGTCAACCGCGACTACTGCGTCTACGCCCTCGACTACGGGCAGCTCCCGGGCGTACCGCTCGTCCACGGACTCGGCCCCATCGACAAGTCGGCGGAGCAGCTGAAAACCTTCGTCGACAAGGTGCTCGCCGCGACGGGAGCGGCGAAGGCGGACCTCGTCGGCCACTCGCAGGGCGGTCTGATGCCACGCCACTACCTGAAGTTCCTCGGCGGTGCCGCCAAGGTGAACGCCCTCGTCGGTATCGCCCCCGACAACCACGGCACCACCCTGAACGGACTGGCCAAGCTGGTCACGCACTTCCCCGGCGCGAGCGAGGTGCTCTCATCGGCCACCCCCGCACTCGCCGACCAGGTGGCGGGCTCCGCCTTCCTCGCCCGGCTCAACGCGGGCGGCGACACCGTGCCGGGCGTCCGCTACACGGTCATCGCCACCCGGTACGACGGGGTCGTCACGCCGTACCGCTCACAGTTCCTCGACGGCCCGAACGTACGCAACATCCTGATCCAGGACCTGTGCGCGCTCGACCTCTCCGAGCACGCCGCGATCGGCCTCATCGACCGCATCGCCTTCCACGAGGTGGCAAACGCCCTGGACCCGTCCCGAGCCACCCCCACGACCTGCCTGTCGGCGATCAGCTGATCTCTTCAGGGGGCGCAGCCCCTTTTCAGGGGCGCGGGGAGCTGCGCGACCAACCATGACCGGCCCCGCAGCTCCCGTACAACCGAACCCCCTACGGTCCCTGCCTACCGGCGGACGCCCGCCCGTCGGCGAACGGACGCGAACATCGCCGCCGCCCCGACCGCCAGCGCCGCGGCCCCACCCACCGCGAGGTACGCGGTCGAGTCGGACCCCCCGGTCTCGGCGAGGTTCGCCGACGCGCCGGCGGGTTCGGCACCATTCCCGGAGCCGTCCGCGGCCTCGGCGGCTCCGGGAGTCTCCTCCGCCTCGGCCCCGGAGTCGGCCCCGGAGTCGGTTCCGGAGGCCGAGTCCGCCTTCGTGCCGGCCGCGGTCGTGACCGAGGCCTGGGTCTTCGGGTCGTCGTCGCCGTGCCCCCCGTGCTCCACGGACGACTCGTCCGCGCCGTCCGCGATCTCCTCGTCGGACGGCGCCGACGCGGCCGGAGCCGCGGAGGCCCCCGCACCCGCGCCGCCCTCGCCGAAGACGACGTCCGAGCAGGTGTAGAAGGCCTCGGGGGAATCGGAGCGCTGCCAGATCGAGTAGACGAGGTGGCGGCCCGACTTGACCGGGACGACCCCGCTGAAGACGTAGTCGCCGTTCTCCAGCTTCGGGTCGGTGACCTTGAGGAACGGCTTCGACTCCAGGTCCGACCACTTCAACGGCTTCGTCGGGTCGTACCCGTCCTTGGTGACGTACAGCTCGAACGAACCCTTGTGCGGGGCGGTCCCCTTGTAACGGAAGGTGCGGTTGCCCGAGGTCAGCTGCGTGGCAGGCCAGTCGGCGCGGGCCAGGTCGAGGCCCTTGAACTTGTCGTTGGCGGCGCTGCACAGCTTCCCGTCGGGGATGATCTCCTTCGACTTCCCGGCGGCGTTGGCGATGTTGACGCCGTTCCAGTCGTAGAGGGCCTGCGTGCCGCCGGCCGCTACCGCCGCCTTGCAGGCGGCGGACTTCGGGCTCTCCGGACCCTCCCCGAAGCAGGCCGCGACCCGGCTCACCGGGTCCGTCATCGAGCCGTGGGCGACGGCGGGAGCGGCGGCGAGCGCGGTCAGGGCGAGCGGGGCGACGCCGACCGCGACGACGGTGGCGATGCGGGCGGCGGCTGCCTGGTGGCGAGCGGGCATGGGGGTACTCCTCGAAACGGATCTGGGGTGCCTGTGATGCCTGGGGGCGATCAGCAAGCTAGCCCCTGGAAACCGTGAAATCGCCTGCTGGGAGCGGGTGGAGGCGATCCTTATGGTGCCGTTAAGGGAGTGCTGAGACTGGGCTCAGGTAGGTACCGTTCCGGTCATGACAGACAGTTCGCGGGAGCCGAGGATCAGGCCGGCCGTCGTCGCCGACGTGGCCGCCGTGCGGGCCGTGACCGATGCGGCGTACCAGCCCTACATCGAGCGGATCGGGGTCGTGCCGCAGCCCATGCGGACGGATCACGCGGCCACGATCGCCGCGGGGCGGGTGTTCGTCACGGGGGAGCCGGTGGCCGGGCTCGTGGTGGTCGAGGCGCACGAGGACCATCTGTTCCTCGACAGCGTCGCCGTCCACCCCGACGCCCACGGGCAGGGCGTGGGACGGCGGCTGCTCACCTTCGTGGACGCGCACGCGCGGGCGCTGGGACTGCCCGAGGTCAGGCTGTACACGAACGCGATGATGTGGGAGAACCAGCGGCTCTATCCGCGGTACGGGTACGAACTCATGGAGCGCCGCGTGGACGGCCCCTACGACCGGCTCCACTACCGCAAGCGGCTCGCACCCTGACTGCCTCTGACCGACTCCGACTGCCTCCGGCCGCCCCGGGGGCCCCGGGGGCCCTCACCCTTCCGGCCACCAGGTGCGCCGGATGTCCTTCCGGACCTCCGGACGCTCGGCCGGGCGCTGGTCGGCCTCTTCCCGTACGCGACGGGAGTCCGACTTCTTCAGTGGCTTCTGCATGGTCATGCGGCGCATAGGGGCCTCCCTTGCGGCTGGTCTGCCGAGTACCGCGTTCTCACGGAGACAGACCATTTCCGGGAGGGTGACTCATCGGTGGCCGCTTGTCAGTGGCGGCTGTCACGTTTCATCAATGAGTCCACATGTCGGACATCTTGTCGGTTTGTACGAAGGATGGGGGTCGGGTGGGGCCCGGACCGCCGGGTCGGCCCGTTGTCAGTGGCGGGTGCCACTCTGGGTGCATGACGAGTAACAGCACTGGTGGAAAGCGGTCCGGCGTCGACTGGGACGTGGAGGCCGACACCTTCGACGACGAGCCGGACCACGGACTGCGGGATCCCGCAGTGCGCGAGGCATGGGCGGCCAGACTGCGTGGCTGGCTGCCCCGCGGCCCCTCCGACGTGCTCGATCTGGGCTGCGGGACGGGCAGCCTGTCGCTCCTCGCGTCCGAGGCGCGGCACCGGGTCACCGGCGTCGACCTCTCGCCCCGCATGGTCGGCCTGGCCCGCGCCAAACTGGCCGGACGCGACGCCGCGTTCCTGGTCGGTGACGCGGCGGCCCCGCCCGTCGGGGAGCAGCGGTTCGACGTCGTCCTCGTCCGCCATGTGCTGTGGACGCTGCCCGAGCCCGGCCGCGTCCTGCGGCACTGGCGCGGGCTGCTGCGCCCCGGCGGGCGGCTCGTCCTCATCGAGGGCGTCTGGGGGACGGTGAGCCCGGTCGGTATACCCGCCGACCGGCTGACGGCTCTGCTCGCGCCCCTCGCGGAGGACGTGCGTGTGGAGCGGCTGTCGGACGACTCCCCGTTGTGGGGCCGCGAGGTGGGGGACGAGCGGTACGCGGTGATCGCTGTGCCCTGAGGTGGCCACTGTGCCGTGGGAGGCAGGGAGGCAGGGAGGCCGGGCGGGCAGTGGCTAGGCCAGCACTGCCTCGAAGTCGCCTTCGTGCGCGCGGAGTTCCAGTTCGTCCAGGGCGGCCCGGGCGGCGGACGCGGCCCGTGGATCGGTGGTCTCCAGACCGCTCGCCGCGAACTCGTCCTCGTCGAGCCGCAGTACGGTCCCACCGTCGGCGGAGCGCCAGAGGTCCAGGTCGAGATCCTCGCAGACCACCTCGCCCGGGGTGGCGCCGGCCGGGGTGACCTCGGCCGGGCGGGCGATGTCGCAGTACCAGCCCTTGAGCGCGCCCCCGGCGTCCCGGACCTCCTTCACCGCGTACCAGCGGTCGCGCCAGTAGTGCTCGGTGAACACGTCGCCCGGCTCGAAGCGTACGAAGCCGAAGTCGCGGACGCCGGCCCCCGCCCAGGCCGCGCGGACGATGACGTGCGTTCCGTCGTCGTGCAGCAGCTCGGCCGGGTACCGGATCTTCGTACGGCCCGCCTTGACCAGGACGATGTCGACGACGGCTGGGGTGGTGCCCACGGTGGCCGGGGTGGCGGACCGGGGTGGGGGATCAGCCGAGTTCGCGGACATGCTGTACCTCCGTGGCGCAGATCTCGTAACCGAACCACTTGTTGATCGCGAGCATCGGGTCGTTGCCCGAGTCGTTGCCCGTGAACGCCTCGGTGAAGCCGGCGGCGCGGGCGCGGTGCAGGGAGTCGCCCTTGGCGAGCTTGGCGAGGCCGCGTCCGCGGTGGGCGCGGGCCGTGCCGGTCATCACCGTGCCGTACCGGGTGCGGCCGTCGGTGCGGGCGGCGCTGAACGCGGCGGGCCGGCCGTCGACGACCGCTACGGAGGTCAGCTCATGGCTGAGGAGCGGGTGGTGCCAGGTCTCCTTCAGCCATGCCTCGTAGTCGGTGAACTCGTGTGCGATGTCGCTCGGTTCGTCCGCGAGCGTCTCCGCGTCCAGCTCGAAGAGGGGGCGGGGGTCGTCCGCGAAGTCCGCCGCCGTGCGCAGCTCCACACCCGCGGGCGGCTCCCGGCGCGGCGGCAGGGGGCTGTTCGCCAGGTCGAGACGGAGGAAGTGTGCGGAGCGGCTCGCGCGGTAGCCGCGTCGCTCGGCGAAGGAACGGTTCGCGGGCTCGTCGAGCACCCAGGCGAAGAGCTTCTTCGCGGACACCTCGGCGAGATGCTCCTCCGCGGTCCGTACGAGCAGCGAGCCGGCACCGCGGCCCCGGCGCTCCGGGTGCACGTACACGTTCAGATAGCCCTGGCCCGGCCGCGGGCTGTCGTACACGACGCCCGTGTTGGCCGTGCCGATGAGTTCGCCGTCCTCCTCGGCGACCAGCGGCCGGAAATGCGCGTCGGGATGGGCGTGCGTGACGTCGTGGAGGACGGATTCCGGGGTGGAGAGCATGTAGGGGAGTGCCAGACGCCGGATGTGCGAGAAGCCTTCGGCGTCCTGTGCATCCTCGGTGCGGAAATCGCGGACGATCACAGTCATGGAATCGCACGCTACGCGCGGGGTGCGGCAGGCCGCCTCTCATTTTCCGGCCGGTGCGGGACAATCGGCGGGTGACGTTGAAGATCGACATCGATGACGGTACGGGGGTCGCGCCCTACGAGCAGGTGCGCGCCCAGATCTCCGAGCAGGCGAGGGCCGGGGTGCTCCCGGTGGGGTACCGGCTGCCTACCGTACGGGGGTTGGCCGAGGAGCTCGGTCTCGCCGCCAACACGGTCGCCAAGGCGTACCGGGCGCTTGAGTCGGACGGGGTCATCGAGACGCGGGGGCGCAACGGCACGGTTGTCGCTGCCGCGGGCTCGGCGGCCGATCGTACGGCCGCGTCCGACGCGCAGGCCTACGCCGAGCGCGTGCGGCGGCTGGGGCTGTCGGAGGCCGCCGCCCTCGCCGCGGTACGGGATGCGCTGCGCGCGGCTTACGGGGAGTCCGGCTGAGGGTGGGGCGTGGCGGTCGTGCGCCGCCGGCCTGGCCCACCGGCCTGCCCCACCGTCTTGCCCGGCTGGCGCGGTCGGCTGCCGCGGCCGGCTGCCGGGCGGCAGCGGGTGGTCGGTGGCCGGTGGTCTGCACGGACCGGGCGGGGGTGGATTCGGCGCCGCCGGGGTGCACTGCGGTGGTTGCTCGCCGTCGCGGCGGGGTTGGGCTGCGCCCGCGTCCGGGGTGGTGGGTTGGCGCCTGCCCCCTGCCCCGTGCGCCGGGCTGGTTGGGCGTGGTGCGGCGGGGAGTTGGGCTGCGGCCGTACACCCGTACACCCGTACACCCGTTCGGGAGGGTGGGGGTTAGAGGTACAGGCCTGCCTCCGTGTCGCTCCGTTGGTCGGGGACCGAAGTCGGGGTGGTGCCCCGGCGCAGGGCGTACAGCTCCGCCAGGGTTGCGCCGTCGCGGCCCACGCCCTCGTCCGTGCCCAGCCATGCCGTGGACTCCCGGCGGGTCAGCGGGCCGATCTCGATGCGCGCGAGGCAGCGGCCGGGGCGGACCACCGCGGGGTGCAGGCGCTCCAGGTCCTCGTTGGTCGTGACGCCCACCAGGACGTTGCGGCCCTGGCCCAGCAGTCCGTCCGTGAGGTTCAGCAGCCGCGAGAGCGCCTGCCCCGCCGTGTGCTTGGCCTCGCCGCGGATCAGTTCGTCGCAGTCCTCAAGGAGGAGCAGCCGCCAGCGCCCCTTCCCCGAGCCGTCCTCCTCGCCGATGGCGATGTCCATCAGGTAACCGACGTCGGAGAACAGCCGTTCCGGGTCCAGGACGCAGTCCACCTGGCACCAGTCCCGCCACGAGCGCGCCAGCGTACGCAGCGCCGAGGTCTTGCCCGTGCCAGGCGGACCGTGCAGCAACAGCAGCCGGCCCGCGATGTCCTCGGGGGTGGTCTTCATCAGGCCGTCCATGGCGTCCGCCACCGGCGCCGTGTAGTTGCCGCGCACCTCTTCCCACGTACCCGCCGAGATCTGCCGGGTCGTGCGGTGCGGGCCGCGCCGGGGTGACACGTACCAGAACCCCATGGTCACGTTCTCCGGCTGCGGTTCGGGCTCGTCGGCCGCGCCGTCCGTGGCCTGGCCGAGGACCTTCTCGGCGAGCTCCTCGCTGGTCGCGGTGACCGTCACGTCGGCGCCGCGGTTCCAGCGCGACACGAGCAGCGTCCAGCCGTCGCCCTCCGCGAGCGTCGCGCTGCGGTCGTCGTCGCGGGCGGACCGCAACACCCGGGCGTCCGGCGGGAGGAGGGAGACCCCGGACCGTACGCGGTCGATGTTCGCCGAGTGGGAGTGCGGCTGCTCGCCCGTCGCGAAGCGGCCGAGGAACAGCGCGTCGACGACGTCCGACGGTGAGTCGCTGTCGTCGACGTTGAGCCGGATCGGCAGAGCGTCGTGCGGGTTGGCAGACATGCCGACATGATCCGTCACACGGACGCGCCGTGCATCCGGTTTCCGCGTTGCGTCCGCGGGTGTCCGCGGGGGTCTACGGGTGGGCCCGGGTGCCGTCCTGTTACAGGGCTGTGGTGGTCCGGAAGCTGGGCGGTCGGGGCCCGTGGGATCAGTGCGGGTGCGTTGTGGCTTGTCGCGCCGTTCCCCGCGCCCCTAAAAGCCGAAGGACTGCGCCGTTCCCCGCGCCCCTGAAGGTCAAAGGACTGCGCCGTTCCCCGCGCCCCTAGAAGCCGAAAGATTGCGCCGTTCCCCGCGCCGCTGGCGTCTCCACCGGTCCGTAGACGAAAAGCGGCAGCTCCCCGCCCCCCGGGATGGGGGACGGGGAGCCGGCCGTGGTGGGAGGGGTTACGGGACTATCTTCAGGAGGCGGTTGGGGGAGCCTGTGCCGGGGGACGTGACCTTGCCGGTGGTGGCGCCGTTCGTCAGGGCCGTGGCGACCTGGGCCGGGGTGGCCGAGGTGTGACCGGCCAGGTAGACCGCCGCCGCGCCCGCGACGTGCGGCGTGGCCATCGACGTACCGGAGATCGTGCTGGTAGCCGTGTCGCTCGTGTTCCAGCCCGCTGTGATCGACGACCCGGGCGCGAAGATGTCCAGAACGGACCCGTAGTTCGAGTAGCTGGCCTTCGCGTCCGTGCTGGTCGTGGCGCCGACCGTGATCGCCGCAGCCACCCGCGCCGGCGAGTACGACGAGGCGTTGGCACTGCTGTTGCCCGCCGCCACCGCGTAGGTCACCCCGCTCGCGATGGAGTTGGACACCGCGGCGTCCAGCGTCGAGGACGCGCCCCCGCCGAGCGACAGGTTGGCCACCGAGGGACCGCTGTGGTTCGCGGTCACCCAGTTGATGCCGGCGATGACGCCCGCCGTGGTGCCGGAACCGGCGTTGTCGAGCACGCGGACCGCCACGATGTTCGCCTTCTTGGCGATGCCGTAGGTCGAGCCCGCGATGGTCGTGGCGACATGCGTGCCGTGACCGTTGCCGTCCGAGGCGACGGTGTCGCCGTCGACGGCGTCATAGCCGTAACTGGCCCGCCCGCTGATCTGCGAGTGCGTGATGCGTACACCGGTGTCGATGACGTACGCCGTCACACCGCTGCCCGCCGAGTCCGGGTAGGTGTACGTGCCGGAGAGCGGCAGCGACGCCTGGTCGGAGCGGTCCAGGCCCCAGGGGGCGTTGGACTGGGTGGTGTCGCTCGCGCGCACGACCTGGTTCTGCTCGACCGCGGCCACCGACGGGTCGGCGGCGAGTCTGCGGGCCTCCGCCGCGGAGAGGTTCGCCGAGTAGCCGTTCAGCGCGGCGCCGAACGTCTTCGCGACGGTGCCGCCGTACCCCTTGATGAGGCTCTTGCCCTGGGCCGACGAGGCCTTGAAGCCGGCGCCCTTCTTGAGCGTGACGAGGTAGCTGTCCTTGACGGCGGTGGGGGAGTCCGCCGCCAGGACCCGGCCCTCGGCCGGCGCGGCCTGGGCGGGGAGGGCGGTGACGGCGCCGAGCAGGGCGGCGGTCACCACGGAGGTCGCCGCGGCGATCCGGATCTTCTTGCTACGCAGCTGTGCCATTACGAGGGATTCCTCCTCATAGGCGGCGCGCGCCTGGGATGGGGCGCGCGTCTGTGGGGGGTGCGCACGTGATTGCGCGCACAGCCGGGAGCGTCGCGTTCCGCTACCGGTTGAGACATCAGCGTGATCGATCTACGGGCGTAGCTCAAGGGAGTTGAGGGTATGTCACATGTCTGACATGAGCACGCAATCGAACGTGTGGTGAACGCCAGGAAGAACTACCTGCCTGTCCAGAAAAGTCTTGGCATGAACACTTCCTGGTGACACGCGTGGCTGGTACCAAAGTCACGGCAGAGATCCTGCTAAAGGAAGGTTCCATGAGACGTTCCCGACTTACGGCATACGTGACATCACTTCTCCTCGCCGCCGCCTTCGCCCTCACCGGGGCAGCGACGGCCCAGGCGTCCCAACAGGCCGCCGCCACGGGCTATGTGGCCCTCGGCGACTCCTACTCCTCCGGCGTCGGCGCGGGCGGCTACATCAGCTCCAGCGGCGACTGCAAGCGCAGCACGAAGGCCTACCCCTACCTCTGGGCGGCGGCGCATTCACCCTCGTCCTTCGACTTCACGGCTTGCTCAGGCGCTCGTACGGGTGATGTTCTGGCGAACCAGCTGAGCCCGCTCAACTCCGGCACCGGCCTCGTCTCGATCTCCGTCGGCGGCAACGACGCCGGTTTCTCCGACGTCATGACGACCTGCGTCCTGCAGTCCGACAGCGCCTGCGTCGCCCGCGTCAACACCGCGAAGGCGTACGTCGACTCGACACTCCCCGGCAAGCTCGACTCGGTCTACTCGGCGATCAGCGCCAAGGCCCCGGCGGCCCAGGTGGTCGTCCTGGGCTACCCCCGCTTCTACAAGCTGAGCGGCAGCTGCCTGGCCGGTCTCTCCGAGACGGAACGGGCCGCCATCAACGGCGCGGCCGACTACCTGGACAGCGCCATCGCCAAGCGCGCCGCCGACCACGGCTTCACGTTCGGTGACGTACGCCCCACCTTCACGAACCACGAGATCTGCTCCGGCAGCGCCTGGCTGCACAGCGTCAACTGGTTGAACATCGGCGAGTCCTACCACCCGACCGCCGCCGGCCAGTCGGGCGGCTACCTGCCCGTCTTCACCGCCGTGGCCTGATCGACCTCGCGGCCTGATCACCGCTGCGGTCCGATCAACCCCGTGGTCCGATCAACCCCGTGGTCCGATCAATCCCGCGGTCCGATCAACCCCGCGGCCTGAGCGCCCCGTTCGGGGCCAGTGCCTGAGGAGTACCGGAGTCGGAGGTCCCGCCCGTCGGGGCCTCCGACTCGCAGGTCACCGAGAAGGGCACCTGGTTCGACTTCGTCTGCTGCGGCCTGCGGACCTCCACACCGATCTTGTTCGTGAGCGTCCCGGACGTGTCGTACGTCGTCAGGACGACCGTGTTCTGCTTGGTCTTCCCGCCGCCCCGCGGGAACGCGAGGGTCTTCCAGCCGGGGTCCGACACCTCGCCGGTCTCCGTCACCCAGCGGTACTTCACATCGACCGGTTCGACGTCCACGGTGAAGGTCGCCGTGAAGGTCGGAGCCCCCGCCTCGGGCGGCGGGCAGACGCCGTTGTAGTCGGTGTGCGAGCCCGAGACCGTCACCTTCACGGACCGGGTGGGCGCGGATGTCGTACTCCCGCCGCCCGTGGTCGAGCCGCCGTTCGACCCGCTCGTACCGGAGTCGTCCGTGGTCGAGCCGCCGTCGGTACCACCCCCGTCGGTGCCGCCGCTGTCGTCCCCGCCCGTCGAGCCGCCGGTCGTCCCGCCGTTCGAGCTGTTGGCCCCGTCGCCCTCGTCGCCTCCGTCGTCGCGGTTGATCAGCGCGTAGCTCAGGCCCGCGATGGCCAGGGCGAGAGCGGCGAGGCCCGCGATCATCACGATCATGGCGCGCCGGGGACGATCGGGCTGAGAGGTCGTCGTCGTGACGGTCGGAGTCCGCTGCGAGCCGGGGGAGGCGGGGGAGGCGGGGGAGTACGCCGGCACCGGGGTCGGCGGGGTCGTGTCCCGCCGGTCCGGCCGGGGGAACGCCGCGACCGTCGGCGCGTAGGGGGCGGTGCCCGTACGGGGTGTGCCGCCGGCCGAGACGAGCCGCAGATCCCGCTCGGCGTCCTCGGCCGACATCCGTTCCGCCGGGTCCTTGCGCAGCAGCCCCTCGATGACCGGAGCGAGCGGACCCGCCCGCAGCGGCGGCGGCAACTCCTCGTCGACGACCGCGCGCAGGGTGCTGAGCGGGGTGTTCTGACGGAACGGAGAGTTGCCCTCGACGGCCGCGTACAGGAGCACACCGAGCGACCACAGGTCGGACTCGGGCCCCGGTGTACGGCCGAGCGCCCGCTCCGGGGCGAGGAACTCGGGCGAGCCGATCACCTCGCCGGTCATGGTCAGCGCCGAACTGCCCTCCACCGTGGCGATGCCGAAGTCGGTGAGCACGACACGGCCGTCGTTCGACAGCAGGACGTTGCCGGGCTTCACGTCCCGGTGCAGGACCCCCGCCTCGTGCGCGGCCCGCAGCGCGGCGAGCACCTCCGCGCCGATGTGGGCGGCGCGCTGCGGGGACAGCGGGCCCTCGGCGTCCAGCGCGTCGGACAGCGCGATCCCGCGGATCAGCTCCATCACGATCCACGGACGGCCGTCCTCCGTCGCCACGTCGTAGACCGTCACCACATTGCGGTTCGAGACCCGGGCCGCGGCCCAGGCCTCCCGTTCCAGACGCGCGTACATCCGCTCGGCGTCCGGGCCCGGCAGTCCGCCCGGGGCCCGTACCTCCTTGACGGCGACCTCGCGGTGCAGCACCTCGTCGCGGGCCCGCCACACCGTCCCCATCCCGCCCTCGCCCAGCGGCGAGAGAAGACGGTAGCGGCCCGCGATCACGCGTTCACTGCCCGGTTCTTCGGACACGGGCGTCCCCCTCTTCGCATCCGCACGATTCTGACCAAAAGTAGCTCAACCGAGTGCGGTTGCCGCCCCCTTGAACACCAAACCGGCCCCAAGGGCCACCACTACGAACGCGGATCCGAGAGGCGTGGCCCGCCGGACCAGCGCCGCAGTCCTCCCGCCCGACCAGCGGGCGCCGTTCTCGATCGCCTTCGCGACCCGGCTGCCGACCTTGACCACGGCGAAACCGGCCGCGGTGAGGGTGAGCGCGAGCCCGGCTCCGTACGCCAGGACGAGCAGCAGCCCGAACCAGGCCTTGCCGAGCGCCGCCGCGCCGACGAGCACGACGACGGCGGAGGGACTGGGGACGAGACCCCCCGCGAAGCCCAGCAGAAGCGTGTCCTTGACCTTGAGAGCCGGGGCGTGCGAGTGGGCGTGCGGATGCGGGTGCGGGTGGGCGTGCCCGTGCCCATGGCTGTGCCCGTGCCCGTGCCCGTCGCCGTGGCTGTGCTCTCCCCCTTTGTGCTCCTCCCCATGTCCGTGGTCGGGTGTGTGCGTCGGGCCATGGCTGTGCGTATGGCCGACGCCATGGCTGTGCGAGTGGCCGTGCCCGTGTCCGCGCTGCTGCCAGGCCCGGCGTACGAGGGTCGCGCCGGCCACCGTGACGATGACGCCGCTGGTCACGCCCAGCCAGGCGATCACCGAGGGCGCCGCCGCCGAACCGGCGGTGACCAGGATGCCCAGGGCGACCACACCGAGTGTGTGGGTGACGGTCACGGAGGCGGCGAGCGGCAGCACGTCACGCATCGTGGCGTTGCCGCGGGCGGCGGCCGTGGCGGCCATGATGGTCTTGCCGTGCCCCGGAGCCAGGGCGTGCAGCGCGCCGAGCAGTACGGCGATGCCCAGGGCGAGCGCGGCGAAGCCCGGCGTCAGGTCGTGGCGGGAGACCAGGTCGTCCAGCGCGCGGGTGAAGCGGTCGGCGCCGCGCGGCAGCACGGACGAGGCGGGCGCGTCGGTGTTCTCCTCGACGAGCGCGGGACCACCGGGGCGCACGCGCAGCGAGGCGGACGCCGTGTCCGCGGGGGACGACAGCAACTCCGCGGGGTACTTGGTCAGTTCACCCGAGACTGACTTCTCGGGTACGTCGGAGGAGGCGAGCGTCATCCGGTCGCCGAGCGCCGTGACCTCGCGCCAGCCCGGACCGTCGTCCACGGACGCCCGGAAGCGCAGCGCCAGATTCCCGTCGGGCAGCGGAGCCGTCCAACGGCACTCCACCCGGAGCGTCTTGAGGCCGGCCTGCCCGGGCCGCACCCGGGCACGGCTCTCGCCGGCGGTCAGCGCGACGGGCTCCCCGCCCACGGTCACGCGGCTCCGCCCGGCCGCCGTCCCGCACCGCTCCCGCGCCCAACTCCCCATACCCGCCTTGTCGATGGCGGGCTGCGCCTGTGTCGCCGGGATCTCCGCGAGGTCCTCCACATGCAGGACCCGCAGCTCTCCGGGCGCGACGACGAGACCGTCGTACCGGTTGACGGTGAAGTTCCCCAGCGGGTGCGCCGCAGCCGTCCCGGAGGGGATCAGCACGAGCGCGCAGGCGGCCATGAGCACGGCCACGCAGGACCCGTACGCGCGGCGGCGCATGTGCGCCCGCCGGTTCCGGGTGAGACGGGAACGGAGCCCGCGCAGTTCGCGCGGAGTGAGGGCGCTCACCGCGCACCGCCCAGGGCGGTCAGCGCCTTCTCGGCCTGCTTCGCGCCCACCGGCGAGAAGCCCGGGTTGAGTTCGAGCGCCGACGACAGGCTGGCGCGGGCCTCCTTCTCGTGGCCCGTGGCGCGTTCGATCATCCCGCGGTGGTAGAGGAACGTGGCGTCGCGGTAGCCGGTCGCCGTGGCGCGCCGGGCGTGGGCCAGGGCCTCGTCGTCACGGCCGTTGACGTGCAGGGCCCAGGCGAGCGCGTCCGCGGTGTGCACGGTGTGCCGGCGCTCCCACTCCGCGCGGGCGGCGCGCAGGGCGGCCTTGCGGTCGCCGTGGTCCGCCGCCGCGAGGGCGGTGTCCAGATCGGCGTTGACGCCGTTGGCGCGGGCCAGCGAGGTCCAGGCGTTGACCAATGCGTACTGGTCGCGGGCCTTGGCCGGGTCCTCCTCGCCGTCGCGTGCCTCGTACAGCTCGCCGAGCACTACCAGCGGTCCTGGCAGCGGGAAGCGCGCCACGACCTCCTCCATCCCGCGGATGGCGGCCCCCCGGTCACCGTTCGCGGCCTGCGCGCGGGCCCGCCCCTCCAGCGCCGGCAGATAGGTCCCGTCGGCCCGCAGCGCCTGCTCGTAGTACTTCAGCGCCACCTCGTAGTCGCCCTCGCGCCAGGAGAGCTGGCCCAGGGAACCCGCCACGTACGCGATGTCCCCGGGCGCGGTCGCACCGGACAGCGCCTGCTTCAGGACGCGGCGTGCCGTGCCGATGTCGCCGCGCAGCTCACGTACATAGGCGTACCGGGTGAAGACCGGAACGCCCGGGCGGCGGGAGTCGGCCTCGTCGGCGGCCTTCGCCGCCTCCTTGTAGCGGCCCAGTTCGACCAGCGCGTCGACGCGCACCGACAGCGCGCGCTCGTTGAAGGCGTTCTCGTCCAGTGCCTTCTCCGCGTAGGTCAGCGCCTCGGGGAACTCGTGCCGGGCCGCGGCCAGCGCCGCCCGGCCCGCCAGCGCCGGATCGTTGTCGGGGGTCAGCTTCAGCGACCGCTCCAGCGCGCGCTGCGCCTGCGGATAGCGGGACGGGTCGCCGTTGGTGCGGGCCTGCTCGACGTAGGCCATGCCCAGCGTGGCCCAGCCGCCGGAGTCCTTGGGCTGCGCCTTGAGGTGGGACTGCAGTGCGGAGATGCCCGAAGCCAGGCTGCCGCCCGCCAGCAGTTCGGGGTTGAGGCCGGGCGCGGACGACACCGTGCTCGTGTCGTCGCCGTGCCTGTTGCCCAGCACCACGGCCCCCGCGGTCATCGCGACGGCGAGAGCGACGGCGCAGGCCGCGAGCTGCAGCACCCGGGACCGCGCGGATCCCCGGCGCTCCCCGGGGGGCGCAGCCGGATCGGTCCCGACCGCCCCCGCCGCCCCCGTCGCCTCGGCCGTTCCTGTCACCTCGGCCGCCCCTGCCGTCGTGGCCGCCCCTGCCGTCGCGGCCGTCTCAGACAGGTCGGCAGTCGTCTCCGCCGTCCCGACCGGGTCGGCGGCCTCGTCGACGAGGTCCCTCTCCTGCGCGTCGTCGTTGCTCCGCGGGGACATTGCGCTCTCCTCAATCGCCATGCTGGAAAAAGTGGTTCAGGTGGTGAATGCGGTGGATGCGGTGGATCCGGTGGGTGGCGCGGCCCGTGCGCCGTGGGGGACGGTTACGCACGGACCGCGCCAGTCAGGGACCGCTCAGGTGCGGGTCAGTACGCCCGGCGGCGACCACGCCACCAGAGCAGACCCGTGCCGACGAGCAGGAACCCGGCCGCGCCCGAGGCCGCCGAGACGGCGATCAGCGTGGTGTCGTCCATACCGCCCGTGCCGCTGGTGCCGGCGGGCTGCAGCGCGTCACCGAGCTGGTTGCGCACGTCGTTGGTGCCGGTCGTGCCCTTGGCCAGCGGACCGCGCGAGCCCGAGGTCGGCTGACCGACGTACGGGAACGCCTTCTCGAACTTCACGTCGTTCTTGTCGACGGCGTCGCCCAGGTCGTTCTTGGAGCCGACCAGTTCGCCCTCGACGACCTGCAGCGCGATGTCCAGCACGTCGTCGCCGAGGCGCCGGCCGTTCGGGAAGCCCGCGTTGTCGCCGTCCAGTACGCCGAGACGCTTCTCCTCGGCGGCCGGCTCGGTGGAGGTGTTGAGACGCAGCATCTCCGAAGGGCGCACGTGCGGGGGCTGGTTGAGGCCCTCGACACCCTTCAGGAAGACGTCGACCAGGTCGTTGCGGGGCTCGTCGGGCGCCTCGATCTTGTAGATCGCCTCGATGAGCTTCGGCAGCTCGGGCTCGGTGACGTTCTTCAGGAAGTCACCGTCGTTCCAGGGCGCGGACGCGTTGAACTTGTCCTTGTCCTTGATCGGGTTGACGACCTCGTTCACCAGCGGCATGCCGAGACGCGAGACCTGCCGGTAGTGACCGCTCGCGCTCTTGCGCTGCGTCGTCGACCAGATGCCCACGATCGGCTGCTCGGCCGACTCCTGGATCACGTCGTTCGGGAGCTGGAGGGCGACGGAGTTGACGTTGTAGCCCTTGAGGGTGTCGTTGCCGACCTCGGACAGGTTCCCGCCGTACAGCAGGTCGAAGACGCGCAGGTCGAGGAAGAACGGGTCGTCCGCCTGGCCGGCGAACGTGGTCGCCCCGCCCGGCAGTTCGTGCACGGCCTGGGAACGGAGCTTGGCGTAGTCCGGCATGGACGCCTTGCCGACGTTCGACGGCGCGACATCCACGTCGTCCGCGTACTTCGTCTTCTTGACCAGGTGCTGGTCCTTGAGCTGCAGCAGGTCTATGTCGTACGTCTGCGTGATGTTGAGGTCCGGATCGTCGAGGCTCTCGACCGGGCCGGTGTTGTACAGGAAGGTCTTGTCGTTCTTGACGTGCGTCTCGAACGTGTAGCGGAAGACCAGTTCGCCCTGCGCGTCACCGTTGTTGTCGATGTGCAGGTCGTACTGCGCGTCCTCGGCGAACGGGAAGAAGTTCGGTCCGCCGGCCGGCTCCTCGAACGGGATCCAGTTGGCGATGATGGTCGTCGTATCCGGTTTGTCGGGGCTCGCGAACGCGTACACGTCCGTGTTGTCGTACTGCGGCTGCCCCGAGATGAGCGGAGCCTCCCGGTGACTTGAGGCGCTCGCCGCCCCCGGTTGGAGCGCGGTCACGCCGACGGCCGCGAGCCCGCCGGTGGCCAGCGCACCGCAGACAAGGGTCGCGAGGCTCCTGCGTCCCACGAACCCGCTGGTGAAAGGTGTCATGCCGTCCGTCCTCTGTCCCAAAGCTGTGTTCCGGCGGTGATGTGGCGGGAGCGACCTGTCGACCGGTCCGCCCCCACGCTCGTACCGCGTCGGTGGGTGATGCCTGATGCACGCCATTCGGAGCCGCGGGGAAGAAGGATTGGTTCGGGATTCACCCGCGTTTTCGAGCGGTTGATCCGTAACCCCATCCGACGGCGTTCCTGCGCCGAATACGTGAGGACGGGACGAGCCGTTCAGACCGGCGAAGGGGGAAACGGGTGGAGGCGGACGAACTTCTGGTCCTCGTGGCCGGAGGTGACCAGAAGGCCTTCGAGGATCTGTACGCCCTGGTGTCCGGGCCGGTCTTCGGGCTGGTGCGCCGCGTGGTGCGGGATCCGGCCCAGTCCGAGGAGGTGGCGCAGGAGGTGCTTCTCGAACTCTGGCGCTCCGCCGCGCGCTACGACCCCGGCCGCGGCACCGCACTCGCCTGGGTCCTGACCCTCGCGCACCGCAGGGCGGTCGACCGGGTCCGCAGCGCCCGCTCCGCCACGGAACGCGAACTGCGCATGGCCCGGCGGGGGAACGGACCCGCCTTCGACCATGTCGCCGAGGAGGTCGAGGCCGGCCTCGAACGGGAATGGGTACGCCGCTGCCTGGACCGGCTCACCGCCCTGCAACGACAGTCCGTCACCCTCGCCTACTACGACGGCTACACCTACCGCGAAGTGGCCGAACGGCTCTCCCTGCCGCTCGGCACGGTCAAGACCCGTATGCGCGACGGACTCACGCGGCTGCGCGACTGCCTCGGAGGTGTCGCATGACCAGCATCTTCCGCCGAAGCGAACTGCACTCGCTGGCCGCCCCGTACGCCCTCGACGCCCTGGAACTCCATGAGCACAAACGATTCGAGAAGCACCTGAAGCGCTGCGACAGCTGCGCCGCCGAGGTACGCGCCCTGCGCGAGGACGCGGTCCGCCTCGCCTGGTCCACGGCCGCCCCGGCCCCGGCCGCGATGCGCGACCGGGTCCTGACGGCCATCCGGACGACCCCTCAGGAGTCGCCCACCGCGGAACCCCCGGCACGCGCACGCGCGGAACGGCCGCCCTCCCGCGCCCGCCGCTCACCCTTCTCGGCCTTCCTCATCCCGCTCGCCTCCACCACGGCCGCCGCCGCTCTCGTCGTCGCCGCGCTCTTCGGCATGCAGGCGTCCCGAACACAGGACCAACTGGCCGAACAGCAGGCGCAGGCACGTGAGATCGCCCACGTTCTCGCGGCGCCGGACGCGCGGTCGGGCACCGGACGGGACGCGAACGGTCAGGGCATCGGCGTCGTGGCGTCCGCCTCGCAGCACACCGCCGTCGTCACCTCGGCCGGTCTCGGCACCCCCACGAACAAGAGAGTCCATCAGCTGTGGCTCATGCGACCGGAGGGGAAGCCGCGCTCCCTGGGGCTCCTCGACGGCGACACGCCCCTGATTGCCACCGGACTGAACACGGACGCGATCTCACTCGCTGTGACCGTCGAGCCCGACGGCGGCTCTCCGCAGCCAACTACCGCACCGGTTGTCCAACTCGCCCTGAAATCACTCGGATTCGGAGAGTAATCGTCAACCTCCTTAGCGGGTAGGTGAATCCCGTGCCCGGGATACACGAGTGTGATGAGGGAGCGATAGGGTTAACCTGCCCGGGCCGGGTGCCCTCGTATGGGTGGGGAGTGACATGGAACAGATAACAGTGCGTGGCAGGGCGCGAGTCCCTGCGATCACGTGTGGGAGCAGCGCGACCAGTTCGCGCCTCGACCGCCATCTTTCGGTGATGGGTGGCCCTGCCATCCCTCAGCGTGAGGCGGCCGAGGCGACGTCTCTGATGCGCGAGCTGACCGCACGTGACACCGCGCACGACCGCACCGGCAGGAGTGCGCGGGTGAGGCGGGTCTCGCTCTTCGCACCGCTGCGCCGGCTGCGCCGTTCCCTGTTCGGCGGCCGCTGACAGGCGGCCCCGGTCGCTGAGAGGCGGCCGAAACCGAGCAGGACCAGCGGAATCAGCAGGACCGGCAGAACCCCGACCCGCGCTCAGGCGGACACACCGTCCCGGCGCAGTGCTGCGATCTCATCGTCCGTCATCCCCACGGCACGCAGCACCGCCTCGGTGTGTTCCCCGAGTGCGGGTACGGGCCCCATTTTCGCCGCGCCCCCGCCCGGCAGCGTGATCGGCGGCAGAAGAGCGCGCAGCGGCCCGACCGGCGACCGGACATCCCGCCACCGGTCCCTGGCCGCCAGCTGCGGATGCTCCGCCACCTGCGATACGTCCCTCAGCAGCGCGCAGGCGATCCCGGCCGCCTCAAGACGCGCCACCGCCTCCTGCGCGGTGAGCGCCGCCAACGCCGTGGCGACCAGTCCGTCGGTACGCTCCCGGTGCTCGACCCGGGCCGCGTTCGTCGCGTACGCCGGATCGTGGGCCAGTTCCGGCCGCTCCAGCACCTGTTCGGCGAGGCGGCACCACTCCCGGTCGTTCTGCACCGACAACAGCACCTGCCCGCCGTCACCCGTCCGATAGCCGTCGTAGGGGGCGATGACGGCGTGCGCGAGCCCGGTGCGCGCCGGGGGAGTGCCTCCGTGCATCGCATGGTGCAGGGGGTGCCCCATCCACTCGGCCAGCGCGTCCAGCATCGCCACCTCCACCGGCCCGCCGCGCCCGGTCGCCCCGCGCCGCACCAGCGCCGCGAGCACCCCCGAGAACGCGTACATCGCCGCCGCGATGTCGGCCGCCGGAATGCCCGCCTTGACCGGCTGCCCGGTCACGGACACGAGGCCCGCCTCGCACTGCACGAGCATGTCGTACGCGCGCTTGTCGGCGTAGGGCCCCGAGGGCCCGTAACCCGAGATGTCCACGGCGATCAGCCGCGGGTGCGCGGCGCACAGGGTGGCCGCGTCGAGGCCGAGCCGTGCGGCGGCGCCCTGCGCGAGGTTCTGCACGAAGACGTCGGCGCCGGCGATCAGGCGGCGCACCACGTCGAGTCCGCGCGGGTCCTTCAGGTCGAGGGCGACGGACTCCTTGCCGCGGTTGCACCACACGAAGTGCGAGGCGAGGCCGCCCGCCGCCGTGTCGTAGCCGCGCGCGAAGTCGCCGCCGTCGAGGCGTTCGACCTTGATGACCCGCGCCCCCAGATCGGCGAGTTGCCGGGTGGCGAAGGGCGCGGCGACGGCCTGCTCGACGGCGACGACGGTGATGCCCTCCAGCGGCAGCGGCTGGGGCAGGGGTTGCGGCTCCATGCTGGGGATCATGACCCGCGGGCGGCGGCTTTGTCATGCATGGGCCGAGGGGTGGGGACGGCGGGTCGGTTGGTCGGCTGCGGGTCCGTGGGGGCCGGTCGCGCAGTTCCCCGCGCCCCTTTGGGGCGGGGCTGTGCCCGGGGAGGTGGGGGTGGCGAGTGGGTTGGGCGGTTGCGGGTGTGTGGGGGTTGGTCGCGCGGTTCCCCGCGGCCCTTTGAGGCGGGGCTGTGTCCGGGGAGGTGGGGGTGGCGAGTGGGTTGGGCGGTTGCGGGTGTGTGGGGGTTGGTCGCGCAGTTCCTCGCGGCCCTTTGAGGCGGAGGGTCAGCGGTTGCCGTTCGCGTACCGGCGGACCGCGAGCGGCATGAACACCGCGATGAGGACCGCGCACCAGGCCAGCGAGCCCGCGACGGGGTGCGTCACCGGCCAGGCGCCGTCGGCCGGCACGGGCGCGTTACCGAACAGGTCCCGCAGGGCCGTGGTGACCGCGCTGATCGGGTTCCACTCGGCGAGTGTGCGCAGCCAGCCCGGCAGGTTGTCCGTCGGGATGTACGCGTTCGACAGCAGCGGCAGGAGGAACGTGGCGCCGCCGAGCTGCCCGGCCGCCTCCTCGCTCCGGGAAGCGAGCCCCAGCAGGATCCCGACCCAGGTGGTCGCGAACCGGAAGAGCAGCAGCAGCGCCACGGCGGCCACCGCTTCGAGCGCCGAGCCCTCGATCCGCCAGCCCACCGCGAGCCCCACGAGCAGGAACGGCACCGTGCCCGCGGCGGTGACGACGAGATCGGCGCCGGCCTGGCCGAGCGGTACGGCCGCCCTGCTCATCGGCAGCGTACGGAGGCGGTCCGTGACGCCCCGGTGCGAGTCCTGGGCGGCCTGGAACATCCCCGTCATGATGCCGTTGGCCGCCGTCGCGACCAGCAGCCCCGGCACCAGGAAGGCCCGGTACTCCTCGCCGGGCACGGCCAGCGCGCTGCCGAAGACGTAGCCGAAGAACAGCAGCATGGTGACCGGCATGGTCTGGGTGAGGATCAGCAGCCCGGGGTTGTGCCGGATACGCCGCAGCTGGCGGCCCAGCATCGCGGTTCCGTCGTACGCCAGTGCGGAGGCCGCTGCGGCGGCCGATGCGGGTACCGCAGCCGGTGCGGGTGCCGCTGTCGGTGTCGATGCACTCATGTCACAAGCTCCTTGTGGTCGTTCCGGTCGTGGGCCGGGCCGGCCGTCGGGCCGCCCGCCGGGCCGTCGGTCAGGCGGAGGAAGACGTCGTCGAGGGTCGGCGGGCGCAGGCTCACGTCGAGCAACGGCACACCGGCGGCGTCGAGTTCGCGTACGAGCCGGGGGAGGGTGAGCGTCGGGTCGGTGGTGACCGCGCCGACGGCGTGCCGCTCCCGGTCGAAGGTGGGCGCCGAGCCGGTCAGCCGGTCCAGTACGGCCGCCGCGCCGGTCATCGCGTCCGCGTGGGCGACGACCGCTTCCGCGTACGAGCCGATGAGCGCCTTGAGTTCGGCGGGCGTCCCCGAGTGCGCGGCCCGGCCCCGGTCCACGAGCACGATGTCGTCGGCGAGCTGGTCCGCCTCCTCCAGGTATTGGGTGGTCAGCAGGACGGTCGTGCCTTCGGACCGCAGGGCGCGCACGGCCTCCCAGATCTGGTTGCGGCTGTACGGGTCGAGGCCGGTCGTCGGCTCGTCGAGGAACAGCACGGCGGGCCGGGTGAGCAGACAGGCGGCCAGGTCAAGACGGCGTCGCATACCGCCCGAGTAGGTGGACGCGGTCCGGTCCGCCGCGTCGGTCAGCTCGAAGCGGTCGAGCAGTTCGTCGGCCCGGGCGGCGGCTTTCGGGAGGCGGCGCAGTCTCGCGAACAGTCGCAGGTTCTCGCGGCCCGTGAGGTCGCCGTCCACCGAGGCGTACTGCCCCGTGACACCGATCGCGCGGCGCACGGCGGCCGGCTCCCGTACGAGATCGTGCCCCGCGATCCGGGCGGACCCGGCGTCGGGCCGCAACAGGGTGGTGAGCAGCCGTATCGCCGTGGTCTTGCCCGCGCCGTTGGGGCCCAGCAGCCCGCAGACGGTCCCCTCGGCCACCGCGAGATCCAGTCCGCGCAGGGCGTGGACGTCCCGGAAACGCTTCTCCAGACCCTCACTAAGTACACCGTACGTAGTAGTCATGGCTCGACCATAGCGCATTACGTACGCTGTACGTAACTAGGATGGTGACGACAGGTTCCACCGATGGCAGGGCTGGCGACACCGATGGCAGGACGAGCCGACGTACCCGAAGTGATCTGGGCCCGACCCGAGCGCACGGGGCGTGGGCCGCGGCCCGCGTTCACCCGGGCCGACATCGCGGCGGCGGCCGTGCGGATCGCGGACGCGCAGGGGCTCGACGCCGTGTCGATGCGGCATGTGGCGGCCGAGCTGGGCTGCGGGACGATGTCGCTCTACAACTACGTGCCGCGCAAGGAGGACCTGTACGAGCTGATGGTCGACGCGGTCGGCGCCGAGCACGAGTTGTGGGAGCCGGCGGGGGACTGGCGGGCCGACATGCTCCGGGTCGCGTACCAGACGCGGGCGTTGATGCACCGGCATCCCTGGCTGCCGGCCCTGATGTCACCGGTCTACGGCTTCAGCCCGAACGCCCTGCGGTATCTGGAGCACTGCCTGGCCTGTCTGGACTCCTACGACGGTACGTACGGGACGAAGTTCGAGCTGGTCGCGATGGTCAACGGCGTGGTGACGACGTACGTCGGCAACGAACTGGCCACCGCCGAGCGGGCGCGGGCGCTGCCGTGGTCGGAGGAGCGGGAGGCCGCGGTGCGGGGTGCGTATCTGGGGGGCCAGGTGGGCAGTGGGGCTTATCCGCGGATGGCTGCGGCGTTTATGGAGGGGTCGGGGCCCATTGATCTGGAGGCGGTTTTTCGGCGGGCGTTGGAGCGGGTGCTTGACGGGTTTGACCCGTCTCGTTGAGGTGTCTGGGTGAGGGCTTCGCGGGAGGGGTTGTTCTGTGGCCGCGGGTGCGTTGTGGCTGGTCGCGCAGTTCCCCGCGCCCCTGAAAGACAAAAGATTGCGCCGTTCCCCGCGCCCCTAGGGGTTAGAGCAGGGCGAATTGGCCTTCTGGGCCCTCCTCGGGGTGGGTCAGGACCGAGGCTGGGTGGCGGGTGGTGGTGGGGGGTGGGAGTACTGCTGCCTTGTGCAGGTCCGCTGCGGGGATGAGGGACTCCAGCTCCAACTCTTGCTGTTGTGCGCGTAGTTCGGTGAGCAGCGTCAGGATTGTCACCAGTTCCAGGAGGTCGGAGGTCCAGGGCTGGGGCCAGGTCGCGGGGCGGACGGCCTCCAGCGTGCCGGGCTCGGGGCGGGTGATCCGGCTGCCGAACCACTGGTCCAGGACGCGGACGCCGCCGACCCCGAAGTCCCAGGCCGCGGGCGGGACGGGGGAGATACGGCCCTCGTCCAGGTGGAGGGTCTCCTCCTCGCGGTCGTAGCGCGGTTCGGCCGGGATGGGCGGGAGCGGGGCCCGTACATAAGGGCGGCGACCGCCGGGGAGCTTGGGACGCTCGCCGTCGCGGCGCATCAGCCGCAGCATGCGATGTCCCAACTCGGTTCCGTGTGACCACAGTTCGGGGTCCGCGGTGAGAGGGACGGTCACTCCGCGCGGCCCCCGGCAGGCGACCGCGACCGTCCAGGCGAGGACGTCGAGCGGGGCGGGGGAGTGGCCGAGGCGCGCGGCCAGGAACTCCAGCAGGCCCGGCGCCAGGTTCGGTTCGAGGCCGCCGGGGCGCCGGTACAGGGGGTGGACGCGGCCGGGGCGGGCGAAGGGGGCCTTCGTCCCGGAGGTCCCCTTCGCCCCCGGGGCCCCCTTCGTCCCGGGGGTCCTCGGCTGCGGGGGGACCAGCGGCAGCACCGACGCGACGAGGAGCGCCGGTCCGTCGGGCGAGGGCGGCTGCTCGATCGCGAACACCTGGTGCTCGTCGGCCACCCGCCACAGTTCGGGACGCGCCGCGTCGATCAGCCGGTGGTCGGGGATCAGCCACTGCTCGTCGAACGGGCCGGTCTGGACCCGGACCGGCTCCGCGCAGGGGCCCGAGACGCGCACCAGCCGACCCGTACCGGAGGACTGGCCGGGCAGCTGCCCCACGGCCGAGTGCAGGGTCCGCGCGCGGGTGGCGCCGAACAACGCCTCCCGGTCGGGCCCCTCGGCCTTCACCAGGGCGTCCCACCGTGCTTTCAGGGACGCCACGTCGGGCGCCGCCGGCCACGCCCGGCCCAGCCGGGGAGGTGCGACGGACCACGGCATGAGGTCCGCGAGCAGCGGAGCGTCGTCGTGCGTCACGCTCGGCATCGTACGACGTGGCCCGTGGGCGGCGACCGGGTCCCGCACGGTCAGTGGGCGTCGAGGGTGACCGTGAACGAGAAACGGTCGCCCCGGTAGTGGATACGGACCACGTCCAGGGCCCGGCCGTCCGCGCCGTGCACGACGCCCGTGTAGTGCAGGATCGGGCTCAGCAGCGGGACCTGGAGCAGCCGGGCGGTCTCCGGGTCGGCGAGCCGCGCCTCGACGGTGTCGGTGATCTGGCCGATCCGCGCCCCCGCGACGTCCCGCAGGACCTTGGTCATGGGCCAGCGGACCAGATCCTCCGGCTCGAACAGGGCCGCCAGCTCCGGCCGCACGTAGTTGCGCGCGTGGTTGGTCGGCTCGCCGGTCTTCTCGTCGCTGCGCAGCCGGTGGTACGTCGCCACCTGAGCCAGATCCGGGAAGTACGCGGAGAGTTCGCCGGACACGGGCTCGCTGCCGTGGTCGAGCAGCTCCGTCGTCATGCCCGACTGCTGGGCCACGATGGCGTCCACCGAGCCGAGGAGACGGACCGGCGCGCCCCGCAGGGCGCTCGGCTCGATGAACGTGCCGCGTCTGCGGTGCCGCGTGATGAGCCCCTCGTCCTCCAGCTCCTTGAGCGCCTGCCGCATGGTCAGCACACTCACCCCGTAGTGCTCCGCCAGCTGTTCCTCGGTGGGCAGGCGCAGCGGATCCTGCGCCGAGCGTCCGAGTATCGAGGCGCGCAGGGACTGCGACACCTGATACCAGAGCGGCAGCTTGCGGTTCAGGACGATCGAGTCCGGCGCGAAGGAGGTCACGAGGGTATCCGTACCGGTCGCGGGCGTCGGTTGCAACGGGCGCTCATGACGGGCGGCCACGGGAGACGGCCGGGCGGGGCCTGCGCGGGCCGTGTGCCGTCACGGCCGCCCGCCCGCCCGGAAGTGCCGCTCAAGGCCCTGCCACACGTCGTCGTACGAGGCTTGCAGGTGCTCGGCGCCGGCGGCCTGCGCGGTGGCGGTGACCGGCCAGCGCGTCTCGAACATGAAGGCCAGACCGTCGTCGACCTTCTGCGGTCGCAGCTCGGCGGCGCCGGCCCGCTCGAAGGTCTCCCGGTCGGGGCCGTGCGCGGACATCATGTTGTGCAGCGAACCGCCGCCCGGCACGAAGCCCTCCGCCTTCGCGTCGTACGCGCCCTCGATGAGCCCCATGTACTCGCTCATCACGTTCCGGTGGAAGTAGGGCGGCCGGAAGGTGTCCTCGCCCACCAGCCAGCGCGGCGCGAAGACCACGAAGTCGACCCCGGCAAGGCCCGGAGTGTCGGACGGCGACGTCAGCACGGTGAAGATCGACGGGTCGGGATGGTCGTAGCTGATGGTGCCGATCACATTGAAGAGGCGCAGATCGTATGTGTACGGCACATGGTTGCCGTGCCAGGCGACGACATCCAGCGGCGAGTGGTCGTAGAGCGCCGTCCAGAGGTTGCCGCAGAACTTGTTGACCACCTCCACGGGCCCCGCCGTGTTCCCGTCGCCCTCCTCGTCCTCGTACGCGGCGACCGGTGCCCGGAAGTCCCGGGGGTTGGCGAGACCGTTGGCGCCGATCGGGCCGAGGTCGGGGAGCTGGAAGGGTGCCCCGTAGTTCTCGCACACATAACCGCGGGCGGTCGGGTGTGTGGTCCGCCCGTCGTCGGAGGCGTCGCCCAGCAACTCCACACGGAAGCGGACCCCACGGGGAATCAGCGCCACATGTCCTGGCTCCACCTGCAGCAGCCCGAACTCGGTGCGCAGCAGCAGCCCGCCGTGTTCGGGCACGATCAGCAGCTCGCCGTCGGCGTCGCTGAACACCCGCCGCATCGAGGAGTTGGCGTGATACAGGTGCACGGCCATGCCGGTGCGCCGGGTGACGTCGCCGTTGCCGCCGAGGGTCCACAGGCCCGCCAGGAAGTCGGTGCCGGGCGCCGGCTCCGGCAGGGGGTTCCAGCGCAGCCGGTTCGGGTCCGGGACCGACTCGGTGAAGGGGGCCGAGCGCAGGGTGCCGTTGTCCGTGCGGGTGAAGGCGGGGTGCGCGGCCGACGGACGGATGCGGTACAGCCACGAGCGGCGGTTGTGCGCCCGCGGCTCGGTGAACGCCGACCCGCTCAGCTGTTCCGCGTACAGCCCGAACGGGACCCGCTGCGGTGAGTTGCGGCCGTGCGGGAGTGCGCCCGGGACCGCCTCCGAACTGTGTTCGTTGCCGAACCCGGAGAGATACGTCAGCGCCTCGGCGGTCTTCCGCAGTGCCGTTGCGCCGTTTCGCGCGTCCCCGCTCATGAGTGCTCGCTCCCTCGTTCTGATTCCTATGCATCACCGTAGGATTCGGTGAATCGGTGCGCAAGGGGGAGGGGGCCCGGCCCGGTGGAAGGTGGCGGGATCGCGCCACCTTCCACCGGGCCGGCCAGGAGCGGTGCCTGAGAACGCGACTCGGCCCCGGAGCCCGACTCGTCCCAGGAACCGGACTCGGCCCAAGAACCCGACTCAAGGGGGATCCGGCTGTCGGAGCGGTGCTCTAACCTCCCGGCATGTCGTGGACGCGCGCACTCCTCACCGCGCTCGCGGTCTGTGCCCTGTTCGGTGCTCTGCTCGTCGGAGCGACGGGCTGCGGATCCGACGGCGCACGCGAGGACGACGAGGTCAGACCGTCACCGGTGGGCAGGGTGCTGAAGGACACGGACGAGGAGGGGCGGCACTACCGTGAGATCGACAAGAAGAGCGCACCCGAGGTCGAGATCGAGATACAGCCGGCCGTGGACGGCGGCGGCGACGGCGACGGTGGCGGCGGCGCCGAGGGCGAGGGCGACGACGGCTGGGAGGTCCGGCTGACCGTCCACGACTTCCGCTTCTCGCCGGCCGCCACGGAGAAGAAGGCCGTACGCGGTCGCGGTTACGCGCTGCTCCGGCTGGACGACCGTCCCCTGTCCCTGCTCCGGGGCCCGAACCACCACCTCGCGGGCGACGTCGTCCCGCGCGGCACCCATCAGGTGACGGTGCGTCTGCACGCCGACGACGACACGGTGTGGGCCGTCGACGGAGAGCCCGTCGCAAGCACGGCCGACATCACGGTGTCCGACCCGGGTCCCACGACGGCCCTCCGACCGACGGCGGCGGGACCGTCGGGTTGGACCACAGCACTCGGCGGTTCGGCGCCTGCGGCGTCCCCGGCGGGTGGCTGGGCCCCGACGGCGGCGGCCACGCTGTCCGTGGCGTGCCCGTCGGGCGAGGTGGCCTCGGCGCGTGCGGCGTCCTCGGTGGGTGGGTCGTGCCGTGCGGCTGCGACGGCTGCGACGGCTGCAGCGGCTGGGGTCGCCGTGTCCGTGACGGTCCCGGTGGGCGAGGCGCCCCTGACAGCTCCAGCGGGTCACTCACGCCACTCGGCCCCGCCGACAGGCGCTGCGCTGTCTGTGGCGCCCCCTGTCGACGGCCCGCCACTCCTCACCGCGGGGCCGGCCGCAGGCCTGTCGCTGTCGGCCGACCCGCCGGGTGCCCCGGCGGGCCTGCCCGCCCCGGCCGACGGCGTGCCGCGCTTGTCCGCTCCGGCCAGCCTGGCCACCCTGGCAGGCGTCCCCCGGCCTCCCGCCTCCGCGATCAGTGGTGCGTGACCTGCACCATCTGGGGGCGGCTGCGCGCGCCCCGGCGGCCTCCGAGAGTGGTGGCGCACGGGTTGCGGCCTCTGCGGGCGGCGGCGGGACCTGTGGCTTCTGCCGCGCGGTGGCAGCGCACGGCCCGGGCCCCGTGATCAGCGCCGCATGCCTCCTGCGGCGCCAGGGTCCGCGCCTCTGCCGAGTGGTGGTGGACACCCCTCGGATTCCGGGGGCGGCGGCGTATGCCGTGCGGTCCCAGTGGGCGGCGGCGCACGGCCCGGGGCCCGTGACCAGCGCCGTACCCCGCGCGGCCCCGTGCCGCGTCCCGCGGCAAGCCGCGCGCGTCGTTGAATGAGTGGTACGGGCACTGACTTCGTACCCAAGGGCAAGGTTCACCGGACTCCGGCGGAAAGGCATCATGAAGCCCGTGCCCCATGCGACCTCGCTGCGCCGCGCGCCCGTCCAGCGCCGTAGTGCCGAACGACTCACCCGTATTCTCGACGCCTGCGCCGACCTCCTGGACGAGGTCGGCTACGACGCCCTGAGCACCCGCGCGGTCGCCCTGCGCGCCGGAGTGCCCATAGGTTCCGTCTACCGGTTCTTCGGCAACAAGCGGGCCATGGTCGACGCGCTCGCCCAGCGCAACCTGGACAGCTACACCGACCGTGTCACCCACCGCCTTCAGGAGACCGGCAGCGGAGCGGGCTGGCGGGTCGCCATGGACGCGGTCCTCGACGAGTACCTCGCCATGAAGCGCACCGCACCCGGTTTCTCCCTCGTCGACTTCGGCAACCAGATACCCGTCGGCACCCGCGACGCCGAGCCCAACACCCGCGTCGCCGACCGGTTGACCGACATGCTCTCCGCGTATCTCGACCGCGCTCCCGACGACGACCTCCGGCGCATCTTCCTCATCGCCGTCGAGGCCGCCGACACCCTCGTCCAGCTCGCCTTCCGCCTCGACCCGGCGGGCGACGAGCGGGTCATCGACGAGACACGGGAACTGCTCCGGGCGTATCTCTCGCGCTCGCTCGACTGATCCGCTGGGCGGCGGCCGTGCTGCCGTGCAGCCGACCCGCGCATCCGCGCGTCCGCCGCGCGACGCGACGCGCGTCCCGCCCGCCCTCCCGCCGACCCCGGGCTACGCGAACATCCGCAGCCCGCAGCCCGCAGCCCGCAGCCCGGGCCCGGACCACGGGCCCGAACCTGGCCCTCGGCCCACGGCCCAGGGTCTGAGGGCCCCGGCCCCCGGCCCCCGGCCCCCGAGCCCCCGAGCCCCCGAGCCCCCGACCCTCGGCCCCGGCCCCGGCCCCCGGGCCGGACCCCCACCCCAACCCCCACCCCAACCCCCACCCCAACCCCCACCCCAACCCCCACCCCAACCCCCACCCCAACCCCCACCCCAACCCCCACCCCACCCCACCCCAACCCGTTCGCGGTTTTCCGACCTGACGGCCCGTGCCCCCTCCCCACCGTCCATACCGGTCGGTATGCTCGGGCCGGTCAGAGCGCCATCGTTGTCGCCATTCCCTTCCGGAGGACCCGTGTCCACCACCGCCGACTCCCGCACAGCCCTGCGCGTCTGCCCGCTCTGCGAGGCCACCTGTGGGCTGACGCTCACCATCGAGGGGACCCGGGTGACGAGCGCGCGCGGGGACCGCGACGATGTGTTCAGCCAGGGGTTCATCTGCCCGAAGGGGGCGTCGTTCGGGGCCGCCGACAGTGACCCGGACCGCCTGCGCACCCCCCTCGTACGCAAGGACGGCGAGCTGTGCGAGGCCACCTGGGAGGAGGCCTTCGACGCCGTCGCCGCCGGACTGCGTCCGGTCGTCGAGCGGTACGGGCCGCACTCCGTCGGAGCCGTCCTCGGCAACCCGAACGTGCACACCATGGCCGGCGCCCTCTACCCGGCCCTCCTGCTCTCCGGACTGGGCACGCGCAGTGTCTTCACCGCGTCCACCGTCGACCAGATGCCCAAGCACGTCTCCAGCGGTCTCCTCTACGGCGACGCCAACGCGATCCCCGTACCCGACCTGGACCACACCGACCACCTGCTGCTGATCGGCGCCAACCCCCTGGAGTCCAACGGAAGTCTGTGCACCGCACCCGACTTCCCCGGCAAGCTCAAGGCCCTCAAGGCGCGCGGCGGCACCCTCACGGTCATCGACCCCCGCCGCACCCGCACCGCCAAGCTCGCCGACCGGCACGTCGCCGTCCGCCCCGGCACCGACGCCCTGCTCCTCGCGGCCATGGCGTACGTCCTCTTCGACGAGCAGCTCACCGACCTCGGTGAGCTGAGCGAGCTGGTCCAGGGACTGGACGGGCTCCGCGACGCCGTACGCGACTTCACGCCCGAGGCCGCCGCCGAAGCATGCGACGTCGACGCCGACACGATCCGGGCGCTCGCCCGTGAACTCGCCGCCGCGCCCACCGCCGCCGTATACGGCCGCATCGGCAGCTGCACCGTCCCGCACGGCACCCTCGCCAGCTGGCTGGTCGACGTCCTCAACATCCTCACCGGCAACCTCGACCGGCCCGGCGGCGCCCTCTTCCCGCAGGCCGCCACCGACCGCACGCCCCGCCCCGCGGGACCCGGCCGCGGCTTCGCGCTCGGCCGCTGGCACAGCCGCGTCAGCCGTCACCCGGAGGCCAAGGGCGAACTGCCGCTCTCCGCACTCGCCGAGGAGATCGACACGGCGAGCGAGGAGGGCGAGCCCATCCGCGCCCTCGTCGTCATCGCCGCCAACCCCGTCCTCTCCGCCCCCGACGGCGACCGCCTCGACAAGGCCCTCGACTCGCTCGACTTCATGGTCAGCGTCGACCCGTACCTGAACGAGACCTCGCGCCACGCCCACGTCGTGCTGCCGCCGCCCCCGCCCTCGCAGAGCCCGCACCACGACTTCGCCTTCAACACCCTCGCCGTACGCAATCAGGTCCGTTACAGCCGGGCCGCCGTCCCCCTCGAAGCCGGCAGGATGGCCGAGACGGAGATCCTCGCCCGGCTCGTCCTCGCCGCGACCGGCATGCACGGCGCCGACCCCTCCGCCGTCGACACCCTGGTCATCGACCAGACCCTCGGCAAGGCCGTCAAGGAACCGCACTCCCCGGCGCACGGCCGCGACCCCCGCGAACTCGCCGCCGCCCTCACCGGTGACACCGGCCCCGAACGCCGCCTCGACATGATGCTGCGCCTCGGCCCGTACGGCGACGGATTCGGCGCCCGCCCCGACGGCCTGAGCCTGAAGAAGCTGCTGGCCGCGCCCCACGGCATCGACCTCGGGCCGCTCCGGTCGCGCCTGCCCGGCCGCCTCAAGACCCGCAGCGGCCTCGTCGAACTGCTTCCCCGGCCGCTCGCCGACGACCTCCCGCGGCTCCGGGACGCCCTCCGGCAGCGTCCCGACGGCCTCGTCCTGGTCGGCCGCCGCCATCTGCGCTCCAACAACAGCTGGATGCACAACATCCCCGCCCTCACCGGCGGCACCAACCGCTGCACCCTGCACATCCACCCCGACGACGCCGAACGTCTCGGCGTCGGCGACGGGGCACCCGTACGCGTGAAGGGCGCCGGGGGAGAGGTCGTCGCCCCCGCCGAGGTCACCGACTCCGTACGACGCGGCGTCGTGAGCCTGCCGCACGGCTGGGGGCACGACCGGCCCGGCACCCGGCTGCACCACGCCACCGCGGACCCCGGCGTCAACGTCAACCAGCTCCTGGACGGCAGCCTGCTCGACCCGCTGTCGGGCACCGCGGTCCTCAACGGCGTACCCGTCGACGTGGCACCGGCAGGAACCGAGCTGTGACTACCGCGAACGCTGTGACCAGGAGTTTTGCGCTTATTGCTCTCGTGTCAACATCTTGTTAAGACTTGTCGGCCCGACCTAACGTCACTCGAACCGCCGTCCCTGGTGGGAGTTCAAGGGCGAACGTTAGGTATCCACTCATGCTGACCATCCTCGGCTTCACCATGATCGCGACCTTCCTGGTCCTGATCATGATGAAGAAGATGTCGCCGATCGCGGCGCTGGTGCTGATCCCGGCACTCTTCTGTGTGTTCGTCGGAAAAGGCGCACACCTCGGCGACTACGTGATCGAAGGGGTGGGCACCCTCGCGCCCACCGCCGCGATGCTGATGTTCGCCATCGTGTACTTCGGCGTCATGATCGACGTCGGTCTCTTCGATCCGGTCGTCCGGGGGATTCTCAAGTTCTGCAAGGCAGACCCGATGCGCATCGTCGTCGGTACGGCCCTGCTCGCCGCGATCGTCTCCCTGGACGGCGACGGCTCGACCACCTTCATGATCACGGTCTCGGCGATGTATCCGCTGTACAAGCGCCTGAAGATGAGCCTCGTGGTGATGACCGGTGTCGCCGCCACCGCCAACGGCGTGATGAACACCCTGCCCTGGGGCGGCCCGACGGCCCGCGCCGCCACCGCGCTCAAGCTCGACGCCGGCGACATCTTCGTCCCGATGATCCCGGCGCTCGCCGTCGGCCTGGTCGCCGTCATCGTCCTCTCGTACGTCCTCGGCCTGCGCGAGCGCAAGCGCCTCGGCGTGCTGAGCCTGGCCGACGTACTGGAGACGGAGAAGGAGCAGGAGCAGCGGGAGCAGCAGGCAGCCGGGGCCGAGACCGAGACCGAGACCGAGACCGAGACCGAGACCGAGACGGTACTGGTCGGTGCCGGTGCCGGTGCTGCCGGCGGTCCTGGTGACGGCAAGGTGCGTTTCACCAAGACCACGGGCGGCTCGGGCTCCGGCACCGACGCCCCCGCCGAGTCCCGGGGAGGACCTGAAGAGCACGACGCGGACGGCACGGACGACGTGGACGACGTACGTCTCCAGGGTCTGGACCCGAACCGCGCGACCCTGCGGCCCAAGCTGTACTGGTTCAACGCGCTGCTCACGGCGGTCCTGCTCGCCGCCATGATCATGGAGTTGCTGCCGATCCCGGTCCTGTTCCTGCTCGCCGCGGCGCTCGCCCTGACGGTCAACTTCCCGAACATTCCGGACCAGCGTGAACGGCTCGCCGCGCACGCCGACAACGTCCTCAACGTGTCCGGCATGGTGTTCGCCGCCGCCGTCTTCACCGGCGTCCTCCAGGGCACCGGCATGGTCGACTCCATGGCCAAGTGGCTCGTCGACGGCATCCCCGACGGCATGGGCCCGCACATGGCCCTCGTCACCGGCGCCCTGAGCCTGCCGCTCACCTACTTCATGTCGAACGACGGCTTCTACTTCGGCGTCCTGCCGGTCCTCGCCGAGGCCGGTTCCGCACACGGCGTCTCGCCGCTGGAGATCGCCCGCGCCTCCCTCGTGGGCCAGCCGCTGCACATGTCGAGCCCGCTGGTCCCGGCCGTGTACGTCCTGGTCGGCATGGCCAAGGTCGACTTCGGCGACCACACCAAGTTCGTGGTCAAGTGGGCAGCCCTCACCTCACTCGTGGTGCTCGGATCCGGAATCCTGTTCGGCATCATCTGAGCCGGACCCGGACCCGGCCCCGGCCGCGTACCCGACGACCGGCCGGGAGGCCGATTCCAACCGATGGAGAACGACACCATGAGGCCCGGTAGGAACCGCGGCTGGCTGCTCCGCCTGGTCCTCGCCTTCAGCTTCGCGCAGGGGGCGGTGTCCATGGCACGGCCCGCCGTCTCCTACCGGGCCCTCGCGCTCGGCGCCGACGAGCGGGCGATCGGTGTGATCGCCGGGGTGTACGCGCTGCTGCCGCTCTTCGCTGCCGTACCGCTCGGCCGCAGGACCGACCACGGCCGGTGCGCCCCGCTGCTGCCGGCGGGTGTCGTCCTGATCGCCGGCGGCTGCGCCCTCAGCGGTACGGCCGACTCCCTCGCCGCGATGGCGGCCTGGAGCGGTGTGATGGGCCTCGGACACCTCTCCTTCGTCATCGGCGCCCAGTCGCTCGTGGCCCGCCAGTCCGCGCCGCACGAACAGGACCGCAACTTCGGCCACTTCACCATCGGCGCCTCGCTCGGCCAGCTCGTCGGACCGATCGCCGCGGGCGCGCTGATCGGCGGCCCCGACATGGCGGGCACCAGCGCCTTCGCCCTGCTGGTCGCGGGCGGTGTCGCGGCGGTCTCGTTCGTCTCCTTGTGGCGGATCGAGCACCGTACGGGGTCCACGTCCCGTACGGGACCGGGTGAACGCGTGCCCGTGCACCGCATCCTGCGGACCCGGGGCGTACCGGCGGGCATCTTCATCAGCCTCGCCGTGCTCTCCGCGACGGACATCCTCACCGCGTACCTGCCGGTGGTCGGCGAACACCGGGGCATCGCGCCCTCCGTGATCGGCCTGCTGCTCAGCCTGCGCGCGGCGGCGACCATCGCCTGCCGCCTGGTGATGACGCCGATGCTGCGGCTGCTGGGCCGGGCCGCGCTGCTCACCACGACCTGTCTGCTGGCGGCCCTGCTGTGCGCCGGGATCGCGCTGCCCGTGCCGGTCTGGGCGCTCGCCGTGATCCTCGCCGCGCTCGGCTTCTGCCTGGGCGTCGGCCAGCCCCTGTCGATGACCACGGTCGTCCGGGCCGCCCCGGACGACGCCCGCTCCACGGCCCTCGCCCTGCGGCTGACCGGCAACCGGCTCGGGCAGGTCGCCGCGCCCGCCACCGCGGGCCTGATCGCCGGAGTCGCGGGCGTGGCCGCGCCGTTCGTGATGCTCGGGGCGCTCCTGCTGATCGCCTCGGGACTGGGGCTGCGACAGGGCCGCCCTGCCGCCGGACCCACCGGACCCGCAGGGCCCCCTGAATCCGAAACGGTCACGGGCCGGGACTCGTCCGTGCCCTCACCTGAACTGGAGAAACGCCGAACGGGCCGCGGCGGCGCCTGAGTTGCGGCGATTCGAGGTGTTCAAGGGGTTCCCCGGGGCATGCGCGGTCCGTTAGCTTCCGTGACTCATAGGTCTCGTACGCATCCGGCGCATCCGACGCATCCGGTACCTCCGCCGTGTCCGCCGCATCCGAACGAGCCGTCCGACCGCGGAGCATCAGCGCCCCGTGAGCCCCGGGGGTCACGTCTCATGCCACGTGCCGTCTCTCTTCACCAGGTGAGCAAGTCCTACACGCCGGGCGTCCGTGTCGTGCAGCGGCTGTCGCTGGACATCGAGCCCGGCGAGTTCCTGGTCCTCCTCGGCCCCTCCGGCTGCGGCAAGTCGACCGTGCTGAGGATGATCGCCGGACTTGAGGAGCCCACCGAGGGAGAGGTGCGGCTCGACGGGGAGTACGCGAACCATCTCGCGCCCGCCGAGCGGGACATGGCGATGGTCTTCCAGAACTACGCGCTCTACCCGACCATGAACAGCCGCGCGAACATCGGCTTCCCCTTACGCATCGAGGCACCCGGCCGGGACCCGGGGCCGCGGGTGGAGGCCACGGCCCGGATGCTCGGCATCGAGGACCTCCTGGACCGTTTCCCCCACCAGCTCTCCGGCGGGGAGCGCCAGCGTGTGGCGATGGGCCGGGCGATCGCCCGGCACCCCTCCGCCTTCCTCATGGACGAGCCGCTCGCCAACCTGGACGCCAAGCTCCGCAGCCATCTGCGGGCCGAGATAGCCCGGCTCACCCGGGACCTGGACGTCACGACGCTGTACGTCACGCACGACCAGGCGGAGGCGATGTCGCTCGGCGACCGGGTGGCCGTGCTGCGCGGTGGCGTCCTCCAGCAGCTCGGTACCCCGCGTACGGTCTACGCGTTGCCGGAGAACGTCTTCGTCGCCGCGTTCATCGGCACGCCGAGGATCAATCTCCTGCGGGGTGTCGTCCTCGCCCCGCTCGACGGGGCGATGTCGATCGGCCTCGGCCGCCAGGCCCTCGTCCTGCCCGAACCGCTGTCCCCGGACCACAGTCTGCTCCGGGTGCAGCAGGGCCGCGAGGTCATCGTCGGGCTGCGCTCCGAGGCCGTACGCCTTGCCCGGCCAACGCGGGCCCGGCTCGGGGAGGTGGCGATGAGCGGGCTCGTCGAGCATGTGGAGTTCCAGGGGCACGAGGTGCTGGTCCACCTCGACACCGGTTCGCAGCCCGCGCTGGTACCGGATCTGGAGGCGCCGCGGCCGGTGGTGCGGGCGGGCGGGCGCCGCCGTCGGGAGGGCGGGGTGTTCGACCGGCTGCGGGGGCGGGCGGCCGGGGCGCTGCGGGCCGGGCCTGTCGTGGTGCTGGAGCACCCCGCGGACGCCGCCGCCGGCGCCGCTGACGCCCGCGCGGAGCCGGATCGGCGTGCACCGGCGGCGGCGGAGGCGCGGTTGCCGGGGGACCTCATCGTCCGTACGACACCGGATCACGCGCTGCGCCCTGGCATGCAGGTGCCGCTGCTCGTGGACCTCGCGCACCTGTTCGTCTTCGACCACGACGGCGTACGCATCTCGCCGACCCCGGCAAGACTCCCGAACCTGGAGGGTTGACCCCTCACCCCTTCGGCCCCCGCGCCCCTGGGGGGATGGACGTGCATCTACCGGGTGCGGACCCGCCGTGGCCGACCGCGCAGTTCCCCGCGCCCCCAAAAAACCGCACCCCACTCCCCAGAAGCGCCACCTAAGGGGCGCGGGGAACGGCGCGGGCAACCACAACGGACCCGCACGCAACAACGCAGGCCACCCCCCCCACCCCTTCAGGGGCGCGGGGAACGGCGCGGGTCACCACGACGGACGGGCGCCCAACAACGCACACCCGCCCCCACCCCTCAAGGGGCGCGGGGAACGGCGCGGGCAACCTAGACGCACCCGCACCCAACAACGCACGCCACCCCCCGCCCCCCAGAGGGAAACGGTGCGGGTTGCCGCGGCGGGTCCGTCCACCAGCAACCCGCCCCACCCCCTACCCCTGGCGGTCAAAAACTAACACCGCTAGTTTGTAGCGCGGACGACGGCTAAGTTGGGCGGCGGACGACGACACCCCCACCCGCGGGAGGACCCCATGAAGGCACACGACGGCATGTACATCGACGGCGCCTGGCGCCCCGCAGCCGGGACGGACACGATCGCCGTCGTGAACCCGGCCGACGAACAGCTCATCGCCCACGTCCCGGCCGGCACGATCGAGGACGTGGACGCCGCCGTACGCGCCGCCCGCACCGCCTTCCCGGCCTGGGCCGCCACCCCGCCCGCCGAACGCGCGGAACGCATCGGCGCCCTCCGGGACGTCCTCGTCGCCCGCAAGGACGAGATCGCCGGGACGGTCACCGCCGAACTCGGCTCACCGCTGAAGTTCTCCCAGGCCGTACACGTCGGCGCCCCCATCGCGGTCGCCGGTTCGTACGCCGACCTCGCCGCCTCCCACCCCTTCGAGGAGAAGGTCGGCAACTCGACCGTCTACCTCGAACCGGTCGGCGTGGTCGGCGCCATCACGCCCTGGAACTACCCCCTGCACCAGATCGTCGCCAAGGTGGCCCCCGCCCTCGCGGCCGGCTGCACGGTCGTGCTGAAGCCCGCCGAGGACACCCCGCTGACCGCCCAGCTCTTCGCGGAGGCGGTCCACGAGGCGGGCATCCCGGCCGGTGTCTTCAACCTCGTCACCGGCCTCGGCCCGGTCGCCGGCCAGGCACTCGCCGAGCACGAGGGCGTGGACCTGGTCTCCTTCACCGGCTCCACGGCCGTCGGCCGGCAGATCGGCGCGACGGCGGGCGCGGCCGTCAAGCGCGTCGCCCTCGAACTGGGCGGCAAGTCCGCCAACGTCATCCTGCCGAGCGCGGACCTCGCCAAGGCCGTCAACGTCGGCGTCGCCAACGTGATGTCCAACTCCGGCCAGACGTGCAGCGCCTGGACCCGCATGCTGGTGCACCACTCCCAGTACGAAGAGGCCGTGACGCTGGCCGCGGACGCCGCCGCGAAGTACGGCGACCGCATCGGCCCGGTCGTCAACGCCAAGCAGCGGGACCGCGTGGTGGGTTACATCGAGAAGGGTGTCAGCGACGGCGCGCGACTGGTCGCGGGCGGCCCCGAATCCCCCCAGGAACAGGGCTACTTCGTCAGCCCGACCGTCTTCGCGGACGTCACCCCCGAGATGGCGATCGCCCAGGAGGAGATCTTCGGCCCGGTCCTGTCGATCATCCGGTACGAGGACGAGGCGGACGCGCTTCGGATCGCCAACGGCACGGTGTACGGGCTCGCGGGCGCCGTCTGGGCCGCGGACGAGTCGGAAGCCGTGGCCTTCGCGCGGCGCCTGGACACCGGGCAGGTCGACATCAACGGCGGACGCTTCAACCCCCGGGCCCCCTTCGGCGGTTACAAGCAGTCGGGCGTCGGCCGCG
This sequence comes from Streptomyces sp. NPDC017991, assembly GCF_044328075.1. Classification (NCBI taxonomy): domain Bacteria; kingdom Bacillati; phylum Actinomycetota; class Actinomycetes; order Kitasatosporales; family Streptomycetaceae; genus Streptomyces; species Streptomyces sp. NPDC017991. Next base: position 395,828 of record NZ_JBIRGP010000007.1, on the reverse strand, counting down.
AACTCGGCTCGCACGGACTGTCCGAGTACCTCCAGACCAAGTCCCTGCAGTTCTGAAGTCCCGGTTCGCCAGCCCCAGTTCGCCAGTCCCAGTTCCGAAGTCCCAGTTCTGACGTCCCAGAGTCCTAGGAGCGTTGTACGTCATGACCCGCGCCGCTGTGCTGCCCGCCGTCGGGGCTCCCCTGGAGATCACCGAGATCGACCTGCCCGAGCCAGGACCGGGGCAGGTGCGGATCCGCCTCGCCGCCGCCGGGGTCTGCCACTCCGACCTCTCACTGACCGACGGCACCATGCGGCTGCCGGTACCCGCCGTGCTCGGCCATGAGGGGGCGGGGACCGTCGTCTCCGTCGGCCCCGGCGTCGAGCATGTCGCACCCGGCGACGAGGTGGTGCTCAACTGGGCACCCTCCTGCGGGAGGTGCCACGCCTGCTCACTGGGCGAGGTGTGGCTGTGCGCCGACGCGCTGGCGGGAGCCGCGAACGTCTACGCCCACCGCTCCTCCGACGGGACGGACCTCCACCCCGGCCTGAACGTCGCCGCGTTCGCCGAGGAGACGGTGGTGGCCTCCTCCTGCGTACTGCCCGCGCCGGCCGGGATCCCGCTGGCGGACGCGGCCCTGCTCGGCTGCGCCGTACTCACCGGCTACGGGGCCGTGCACTACTCGGCCCGGGTCCGCGCCGGTGAGACGGTCGCGGTCTTCGGGGTCGGCGGCGTGGGACTCTCGGCGATCCAGGCCGCGCGCATCGCCGGTGCCTCCACCATCGTGGCGGTGGACGTGTCGTCGGAGAAGGAGTCCCTGGCCCGCGCGGCGGGAGCCACCGAGTACGTGATCGCTTCGGACAACACGGCCCGCGAGATCCGGGGACTCACCGGCAAGCACGGTGTGGACGTGGCCGTGGAGTGCGCGGGGCGCGCCGTCACGATCCGTACCGCGTGGGAGTCCGCCCGGCGCGGCGGCCGTACGACGGTCGTCGGCATCGGCGGCAAGGACCAGCAGGTCACCTTCAACGCCCTGGAGATCTTCCACTGGGGCCGCACCCTCGCCGGCTGCGTGTACGGGAACTCCGACCCCGCCCGCGACCTGCCCATCCTCGCCGAGCACGTCCGGGCGGGACGGCTGGACCTGAGCGCCCTCGTCACGGAACGGATCGCCCTGGACGGCATCCCGGCGGCGTTCGAGAACATGCTGGCGGGCAAGGGCGGGCGGGCGCTGGTGATGTTCCAGGAGCCTAGGGACCGGCCTCTCGCCTAGTGCCCTGGCCGGCACTAGGCCTTGTCGGACCGTGGCTCCGGAGCGGCGGCGACAGCCGTGGCGGGAGCCGTGGTGGGAGCGGCCGTCGCGGTCCGGGCCGCGGTCGCTTCGTCCCTGGGACCGGACCGGGACACCGCCACCCCCGCCAGACACACCAGTCCGCCGACGAGCGTGATCCAGCCCGGCACCTCGTCGAGCGCCACCCACGACATCAGCACCACCAGCGCCGGCACCGCGTACGTCGTGGCTCCCATCCGCCCGGCCGTCGTACGCGCCAGTGCGAACGCCCAGGTGGTGAAGGCGAGCGCGGTCGGGAAGACACCCAGATACAGCATGTTGAGGGTCGCGGACAGCGGGGCGTCCCGGGCGTCGGAGACCAGCTGCCCGGCGAACGGCAGACAGGCCACCGCGCCGATCACACACCCGTACGTCGTCACCTGGAGCGCCGAGCCGTGCCGCAGGGCGGGCTTCTGGGCGACCACACCGCCCGCGTACGCGACCGCCGCGAGCAGACAGAGCAGGACGCCGAGCACGGAGGCGCTGCCCTCGCCCGACATGGACAGGCCGACGACCGCCGCGCCGACGAAGGAGACGGCCATCCCGGCGAGCAGCCGCGACGGCAGGCCTTCCTTGAGTAGCCATCCGGCGAGCAGGGCCATGATCAGCGGACCGATGTTCACCACGAGTGCGGCGGTGCCCGCGTCGACCTTCTGCTCGCCCCAGTTGAGGACCACCATGTACAGGCCGAACCAGAGCAGCCCGGACACCACGATCCCGGGCCACGCCGCCCGCGCGGGCAGCCCTTCCCGGCGTACCAGGCAGATCGCTCCGAGGACCAGCGCTCCGGAGAGCAGCCGGCCCAGCGCCAGCGCGCCGGGGGAGTAGGCCTCGCCGGCGCTGCGGATGGACACGAAGGCGGAGGCCCACAGCAGCACGGTCACGCCGGCCGCTGCGGCTGCGAGTGGGTCGGTCCGGCGGGTGGCGGGAAGAGGTTTCATCACGTTCCCGAGGCTAGGTGGGGTGGCGGAAAAGGGCTCGCGGTTTTCGGACCGGGCGCTCCGCGCGGTGGTGCGGGGCTGTCTGCGGGCCGGTGAGGGCCGGGCATGCAGTTCCCCGCGCCCTTCGAAGCGCGTGGGTCAGCGCGGTGACGTGGCCTGGATCCGCAGTAGTCGCGAGAGCATCCGCTCGTCCTTCTCGGTCACCGGCCCGCACTCGTGCAGCGGCCTACTCACGCAACCCCGCGTACTGCGACGCCAACCCGTCCAGCAACGCGGCGAGCCCCGTCTCGAAGGCCCGCTCATCGATCTTCTCCTGCTGCTCGGCAAGAAGGTGCGCCTGCCCGAGATGCGGGTAATCCGCGGGATCGTACGCCGTCTCGTCGTCCACGAACCCCCCGGCGAACGACGACAGCGCGGACCCCATCACGAAGTACCGCATCAGCGCCCCGATGGACGTCGCCTGCGCCGCGGGCCACCCCGCGGCGACCATCCCCCCGAACACCGCGTCCGCGAGCCGCAGCCCGGCCGGCCGCCGCCCCGGCCCCCGCGCCAGCACGGGAACGATGTTGGGATGGTCGCGCAGGGCGGCCCGGTACGACACGGCCCAGTCGTGCAGCGCGGTCCGCCAGTCCCGCCCGTCCTCGAACATCGACAGGTCGACCTGCGCGCTCACGGAGTCCGCGACGGCCTCCAGGATCTGGTCCTTCGTACGGAAGTGGTTGTAGAGGGACGGCCCGCTCACACCCAGCTCCGCCGCCAGTCGCCGTGTGGAGACCGCGGCGAGCCCCTCCGCGTCCACCAGTGTCCGTGCCGCCGCGACGATGCGGTCGGTGCTGAGGAGGGGCTTGCGCGGTCGGGCCATGGCCCACATAGTAGGGCTGCGGACCAGAAACTAGCAGTGCTAATTTAAAGTAGGGGTTGATCACAGTGAACCTGGAACTCAGCGAGGAGCAGACCGCCGTCCGACGGCTGGCCAGGGACTTCGTCGCGCGCGAGATCACCCCGAACGTGATCGCCTGGGACCGCGCGGAGGACGTCGACCGCTCGATCGTCAAGAAGCTCGGCGAGGTCGGCTTCCTCGGTCTCACCGTCGACGAGGAGTACGGCGGCTCCGGCGGCGACCACCTCGCGTACTGCCTGGTGACGGAGGAACTGGGCCGCGGCGACTCCTCGGTCCGGGGCATCGTCTCGGTCTCGCTCGGACTCGTCGCCAAGACCATCGCGTCCTGGGGGACCGAGGAGCAGAAGCGCCGGTGGCTGCCGGGCCTCACCTCCGGCGGGTACGTGGGCTGCTTCGGCCTCACCGAACCGGGTACCGGCTCCGACGCGGGCAACCTGTCCACGAAGGCGGTGCGCGACGGCGACGAGTACGTCGTCAGCGGCGGCAAGACGTTCATCACCAACGGCACCTGGGCGGACGTCGTCCTGCTCTTCGCCCGCTCGACCGACGCCCCCGGCCACAAGGGTGTCTCGGCCTTCCTCGTGCCCACGGACACCCCCGGTCTGACCCGCCGCGCCATCCACGGCAAGCTCGGACTGCGCGGCCAGGCCACCGCCGAGCTGACCCTGGAGGACGTCCGCGTACCCGCCTCGGCGATGCTCGGCCCCGAGGGCAAGGGCTTCGCCGTCGCCATGTCCGCGCTGGCCAAGGGCCGGATGTCGGTGGCGGCGGGCTGTGTGGGCATCGCCCAGGCCGCACTGGACGCCGCCGTGACGTACGCGACCGAGCGAGAGCAGTTCGGCAAGGTCATCGCCCGGCACCAGCTCGTACAGGAACTGCTCAGCGACATCGCCGTGGACGTGGACGCGGCACGGCTGCTCACCTGGCGCGTCGCGGATCTCGTCGACCGTGGGGAGCCGTTCGCCACCGAGTCGTCGAAGGCCAAGCTCTTCGCCTCGGAGGCCGCGGTGCGCGCCGCGAACAACGCCCTCCAGGTCTTCGGCGGCTACGGCTACATCGACGAGTACCCGGTCGGGAAGCTGCTGCGCGACGCCCGGGTCATGACGCTCTACGAGGGCACCAGCCAGATACAGAAACTGGTCATCGGCCGCGCGCTGACGGGCGTTTCGGCCTTCTGAGGTCTCCCGGCGTCTTCTGCGGCCCGCTGCGACGTTCTGAGTACGTGACGTGAGTACGAGAGCGGATGTGGTTCCGGCCACCTCCGCCGACTCTGGTCGCATGAGTGAGACACAGGTCAAGCAGCAGTCCACCGCCGCGTTCTACGGCCAGGCGGTGCTTTCGTTCGCCGTCGCCATCGTCGCCACCGCCATCGGCATCTTCAAGCTGGAGGCCGACACCTGGGTGCGCGCCTTCCTGGGCATCGCCGTGCTGTACCTCGTGACCTCGGCGTTCACCCTCGCCAAGGTCATCCGGGACCGGCAGGAGGCCGGGCAGATCGTCAGCCGGGTCGATCAGGCCCGCCTGGAGAAGCTCCTCGCGGAACACGACCCCTTCGACAAGCTGTGAGGCTCCGCAGGCTGTGAGGTCGTGCGCCTCTGAGCGGGCACTCTAAGCGCTCGCTCAGCATCGGAGGTATGGTGTTCGTTCTGTCACTGGAAGGGGCGAACGGGCGATGAGTACGGCGGAGGAGACGGCCGGCGGCGAGCTGCAGCCGTGGGCCGAGGTCACCCCTGACGCGGCCAGGCGGCTGCTCGTCGCCGCGGTGGAGGCCTTCGCCGAGCGCGGGTACCACGCGACGACGACCCGTGACATCGCGGGCCGGGCGGGGATGAGCCCGGCCGCGCTCTACATCCACTACAAGACCAAGGAAGAGCTGCTCCACCGGATCAGCAGGATCGGCCACGAGAAGGCCCTCGACATCCTGCGGACCGCGGGCGCCCGCGAGGGCAGCCCGGCCGAGCGGCTCGCCGACGCGGTGAGTTCCTTCGTCCGCTGGCACGCCGGCGGACGCACCACCGCGCGGGTCGTGCAGTACGAACTGGACTCGCTCGGCGCCGACGCCCGCGCGGAGATCATCGCTCTGCGCCGCCAGGTCGACGCGGAGGTGCGCGCGATCATCGAGGACGGCGTGGTTGCGGGCGACTTCGACGTTCCCGACGTGCCGGGCACCACGCTCGCGGTGCTTTCCCTGTGCATCGACGTGGCCCGCTGGTTCAACGTGAACGGCCCGCGCACGCCGGAAATGGTCGGAGACCTGTACGCGGACCTGGTCCTGCGCATGGTCGGGACACGCCCCCACGCCTAGGGGCAGGAGGCTGCCGCCGGCCGGGGATTGTCTGCGGGTCCACTGTGGCCGGCGGCGCAGTTCCCCGCGCCCCCAAAAACCGAACGCCCACCCCCCAGGGGTGCGGGCAACGGCGCGCCCAGCCCCCACGGACCCACAGCCAACCCCCAACCGGCACCAGCCCGCTTTTAAGGGGCGCGGGGAACTGCGCGCTCAGCCCCCACCGAGCCCGCAGTTAAAACCCGACCGGCACCAGCCCGCTTTTAAGGGGCGCGGGGAACTGCGCGACCGGCCCCCACGGACCCGCAGCCAACTTCCGACCGGCGGCAGCCCGCCTTCAAGGGGCGCGGGGAACTGCGCGATCGGCCACAACGGGCCCGCAGGCACCCCCGCGGCCCGGTCCGTCAGAAGTAGTACCGGGACACCGACTCGGCCACACAGACCGGCTTCTCCCCACCCTCCCGCTCCACGGCGAAGCCGACAGCCACCTGCACCCCACCCGTCACCTCATCCACCGCGATGATCTTCGCCGTGGCGCGCAGCCGCGACCCCACCGGCACGGGAGCCGGGAAACGGACTTTGTTCGTCCCGTAGTTGACGCCCATCTTCACACCCTCGACCGCGATCAGCTGAGGTCCGAACAGCGGCAGCAGCGACAACGTCAGATACCCATGGGCAATGGTCGTCTTGAAGGGGCCAGTCGCCGCTTTCTCCGGATCCACATGGATCCACTGGTGGTCACCCGTGGCCTCGGCGAACAGATCGATCCGCTTCTGGTCGACCTCCACCCAGTCGCTGTACCCCAACTGCTCACCCACCGCCGCCTTCAGTTCGTCGGCGGACGCGAAGATCCTCGGCTCTGCCATGTCCCTGGCCTTTCCCGTCGCTGCGTTGCTGAGCAATATCCCTAAGCAACTGCTTAGCATGGTCGCAGCGAGGTCCCCTGTCAACGGACCGCAGGGGTGACGGACTGGGTAGGGTTCGAGGGGTGCCCCAGATTCCCGAGACCATCCATGAACTCACGGTCGGCCAGTTGTCGGCCCGCAGCGGAGCCGCCGTCTCGGCCCTGCACTTCTACGAGTCCAAGGGCCTGATCAGCAGCCGTCGCACCTCGGGCAACCAGCGCCGCTACCACCGTGACGCCCTGCGCCGGGTCGCCTTCGTACGGGCCGCGCAGCGCGTCGGCATCCCGCTGGCCACGATCCGTGACGCCCTCGCCGAACTCCCCGAGGAGCGCACACCCACCCGGGAGGACTGGGCCCGGCTCTCGGAGGCCTGGCGCTCCGAACTCGACGAGCGCATCAAGCAGTTGGGCCGTCTGCGGGATCACCTCACGGACTGCATCGGCTGCGGCTGCCTCTCCCTGGAGAACTGCGTCCTGTCCAACCCCGACGACGTCTTCGGCGAACGCCGGAGCGGCTCCCGCCTCATGGTCGAAGGCACCGGACAACGCGTACGCCGGACCCCGGACCCGCAGCCGGACCAGCAGCCCGAAGGGAACCCGGAGCCCGGAACCTGCCGCTGAGGCAGTTCCCGACCCCCCCGTGCCCCGGACCGCCGAGCCCTACCCCCCCGGGTGCCCCCGTCACTCGTACTCCGTGCCGCCCTTGCGGATCAGGTACGCCGGGCTGACCGCCTTCGCGACCGCCCGGCCACCCGTCAGCGGGCTGTAGCGCTCGGTGGCGGGCCGGATGACGACCCCCTCGCGCAGATGGATCCCCTGCCCCGAGACGGTCTCGCGGCCGGAGGCGAACTCCAGTACCCGCCCGATGTCGTACGGGCCGGTGTACAGCCTGGGTACGAGCGGCAGTTCGCCGGTGAGCAGGTCGTCCGCGTCCAGCCAGCGGACCTCGCCGTCGATCTCCGCGGACACGTCGAACACCGCGTACCCGAGGGTCTCGCGGCGGCCGTCGGCGCCGTACGTCAGGTCCTGGACGCCCGCCCCGTACACCTCGCCGAAGACGCCGACGCGGCGGGCCCCGAGCCGCTCGGCCAGCCGGGCCGCGACCGCCGCGACCCCGTGGCCGTGGACCGCACGCCAGTACAGGTTGCGCGGGTCCTCCTTCAGGGCCAGGCGTTTGGCGCCGAAGCCCTTGGAGGAGACCTGGACGCGGTCGTCCTCGGCGAAGTAGGTGAGCAGACAGGCCGTGCCGTGCAGCTTCTCGGTCAGGACCACCTCCTCACCCGGGGTGAAGATGCCGGGATACCGCTGGATGTTCTCGATGTCGACCCAGGGCAGCAGGTCGGGGGCCGCCTCGATCTCGCCGTCCATGGTGGGAGGGACGGGCGGTACCCACTTGGTGACGCCCAGCCGTTCCGCGAAGTCCGTGCCGTCGGCGGCGGCCCGCGCCAGGTCCACGTCGGCCAGCGCGCTCGGCCGGCAGACGATCCCCTGTGACAGCTCGCCGCGCAGCCGGACCGCCTTCACCCGGTCCGAGCCGCTGCCCGCGAGACGCCCGGTGAGCCCCAGTTCCGCTATCAGCTCCTGCGGCAGCACGGACTGTTCCGGGATGTAGACGGCGCTCTCGCCGGTGCGGTACGCGCCCTTGGCGACCACGGCCCGGTACAGGCCCACCTGGGCCAGTTCGAGCGCGTCGGCGTTCGGATGCTCGTGGACGGTCAGTACTTCGGCGGTGACGCGCAGCGTCGACATGGTGGGGCTCCTCGGGGGCTCACATGGTGCTCAGCCTGGTCTCATCGCCTTCCACTGTGCGGACGGGAAAGGGGTGGAGCGACGGGTTTTGGGGCTGCTATGACCGCCGGCCCCACCGCCGCCGAGCCCACCTCATCGCCACCGAGCCGACCTCACCGCCACCGAGCCGACCTCACGGCTGTCGGCCGCAAGGCCCCGCATCGGAGCCGGATCCGGAGCCGGCTCCGTACCGGACCAGTGCCTCCGTCACCAACTCGGCGTTGGACGTGGCCCGTCGGCCGTCGGGGAGGGTCAGCGTGTCCTCCAGGCCGATGCGGGTCGCCAGGCCGAGGCGCGCGGCGAGGGCCAGTACGGGCCAGGTGCCGCCCTCCTCGCCGTGCAGCAGGACCGGGCGGCCGTGCGCGGCGCCGATCGCGGCCAGCAACCGGCGGGCCGTGTCCTCGGCCGTGTCCGGATCGGGGTCCGTCACCTCCGCCAGGACGCGCAGCACCCGCGGACCCAGCGGTGACGCCGCGAACCGCGCGGCCCCGTCCGTGCCGGACCAGATGCCCGCCTCGACGCCCACGCCACGCTTCAGAAGCGCGGCGGCGACCTCCTCGGCACCCGGCTCGTGCCAGTTGACCGAGGCGTGGTCCGGCAGGACGCTCCACTCATGGACGCGTGCGAGCCGGGCCGCGGGGTCGGGCTCGGCCCAGGCTCCGGTGGTCACCCCGACGGGGACGGTCACCCTTGTCCGGATTTCGTCCAGCGTCGCCGCGACCGCCTTCGCCGACAGGGTGTCCTCTCCACAAGGGGACTTGGGATGCACATGGATGTCCGACGCCCCGGCCGCGACGGCTTCCGCGGCGGAGCCGGCCATCGCTTTCGGCGACAGCGGCACGAGCGCGCCGTCGCCGGACCCGCGCCCCCCGTTCACACAGACCTGGACCATGTCCCCGATGGTGCCAGGCGGTACCGACAACCGGAGATCGAAAGGGGAACAGGCAATGAGCCTGGTCATCTGTTCGCTCAAGTGGGAAGCCGCGCACACGGGGGCCCAGCGGGTCACGTACGACAGCGACGGGTACCACCTCGTGCGCTTCCCGTACGTCACGGGCGAGGAGCAGTACGACCGCTGGAACATGCACGACCCGGGGCAGGGCGGCGGCGCCGCGTCGGCGTTCCCCGACGCCCGCTCGGGTCTGATCTGGCCGAGCCACGACGGCTGGGGAGTCCTGTCCGCGCTGGTCTTCTGGGAGGCGGACGCCCGCGGCCTTGAGTACCGGGCGCGCTTCGTGCGCGACCCGCTGAACCTCACCACGGCGGGCTACAACTCGACGGCCACCACCGACTTCGGGCCCACCCGGGGCGGCCAGTACCGCTCCTACATGTGGCAGATGTTCGTCCACCCGGGCACACCGGTCGGCCTGAAGGTGTCCGTACGCGGCGCGGGCGACGCGAAGATCTCCGCACCGCTGATGTGCGCCGAGTTCAAGCTCGCCATCCACACCGACGTCAAGGTCCCGTAAGCATGTACCCGGGGGTGCGGCTCCTCCGGCGCACCCCCGGCGTTGCGCTAGGGCGTGTTTCGAAAGTAGCGTCGTCCGCCCGGAGGGCGGGCCCGGCGGCGTCAGGTGCGTGCTCTCGGCGTGCCGGGCGCAGACTCTCGTACTGGACGTACTTGGGTCTGCGCCCGGTGCGGTGAGAGTGCGTGCATGGCGTCGCCGGGCAGACGGGACTTTCGAAACACGCCCTAACCCGCGACCGCCATGAGGAGGCGTCCCCGGCGGCATTCCGCCAGCGCCTCGGAGGTGAGGACCGGGCGGGGGACCACGATTCCGCAGGCCGTGCAGACGGGGCCGGAGGACGGTTCGTGGGCCAGGTCGTACTTCCAGACGAGGCGCTCGCCCGAGCAGACGGGGCAGACGGCGCCGGGCTCCCGCTCCAGGGCGGCGATCAGCCGGCGCAGCACCTCGGCCAGCGGTTCATGGGGATGGATCCCGGGGTCGTCGCACCAGGCGACCCCGAAGCCGCCCCAGGTGAGCCGGTGCCAGTCGTCCACGCTGCCGGGGCTGCGCAGACCGTCGTGCTTCTCCTTCTTGCGGCGCTGGGCGAACCCGGCCTCGTAGGTGAGCCAGACGGAGCGGGCCGCCTCCAGTTCGTCCAATGCGGCCACGAGCCGCACCGGATCGGGGGAGCGGTCCTCGGGGTCGAACCCGGCCCGGGAGCACAGATGATCCCAGGTCGCCCGGTGACCGTAAGGAGCGAACCTCTCAAGGCACTTGCGCAGTGAATAGCGCCGCAGTGCCAGATCGCTCCTCGGGTCGCGCACCTGTCTCGCCAGACTGCGGAATCCCGCCATCGCCCTGCACCTCCGTCACACCTGCACCTGTACTTCGGTCACTTCGGCGTCGTCGTCGTAAGGACGTCGCCGAATAGACGTATCGACACGCGATTCGGCTCCATCTGATTTTCGGCGACCGCCATAAAACCGCCAATCAACCTGTTATCGGCCATCCGCAAGACGGTTGTCAGTCGTCTCTCGGGTCATTCCCGGCCGTCGTCCGGTGGCGGTCGGCGGCCCCGGCGGGGCTCCGTCGGCCCCTCCGGCGCCGAAAGTGACGCATGTTCATCTTCTAACCCGGGGATACCGGCAGTAACATCCCGCCCACCCCCGTCGTGAGGAGTCAGCCATGCCCCGGCGTATCCCACGCACCATCCTCGACAGACTGAGAACTCCCCGCAGATTCCCCAAGTTCCTCATGGGCGCCTCGGTATGCGTTCTCATTGCCGGTCTTTTGTCACCGCTTTCCCAGGCGGTCGCCGCCGACACCCCCGTCGCGGCGGCGAACGACTACTGCGGCAGCCAGTGCTCGGACATTCTCCCCGCAGGTCAGAACGGCAACGCGACCCTCGCCGAGATCCTTCTCAACCAGGCTTTCGGCACCCAGCCCGCCCACGCGGACGATCAGCTGGCGCCCTACGGCAATCTGGCGTCCGGCTATTCCGCGCTCACCGACGCCAAAATTAATGAATTCTTCAGGGACGCGTCGTTCGGGGTCCCCGCCGACCAGGTCGAGTCCACCCTGAAGCCCGCGGGACGCACGGACGTCACTATCGTCCGCGACAAGAAGACCGGCGTGCCGCACATCACAGGCACCACCCGCTACGGAACCGAGTTCGGCGCCGGTTACGCCGCCGCCCAGGACCGGCTGTGGCTGATGGACGTCTTCCGGCACGTCGGGCGCGGCGGGCTGACCCCCTTCGCGGGCGGCGCCCCTTCCAACCAGGGTCTGGAACAGGAGTTCTGGCGCCACGCCCCGTACACCGAGGCGGATCTGCAGGCGCAGATCGACAGCGCCGTCGCCGGCAACGGCGCCCGGGGCCGGCAGGCGCTCGCCGACGTCAGGGCCTACCTCGCCGGCATCAACTCCTACATAGACGCCTCGGACAGCGGCCGCTACTTCCCCGGCGAGTACGTCCTGACCGGCCACAAGGACTCGGTCACCAACGCCGGGACCATCGAGCACTTCAAGGAGACCGACCTGGTCGCCCTGGCCTCCGTCATCGGCGCGCTCTTCGGCTCCGGGGGCGGCGGAGAGGTCAACAACGCCGTCTCCCTGCTGGCCGCCCAGTCCAAGTACGGCGTGGAGGAGGGCACCAAGGTCTGGGAGTCCTTCCGCGAGCGCAACGACCCCGAGGCCGTACTCACCGTCCACAACGGTGAGAGCTTCCCGTACGCCACCAAACCGGCCACCCCGCAGGGCGCCGCGCTGCCCACCGCGGGCACGGTGACCGAGGAGCCACTGGTCCACGACCGCACCGGCAGCGCGGCCACCGCCAAGGCCACCGGGACGTCCGCCTCCGCGACGGCGAGCGCACTCAGCTCGGCCAAGCGCGGCATGTCCAACGCCCTCGTGGTGAGCGGCAGGAGCACGGCGAGCGGCCACCCCATCGCCGTCTTCGGACCGCAGACCGGCTATTTCGCGCCACAGCTGCTCATGCTCCAGGAGATCCAGGGACCAGGCCTCAGCGCCCGCGGCGCCTCCTTCGCGGGCCTGAGCATGTACGTCGAACTCGGCCGCGGCCAGGACTACGCGTGGAGCGCCACGACCTCCGGCCAGGACATCATCGACACCTACGCGGTCGAGCTGTGCCAGGACGACACCCACTACCTGTACCGCGGCACCTGCACGGCCATGGAGAAGATCGAGCAGACCAACGCGTGGAAGCCGACCACCGCCGACAGCACCCCCGCGGGCTCCTACCGCATGCAGGTCTGGCGAACCAGGTACGGGCCGGTCACCCACCGGGCCACGGTCGACGGCAAGAAGGTCGCGTACACCACGCTGCGCTCCTCCTTCCTGCACGAGGCCGACTCCATCATCGGCTTCCAGATGCTCAACGACCCTGATTACGTGAAGAGTCCGCAGACCTTCCAGGCGGCGGTGCAGCACATCAACTACACCTTCAACTGGTTCTACGCCGACTCGCAGCACACCGCCTACTACAACAGCGGTGACAATCCCGTACGCGCCGACGGCGTCGACGCCGAGTTCCCGGTCTGGGCGCAGGCGCCGTACGAGTGGAGGAACTGGACGCCGGCGACGAACACCGCCGACTACACCCCGGCCTCCGCCCACCCCAACTCGATCGACCAGGACTACTACATCTCCTGGAACAACAAGCAGGCCAAGGACTACACCACGGCTCCCTGGGGCAACGGCTCCGTCCACCGCGGCGACCTCCTGGAGGACCGGGTGCGGAAACTGGTGACCGCGGGCGGGGTGACCAGGGCGTCGCTCACCAAGGCGATGGCCGACGCGGCGCTGGCCGACCTGCGCGCCGAGGACGTACTGCCGAAGCTGCTGCAGGTGGTCACCAGTTCGCCGGTCACCGACACGACGGCCGCGGCGGCCGTGACGAAGCTGTCCGACTGGGTGACGGCGGGCGCCAGGCGCAAGGAGACCGCGGCCGGTTCGAAGGCCTACGCGAACGCCGACGCGATCCGCCTCCTCGACGCCTGGTGGCCCCTGCTGGTGAAGGGCGAGTTCGAACCGGGCCTCGGCAGCGGCCTCTACACCGCGATGACCGCCAACCTCCCGGTGGACGAGGCCCCTTCGGCGGGACACGGGCCCACCGGATCGCACGCCGGCAGCTCCTTCCAGTACGGCTGGTGGAGCTATGTCCACAAGGACCTCCGGGCGGTGCTCGGCGAGTCCGTGCAGGGCGGCCTCGCCAAGCCGTACTGCGGCGGCGGCAGCCTCAGCGCCTGCCGGGACATCCTGATCGGCACGCTCAGGACCGCCGCAGGCAGAACCACCGCCCAGGTCTACCCCGGCGACGAGCTCTGCTCGGCGGGCGACCAGTGGTGCGCCGACTCGGTCAACCAGCGCACGCTGGGCGGCATCAAGCACGGGAAGATCAGCTGGCAGAACCGGCCGACCTACCAGCAGGTCGTGGAGTTCACCTCACACCGCTGACGTACACGTCGGCGAGGTGAGTACGTGGGTCCTGGCGGCGGGTCAGCGGATGCGGCCCGCCGCCAGGACCACCTGGGCCAGTTCCCGGTGGCAGATGTCGCTGTGGGCGCCCGCCGGGGCGCCGCCCCGCCGGACCACCGCGGACGCGTCGATGTTCACGCACCCCGAAGCGGGCAGTCTCGCCCGCAGCGCGTCGGCGAGCGTGAACGTCCTCGTGCCGGACACCGCCTGCAGCCCGTCGTGGCCCAACGCCCCCCACCTGGGGCCGAGAAGACGGGGAAGGGCGAGGTCGGCGGCCGTCCGGTCGTCGTCCGCCGTCCGCGAGGCCAGCGGGTAGACCGTGCCGAGCGCCGAGTCGAACCGGGAGAAGCAGCAGACCAACGGCCCGTCGATACGGTCCTGTTGACCGTGGAGCACACCGCTGTGCCGTACGTCGTGCGGGAGGCGCCCCGAGAACGCGTAGTGCGAGAAGGCCGCCTGGAGCAGCGTCACGGACTTCACGGTCCGCACCCCCTTGGGCAGTCCGCGCAGTGCGAACGACACCAGGCGCCCGCCGAAGCTGTGCCCCACGAGATGCACCCGCACCCCGGGCGCCGTCTGTGCGAGCCGCCCGACCAGCCGCCCGAGCCCGCGCTCGCCGACCGTGCCCGCACGGCGCTTCATCGCGAAGTACGCCGCCTGCCGCAGCAGTTCGTGTGCCCCGTCCCAGGCGCGCGCGAGGCGGGGCGCGGCCCGCGCACCCTCTTCCGCGGATTCGGCGCCGGCGTCCTCCGCCAGTGCCCGCGCGAACTCCCGGCAGGTCCGCGCCGTGTCCCCGAGGAACATCCGCGGATCGTTCGGGGTCGCGGACGGGGTGCCGGAATCCGTCAGGGTGTCCGCGGCGAACGCGGCGCCCGGCGCCTCCGGCCGCAACTCGACGAGCAGCCGCACCAGCCGCCCGTACTCCTCCAACGCGGCGTCTCCCTCCGGCTGTTGGTCGAGCATCCGGGCGAGCTGGTCGATCAGGGTGGCCCGGCCGGGGAAGGCCGTGAGCAGGGCCCCGCGCGTGCCCTTGTCCAGTGCCGGGCCCACGGACACCGCGGCGACGCTCCGCGCGAAGTCGGGGATCGGCTCGTCGGTGAACCGCATCGACGGCCACAGCACGCCCACGTATCCGAGGCGGGCGTTCGGCGCGAGGGCGGGGAGGGGTTCGAAGAAGCGGCTGTAGAGCCGGGTCGCGGTCGGACGGTCGTTGTTCCAGCCGTGCGCGAACACGACCAGGTCCTTGACACCCCGGTCCACCACCTCCCGGAGCAGCCGGTCGCGCTGCCGCGCGTCCACGTCGCCGTCCGCGTCGAACGTCAGCTCCCAGTAGGGAGTCACGCCCACTTCAGGATCCGCCATGACAAGCCCCCTTCGGCCTCCGCGACCCGCGCGATGTGCACGTAATCGTCCCGCCGACCGGGGGAGTTGACCAGGGGCCACGTCCAGTCCGACCAGCCCGAACTCATGTCTCGGCGGATGATCCAGAACGGGTGGTCCAGGATAGGGGATCCGATACGGGTGGGCTGCCACGGCCCATCGGGAGCGGCCGTCTCAGCGGTACAGGAGGTACTCCTTGCGTACGCGCCGGAACGCGGCCAGCTCGTCCTGCCAGCCCGCCACGACCTCGTCGGCCGTCGCGCCCGCGTCGATCATCGTGCGCACCAGCGTGGAGCCCGTCAGCTTGTCGATCCAGTTGTCCGGCCGCCAGGCGAACCCGCTCCAGACCTGCTTGGCGGTCACCAGCAGCGCGATCCCGGTGCGTACGGGGTCGTAGGCGGCGCGGTCGTGGACATGGATCTGCACACCCCCGACCGTCCTGCCCTGGAACTTCGAGAACGTGGGGGCGAAGTACGCCTCCCTGAAGTGCACGCCGGGGAGCCCGAGTTGCTCCGCCTCGGCGGCCCACCGCCGGTCGACGCCCTCGGCGCCGAGCAGTTCGAACGGGCGGGTCGTGCCGCGCCCCTCCGACAGGTTCGTCCCCTCGAAGAGACAGGTGCCCGAGTACACGAGAGCGGTGTCGGGCGTCGGCATGTTCGGGCTCGGCGGCACCCACGGCAGCCCCGAGGCGTCGTAGAAGTCCGACCGCCGCCAGCCCGACATCAGTACGGTGTCCAGGGGCACCGGCTCCGCCAGGAACTCCGCGTTGAACAGCCGGGCCAGCTCCGCGACGGTCATCCCGTGCGCCTGCGCGATCGGCTCCCGGCCGACGAACGTCGCGAACTCCTTGTGCAGTACGGGACCGTACGCGCCGCGGCCCGTCACCGGGTTCGGCCGGTCGAGCACCACGAAACGCCTGCCCGCGATCCTGGCCGCGTCCATGCAGTCGTACAGCGTCCAGATGTACGTGTAGAAGCGGGCGCCCGCGTCCTGGATGTCGAAGACGACCGTGTCCACACCGGAGGCGGTGAAGATGTCGGCCAGCGGCTGCCCGCTCTTGAGATACGTGTCGTAGACGGGCAGGCCGGTCGCCGGGTCGTCGTAGCGGCCCTCGGAGCCGCCGGCCTGCGCGGTGCCGCGGAAGCCGTGCTCCGGGCCGAAGACGGCGACGAGGTCCACGCGGTCGTCGGCGTGCATCACGTCCACGAGGTGGCGGGCGTCCTCGGTGACGCCTGTCGGGTTGGTGACGATCCCGACGCGCCTGCCTTCCAGGAGGGCGTAGCCGCTCGCGGCGAGCCGGTCGAAGCCGGTCCGGAAACGGCGGGGCGCCGTTTCCGGGGCGGGAACGGCCGTGGCCGTGGAGGGTGGGCCTGCCGAGACCGCGGCTGCGGTGGTCGTTGCGGCCAGGAGACTTCGTCTGGACAGGCGGCGCATGTGGGGCCTCCGTTCTCGCGGAAGGTTGGCACGTGCACGGTATGGCTTCCGCGGGTCGTTCGTAAGCTGCCGGCCCGTCGTGGCCGGTCGCGCAGTTCCCCGCGCCCCTTACGGGTCGCATACCGACTGGTTAGTCTGGTGGGAGCGGAGCAGAGATGTCGTGTCGAAGGAGACCGATGGTGGAAGCCTTGCAGGATGCCGGAGTGGTCGTCACCGGAGCGGGCGGGGGGATCGGGGCCGCGCTGGCCCGGCGGTTCGCCGCCGCGGGGGCCCGGGTCGTGGTCAACGACCTGGACGCGGTGAAGGCCAGGACCGTAGCCGAGGAGATCGGCGGCATCGCGGTCCCCGGCGACGCCTCCACGATCGTGGCCGAGGCACGGGACGCCCTCGGCGGCACCGTCGACGTCTACTGCGCCAACGCGGGACTGCCCTCCGGCGGCTCCGAGGCGGCCCCCGCGCGGGTCTGGGAGCTCGCCTGGGACGTGAACGTGATGGCGCACGTCCGTGCGGCCGAGGAGCTGCTCCCGGCCTGGCTGGAGCGCGGCAGCGGCCGTTTCGTCTCCACCGTCTCGGCGGCCGGACTGCTCACCATGATCGGCGCGGCCCCGTACAGCGTCACCAAGCACGGCGCGTACGCCTTCGCCGAGTGGCTCTCCCTCACGTACCGCCACCGCGGTCTGAAGGTGCACGCGATCTGTCCGCAGGGCGTCCGCACCGACATGCTCGCCGGCACCGGCAGCGCCGGAGACCTCGTGCTGCTGCCCACCGCCATCGAGCCCGAGGCCGTCGCGGACGCCCTCTTCGCGGGGATCGAGGAGGACCGCTTCCTGATCCTTCCGCACCCCGAGGTCGCCGAGTACTACCGGGCGCGCGCCGCCGACCCCGAGCGCTGGCTGGCGAACATGAACCACATCCAGCAGAAGTGGGAGGCCGACCGCCGATGACCACCACCTCCCTGTACGCCGCCCAGCCCTGGGTCGCCCTCCTCAACGAGGCCCAGCGCGGGCCCGTCAGCCCCGACGACTCGCCCGTGCACGCCCTGCGCCGGGCCGCCGCCCGGACGCCCGACCGCACCTTCCTCGCCTACTTCGACGGACGGCTCAGCTTCCGCGAGGTCGACGAGCTGAGCGACTCGGTCGCCGGGCACCTCGCCGAACGCGGTCTGGAGCGCGGCGACCGGGTCGCCGTCCTGCTGCAGAACAGCCCGCTCTTCGTGCTCGCCGTCCTCGGCGCCTGGAAGGCCGGCGCGACCGTCCTGCCCGTCAACCCCATGTACAAGTCCGGTGAGGTGACCCACGTCCTGCGCGACGGCGAGGTCGCCGCGCTGATCTGCGCCGACCGGGCCTGGGAGTCGTATCTGCGCGACACGGCCGCCGGCTCGCCCGTACGCATCGTGCTGACCGCCTGCGAACTGGACTTCCAGACGCGGGACGACGCGCGCGTGCTGACCTTCGAACGGCTGCCGCAGGCGCCGGACGCCGACGACCTGACGACCGTCGCGAAGGCCGGCCACCGGGCCCCGGCCGACCGCGATCCCGGTCCGGCGGACATCGCGCTCATCAGCTACACCTCGGGGACGAGCGGCGCTCCCAAGGGGGCCACCAACACGCACCGCAACGTCATGTACAACGCCGAGCGCCAGCGCACCGGCCTGGCGCTGCCCGAGGCGCCCGTGTACTTCGCGATGGCTCCGCTGTTCCACATCACCGGCATGGTCTGCCAGTTCCTGGCCTGCCTCAACAGCGGGGGCACGCTCGTCCTCGCGTACCGCTTCGAGTCGGGAGTCGTCCTCGACGCGTTCGCCGAGCACCGGCCGCACTACACGGTCGGACCGTCGACGGCCTTCATGGCACTGGCCGCGCATCCGTCCGTGACGCCGGACCACTTCTCCTCCTTCGTGAACATCTCCTCGGGCGGTGCGCCGCTGCCGCCCGCGCTCGTCGAGAAGTTCCGGGCGGGCTTCGGGCCGTACATCCGCAACGGCTACGGACTCACCGAGTGCACCGCGCCCTGCGCCTCCGTGCCGCCCCACCTGGAGGCGCCGGTCGACCCGGCCTCCGGGACGCTCGCCGTCGGCCTGCCAGGACCGGACACGGTCGTACGCATCGTCGACGACCACGGCCAGGAGGTGCCGTTCGGGGAGCAGGGCGAGATCCTCGTACGGGGCCCGCAGGTCGTGCCCGGCTACTGGCGGCGCCCAGAGGCCACCGCGGAGACCTTCCCTGACGGGGAACTGCGCACCGGTGACATCGGGTTCATCGACACCGACGGCTGGCTCTATGTCGTCGACCGCAAGAAGGACATGATCAACGCGTCCGGCTTCAAGGTGTGGCCGCGTGAGGTCGAGGACGTCCTCTACACCCACCCGGCCGTGCGTGAGGCGGCTGTCGTCGGGGTGCCCGACGGGTATCGCGGCGAGACCGTCAAGGCGTACATCAGCCTGCGGCCCGGCGCGGAGGAGGACCCGGCCGCACTCGCCGCGTACTGCAAGGAGAGACTGGCCGCCTACAAGTACCCGCGGCAGGTGGAGATCCTGACCGACCTGCCGAAGACGGCCAGTGGGAAGATCCTCCGGAGGGAACTGCGCTCGCGTCCGCACGAGGCCTCGTAGACGAACACGGACGAACGCTCGTGGACAAACGCGGACGAACAGGGCGGGGCGCAACCGGAACGCCTTGAACGGCCTCTACAACGTGAACAACACAAAGAACACTGGAAGGCAGGTGGCGGCAGTGCCCAGGACGACGGACGGGGACGGCACGCCCGTTCCGAGGCGGCTGCTGGCCGCCGCCACCCGGCTCTTCGCCGAGCGCGGCTACGACCGCACCTCGGTCCAGGAGATCGTCGAGGCGGCCGGTGTCACCAAGGGTGCGCTGTACCACTACTTCGGCTCCAAGGACGATCTGCTCCACGAGGTGTACGCGCGGGTGCTGCGGGTGCAGCAGGAGCGGCTCGACTCCTTCGCGGACGCCGACGCGCCGGTGGAGGAGCGGCTGCGGGGCGCCGCCGCCGATGTCGTCGTCACGACGATCGACAACCTCGACGACGCGTCGATCTTCTTCCGCTCGATGCACCATCTGAGCCCGGAGAAGAACAAGCAGGTACGGGCCGAGCGGCGGCGCTACCACGAACGGTTCCGCGCGCTGGTCGAGGAGGGCCAGGAGGCGGGGGTCTTCTCCAGGAAGACCCCGGCGGACCTCGTCGTCGACTACCACTTCGGCTCCGTGCACCACCTGTCCACGTGGTACCGGCCCGACGGCCCGCTCACCCAGCAGGAGGTCGCCGACCACCTGGCGGACCTCCTCCTTCGGGCGCTCCGCCCGTAGGAGGCCTTCCGCCGGCCGGTGGGGGCGGACGCCAAGGATTGCGCAGTTCCCCGCGCCCCTGAGCCCCTCAGGGGCGCGGGGAACTGCGCAATGGGGGGGTGCCACCGCCCGCGCTGCCTCAGACGTACTTCTTCAGCTCGTGCCGTGCCAGCGACCGCTGATGCACCTCGTCCGGCCCGTCGGCCAGCTTCAGGGTGCGAGCGCCCGCCCACAGCTCGGCCAGCGGGAAGTCCTGGCTCACACCACCCGCGCCGTGCAGCTGGATCGCCTTGTCGATGATGTCGACGACCGTACGAGGCGTAGCGATCTTGATCGCCTGGATCTCCGTGTGCGCGCCCTTGTTGCCCACGGTGTCCATCATCCACGCGGTCTTCAGGACCAGCAGCCGAAGCTGCTCGACGGCGACCCGCGCGTCGGCGATCCAGTTGTGGACGACCCCCTGCTGGGCCAGTGACTTGCCGAACGCCTCACGGGAGACCGCCCGCCGGCACATCAGCTCGATCGCCCGCTCGGCCATGCCGATCAGCCGCATGCAGTGGTGGATACGGCCGGGCCCGAGCCGCGCCTGCGCGATGGCGAAGCCGCCGCCCTCCTCGCCGACGAGGTTCGCGACCGGCACCCGCGCCCCGTGGAAGACGACCTCCGCGTGGCCCCCGTGGGAGTGGTCCTCGTACCCGTACACCTGCATCGCGCGCCTCACCTCGACGCCCGGGGTGTCGCGCGGCACCAGGATCATCGACTGCTGGCGGCGGATGTCGGAGCCCTCGGGGTCCGTCTTGCCCATCACGATGAAGATCTTGCAGTCGGGGTTCATGGCCCCGGAGATGTACCACTTGCGGCCGGTGACGACGTATTCGTCGGTGCCGGACGCCGTATCGGTGGCCCGCTCGATCAGCGTGGTGATGTTGGTGGCGTCGGAGGAGGCCACCTCCGGCTCGGTCATCGCGAACGCCGACCGGATCTCCCCGGCGAGCAACGGCTCCAGCCACTGCTTGCGCTGCTGCTCGTCGCCGAACTGGCTGAGCACCTCCATGTTGCCGGTGTCGGGCGCCGCGCAGTTCAGCGCGGTGGGCGCCAACTGCGGGGAGCGGCCGGTGATCTCGGCGAGCGGCGCGTACTGGAGGTTCGTCAGCCCGGCCCCGTACTCGGAGTCCGGCAGGAAGAGGTTCCACAGCCCCTGACGGCGGGCCTCGGCCTTCAACTCCCCGACCACGGCCGGGGTGTCCCACGGCGAGGCCAGCCGCTCGCGCTGCTCGTGGGCGACGGCCTCCGCCGGATAGACGTACTCGTCCATGAAGGCGAGCAGCTTGGCGCGCAGTTCCTCGGTGCGTGCGTCGAATGCGAAGTCCATGGTGCGGTCAGCCTTCCTGAAGGGTGGTCAGGCCGTGCTCGATGAACACGGGCACCAGGTCGCCGATACGGTCGAAGCCCGCGCCGACGGTCTGGCCGAGCGTGTAGCGGTAGTGGATGCCCTCCAGGATCACGGCGAGCTTGAACCACGCGAAGGCCGTGTACCAGGCGACGGCGGACACGTCGCGCCCCGAGCGCGCGGCGTACCGCTCGACCAGCTCGGCCGGTGACGGGTGCCCGGCGGCCGTCGCGGTCGTGGAGACGGGGGAGTCGGTCAGTCCCAGCGGCATGCTGTACATGACCAGCAGGCCCAGGTCGGTGAGCGGGTCGCCCAGCGTGGACATCTCCCAGTCGAGGATCGCCCTGATGTGGTCGTCCTCGCCGATCAGCACGTTGTCGAGGCGGTAGTCGCCGTGTACGACGGTGGCCGTGGGGGAGTGCGGCAGCTCGCGTCCGAGGGCGGCGTGCAGTTCGTCGATGCCGGCCAGCTCGCGATTGCGGGAGGCGTCCAACTGCTTGCCCCAGCGCCGCAGTTGCCGGTCGAGGAAGCCCTCCGGCCGGCCGAAGTCGGCGAGGCCCACCTCGGCGGGGTCCACGGCGTGCAGCTCGACCAGGGTGTCGACGAGACCCAGCACCGCGCCGCGCGTGCGCTCCGGGCCGAGCGGGGCGAGCTGCTCGGCGGTCCGGTAGGGCGTGCCCTCGACGAAGTCCATGACGTAGAAGGGCGCGCCCAGCACCTCCACGTCCTCGCACAGCAGCAGTGTGCGCGGCACGGGCACGGCGGTCGGGTGCAGCGCGCTGATCACCCGGTGCTCGCGCTTCATGTCGTGCGCGGTGGCCAGTACGTGCCCGAGCGGCGGCCGGCGCACGACCCATTGGGAGGTGCCGTCCGTCACCGCGTACGTGAGGTTAGACCGTCCGCCCTCGATCAGCCGGCCGGTCAGCGCGCCGTCGACCAGCCCGGGCCGCTCGCTGTCGAGCAGGCCGCGCAGCCGGTCGAGATCGAGACCTGGCGGGTGGTCTGGACTCATCGTGTTTCCTCCGTAGGCGGGAATCAGGACTCCCCACATGATGCCGACCGGTCGGTATGCCGTCCAGTGGGCAAACGAAACGTGATCGGCGTCTCGGCCACGAAGGCATGAGGAACCCGCGGGCCGTCACCTGCGGCTTCGAGGGTTCCGGGATCTCCGCGGGGCCTGGTGGTCGTCCCGGTGCCCTTCGTGGCGGACGTGGCGGTGACCGTCATGAACGTAGTCGACGCGGTCGCCGTGCGGCACCTCGGCGTGCCCGCGGTCCGGACCGTGGGCGTACCGGTGGGAGGGGTGTTCGTGATGAAAGTGGTGGCCATGGTGCTCGCTCGCCTTCGAGGTGCGGAGTGTGACGTCGGCCGGGCCGGCCACACGAACCGCGATGTGTTCGCCCGCAACGGCACGTGATCATTGCCGGATCCTCAGAAGACCAGCGCCGCCGCGCAGACGGCCAACGCGATCGTGCACAGGGCGGCGGTGCTCGCGTGCCCGGGGGTGAACGCCTCCGGGGGCACGCTCCCGGACAGGGCGCGGATCCGCCGGTGTGCCACGGCGAGGAACCCCAGCCACAGCCCGCAGCACAGCGCGCACACCAGCAGCGCGGTCACGCCCGGCCCGTCGCGCAGTGCCGACTTCCCGGCGAGCACGGCGGCCACGGTCGCCGCGAGGGTCGTCCGTCGCCAGGCCAGCCGGGTGCGCTCGGGCTGCAGTCCGGGGTCCCGGCCCCCGGATCCGCCGGCGCCCGCCGTCACGACTCCCACCCCGCGAGTACGACCACCACCATCGCGATGGCCACCAGGGCCACACCGATGCTCAGCAGGGCCGGAAAGCGGGACACCGGCAGGTCCTCGCCCCTGCGCATCGCGCGCTCGCAGCGGACCCAGTGGTTCACCGACCGCAGCGCGCACAGCACTCCCGCGGCCAGCAGTCCGAGCGCCAGTCCGGCCCGCCACTCCCACCGCAGATCCGGCAGGAACTGGTCCACGGCGAAACCGCCGCCGATCAGGGCGAGCGAGGTCCGCAGCCACGCCAGGAACGTCCGCTCGTTCGCCAACGAGAACCGGTAGTCGGGGGTGACCCCTTCTTCCTCGATCCGCGCAGGCGCGAACCACAACCGGACGTTCCGCACAAATTCGATCACGCCAGCGACACTACCGGCCCCCGCCAAGGTAAACGGCGCGGCCTTCCGCCCGCCAGGGGCGCGGGGAACGGCGCAATCGTGTCGCTTTTCGCTGTTCAGGGGCGCGGGGAACGGCGCAGTCTTCTGGCTGTTCAGGGGCGCGGGGAACTGCGCGACAAGCCCCCACCGACCCGCACAGGGGAACGCACCTCAGCCCGCCCCCGCCCCCGCCTCCCGAAACGCCCGCAGCCGCGCAAACGCGGCCAACCCGTCCGGCACGAACTCCCACTCGCCCAGCCGCTCCTCCACCTCGCCCTCCGGCAGGAACGCGTGCCAGGCGACCTCCTCGACCTGAGGCCGCACCGCCACCTCGCACCGCACCTCGTACACGGCCGACCACCAGCTCTTCCCGGCCCCGTCGTCGTACAGGAACTTGAACAGGAAGGACGGCCGGGCCAGCCCGGACACCCCCAGCTCCTCCTCGGCCTCCCGCAGAGCCGCCTCGTCGTAGCTCTCGCCCGCGCCCACCACTCCGCCGACGAACATGTCGTAGAGGGAGGGGAACACCAGCTTGGTCGACGTGCGGCGATGCACGAACAGGCGCCCTTGCGCGTCTCTGACCTGGATGAACGCGCATCGATGCCGCATCCCGCGCGCGTACACGTCCCCGCGCCGGGCCTGCCCCACCACCTCGTCGTGCTCGTCGACGACGTCGAGAATCTCGTCAGCGGAAGTCATCCGACCATCAAAGCAGCCCGCCGGCGGCCCGCCCCGGCCGGTGGGACGTCAGCGGGGCTGCAGATCCCGCAGCCGCTCCTTGAGCGCCACACCGTTCGGCATCGCGGGATGCAGTCCCAGCAGGACGACCCCCGCCACGATCCCGGCGAGTCCGGCGGCCTCCCAGGCCAGCGCCCCGGTGTCGGCCCGCAGCCGGTCCCCGAGGAACCCCACCCCGCACACGATCCCGGCGAGCGGCTGCGCGGCGGTGAGCGCGGGCAGCGACATCCGCAGCGGCGCGGTCTCGAAGGCGCTCTGGACGAGCACGAGCCCGGTGATCCCGAGGGCGACGACCGCGTACAGCTGCCAGCCGGTGGCGAGCGCGGCCCAGCCGCCGTCGGAGAAGCGCTGTCCGCTGACCCGGGTGAGCGCGTCCTGGACCCCGTACAGCAGCCCCGCCGCCACCCCGAGCGCCGGTCCCGAGCTGAGCCGGGACCGTTTGGCGTACGCGGTGAGCAGCAGGGCGAGGCCCACCATCACGCCGATGATCAGCCAGTGCCGTACCGGGTCGGAGATCGCGTCGCCGCCCCGCGGCTGCCCGGCCACGATGAAGGCCGTCACCCCGCCGGCCAGCAGCAGAAGCCCGCCCCAGCCCTGCCGGCCGAGCGGCTGGCGGGTCTGGCGCCGGGAGAGGACGAGCGCGAAGAGCAGATTCGTGGCGAGGAGCGGTTCGACGAGGGACACCTCACCGTGCGCCAGCGCTATCGCGCCGAGCACCATGCCCACCGCCATGAACCCGATGCCGCCCAGCCAGCGCGGCACCCTCACGAGGTCGAGGAGCAGCCGGGGGGAGAGGAAGTCGCCCAGGGGAGCGTGCGCCGCCGCGTTCTGCTGGAGGACGAAACCGACGCCCAGACAGCAGGCCGCGCCGACGGCGAGGACGAGAACCAGAACCGACACGCTGCGTACCTCAAGACTTCGGACGGTGACGGGGCGGGGTGTGGTTGCGATCGACTGTAGCCCGAGTACCCGCGACCCGGCAGTTGACTGGGTCACTCCGTTGCCCAAGGATCTGACCGGTCAGTAACAAGCGATCAGTGACCACCGATCGGTGACACACCCCAGGAGGACCCGCTCATGGCGTACGACGCAGATGTGATCGTGATCGGAGCGGGGCTCGCCGGGCTCGCGGCGACCGCGGAACTCGTCGACGCGGGGCGCAAGGTGATCCTCCTCGACCAGGAGCCGGAGCAGTCGATCGGCGGCCAGGCGCACTGGTCCTTCGGCGGCCTGTTCTTCGTGGACTCGCCCGAGCAGCGCCGGATGCGCATCAAGGACAGCCGCGCGCTGGCCTTCCAGGACTGGATGGGCACCGCGGCCTTCGACCGTCCGGAGGACCACTGGCCCCGCAAGTGGGCCGAGGCGTACGTCGACTTCGCGGCCGGCGAGAAGCGGAGCTGGCTGCACAAGCAGGGCGTGCGCTGGTTCCCGGTGGTCAGCTGGGCCGAGCGCGGCGGCTACGACGCGAACGGCCACGGCAACTCCGTGCCGCGTTTCCACATCACCTGGGGTACGGGCCCCGGTGTCGTCGCCCCCTTCGAGCGGCGGGTCCGCGAGGGCGTGGCGCGAGGGCTCGTACAGCTGAGGTTCCGCCACCGCGTGACGGGTCTGTCGCGCAGCGCGGGCGCGGTCGACACGGTGAGCGGCGAGATCCTGGAGCCGTCGGGCGTCGAGCGCGGCCGGGCCAGCGGTCGCGCGGTCACCGGTGCCTTCGAGCTGCGGGCCCAGGCGGTGATCGTCACCTCGGGCGGCATCGGCGGCAACCACGAACTCGTGCGCGCCAACTGGCCCGAGCGCCTCGGCGTCCCGCCGGAGCGGATGATCTCCGGTGTGCCGGCGCACGTGGACGGCCGGATGCTCGGTGTCGCGGAGGACGCGGGCGCGCACTTCATCAACCGCGACCGGATGTGGCACTACACCGAGGGCATCCAGAACTGGGACCCCATCTGGGACAAGCACGGCATCCGTATCCTCCCGGGCCCGTCCTCGCTCTGGCTGGACGCCCGCGGCAACCGGCTGCCCGTACCGCTGTTCCCGGGTTTCGACACGCTCGGCACGCTGGAACACATCATGGGCACGGGCTACGACTACACGTGGTTCGTGCTCGACCAGAAGATCATCGGCAAGGAGTTCGCGCTCTCCGGCTCCGAGCAGAACCCCGACTTCACCGGCAAGTCCGTCAAGGGTGTCTTCCAGCGGGCGCGGGCCGACGTGCCGGGGCCGGTGCAGGCGTTCATGGACAAGGGCGCCGACTTCGTCGTCGAGAAGGACCTCGGCGCACTCGTCCGCGGGATGAACGCGCTCACCAAGGAGCCGCTCATCGACGAGGCGGGGCTGCGCCGCGTGATCACCGCGCGCGACCGGGAGATCGCCAACCCCTTCACCAAGGACCTCCAGGTGATGGCCGTCCGTGGCTCCCGCGCCTACCTCGGCGACCGGCTGACCCGCACGGCGACCCCGCACCGCATCCTCGACCCCAAGGCCGGCCCGCTCGTCGCCGTCCGCCTCAACATCCTCACCCGCAAGACGCTCGGCGGCCTGGAGACCGACCTCTCGTCGCAGGTGCTGACCGAGGGCGGCGACCCGCTGTCCGGGGTGTACGCGGCGGGGGAGGCGGCCGGTTTCGGGGGCGGCGGAGTGCATGGATACCGGGCCCTCGAAGGGACGTTCCTGGGCGGCTGCCTGTTCTCCGGGCGCACGGCGGGGCGGGCCGCGGCGAAGGCCGTGGACTGACGGTGCGGCTCGACGGCTGACGGTGTGGCTCGACGACCGGCGCTGAGGCTCGACGACTGGCGGTGAGGCTCAACTCACTCTCCGCGGGGCCGTGTTGAAGCGTGTCAGTAATCATCGGGCCTTGACGTGAACCCGTGACGGGGGTTGGCTGTCCGTGACCGGGAGCTGACAGAACCAGTCAACGGTGAATGTCAACCGGTCACACAAAACAGACACTGAATATCCGCGTCGTGCGAGGGAGTTCTGCGGTGTCCCCACCTCCGCCGCCCCTCGGCCGCGCCCGCAAGCGCGCGGTCCAGCCCTTCGACGCCGCACTCGACGACACCGAACTCATCGCTGCCCGCGCCGCGTTGGCCCAGGGGCGGTGGACCGCCGTACGCGCCCTGCTGGCCGCGACCGGTGACGACTGGGACCGCCGGGGCCACCGCGTCACGACCCTCGCCCAGGAGAGCGGCACGCTCGCCTGGGCCCGCGACTGGCAGCTCGCCGAACCCGAGTCGCCGGACGCCGCCGTGCTGCTCGCCGTCGCCACCGTCCAACGCGCCCTGAACGGCAAGGAGAAGCCGGCCGGGGCGCGTGAGGCGTGCCGTACCGCGGCCGAGGCGCTGCCCGACGACCCCACGCCCTGGCTCGGACTGCTGATGCTGGAGCGCGTCCTCGGCGCCGACCAGGACGTGGTGCGGCTCTTCGACGAGGTCCGCCACCGCTACCCCGACCACCACCACGCCCACCATCTGATGGTGGCCCGGCTCGCCGAGCGGCGCCCCGAGCCGGGGCAGGACCCGCTGCACGAGGTCTACGACTTCGCGACCTGGTCCGCCGAACAGGCGCCCGCCGACTCACCGCTCGCGATCCTGCCCGTCGTCGCGCACGCCGAGCGCTATCGCGCCCTGGCCGCCGCCGGCAGGGAACCGCCCGACCCGGTGGCCTCCGGGCACTGGGTGGGGCGCCGGGCGCGGCAGGTGATGAAGTCGGCCTTCGACTGGTGGCTGGAGTGGGAGCGCGACGACCATCCGCGCAGCCGGCTCGACCTCAACTTCCTTGTCCACGCCAAGTTCTGCGAGGGCCGGGGCGCCGAGGCAGCCGCCCTGTTCCACCGCATCGGACCGCACGCGACCGCGGTGCCCTGGTCGTACCCCGACCGGGACCCGCACACGGCCTTCCGTGCCGCCCGCGACAGCGTGCTCGGCACGGTCTGAACGACACCCGGCCGGCCACCCGGCAGCCACCCAGCCACCCCACTCACCCTGTCACCCAGTCGCCCCGCCCCCCAGTCACCCAGCCAGGCAGCAGCCTGCCAGCCGAAAGGACGATCCCGCCATGACGACGGGCACGAGCAGACCGGCCGCCGCGGACAACGGCATCAGTACCTTCAAGGGCCAGGACCGGGCCCTGCGTTCCGACCGGCTCGGCACGGGGGGCCTGCTGCTCTCCGTCCTCGCGGCGACCGCCCCCCTCATGGTGGTCGCAGGTGTCATGCCCACAACATTCGCAGTGATGGGCATCGTAGGGCAGCCCCTGCTCTTCGTCCTGCTCGGCGTCGTGCTCGTCCTCTTCAGCGTCGGATACGCCGAGATGAGCCGCCACGTCCACAACGCGGGCGCCTTCTACGCGTACATCTCCCGAGGACTCGGCGGCCTGGCGGGCTCGGGCGCCGCGGCGGTCGCCCTCGTCGCCTACAACGCCCTCCAGGTCGGGATCTACGGCATCTTCGGCTTCGAGGTGTCCGGCCTGTTCGCCACCTACCTCGACGTCGAACTCGCCTGGTGGATACCGGCGCTGCTGGCCGCCGTGCTCGTCGGCGCCCTCGGCTGGCTGAAGATCGACGTCAACGCGCGCGTGCTCGGGGTGCTGCTGCTCATCGAGGTCGCCCTCGTCGTGATCTTCGACATCGCGGCCGTCGCCGACCCCGCCAAGGAAGGCCTGTCGCTGCACGCCTTCAACCCGGACACCCTCGGCGGGGCGGGCCTCGGCACCGCGCTGTGCTTCTGCGTCGCCGCGTTCCTCGGCTTCGAGCAGGCCCCCGTGTACGCGGAGGAGACCAGCCGCCCGCACATCCTGGTCCCGCGTGTGATGTTCCTCGCGATCGGCTTCGTCGCCGTGTTCTTCGCGCTCAGCTCCTGGGCGCTGACCGTCGCCGCGGGCCCCTCCGGGATCGTGGGCGCCTCCCGGAAGCAGAGCGCGGGACTGCTGTTCTTCCTCACCGAGTCACGGCTCGGCGGCACGTTCACCGACGTGCTCCATGTGCTGTTCGTGACCGGCATGTTCGCCGCGATGCTCAGTTTCCACAACGTCGTCGCCCGGTACGCCTTCGCCATGGGCCGTGAGGGGCTGCTGCCCGCCGCCTTCGGCCGGACCACGGGTGCGAGCGGTGCGCCCGGCACGGGCTCGCTCCTCCAGTCGGCCGTCGCCGTGGTGGCCGTCGTGGCGTTCGCCGTCGCCGACGACAAGCCGGTCGGCGACCCGACCGCGCCCGTACTGCACCTCTTCACCTGGATGGGCAACGTCGGCGCGCTCGGCGTCATCGTGCTGATGGCCGCCGCCTCGCTCTCCGTCGTCGTCTTCTTCGTCCGCCGGGGCGCCGGGCGCGCCCAGGCCTGGCGCCTGGGCTGCTCGGTGATCGCGGGGCTCGCGCTCCTCGTCATCGCCGTCTACACCATCAAGGACTTCGACGTCCTGGTGGGCGCGGGACCCGGCTCCTCGCTCAGCCGGCTGCTGCCCGGCATCATCGTGCTGGCCGCCGCCGGGGGCGTCGCCCAGGGCCTGTTCCTGCGCGCCCGCAAGCCCGAGGCGTACGCCGGCATCGGCCTGGGCAACGAGGCGTTCCAGCTGGACAAGGCGGCGGGGTCCGACGCCCGACCGCCCGCTGCTGAAAGTCACGGCTCCTGAGAAATACGTAAGAAGTCATTACGGAACGCTGACGGGCACCCTTGGGCCCTGGCTTACGGGGGCCGGGGGTGCTCGAATCACCCTGTGAACCCGGAACTTTCGTCAGCGGCCGCGGGCGGTCCCGAAGAGGGGGGCGCCCCGGTGGGGCGCCGGCTCATGCTCGGGGTGCTCGGACTCGGCGCCCTCGGCGTGGTGACCGCGCCCACCCTCCAGCGCGGCCTGGAGTCCTTCCTCGGTGGCGCCGCCGACAAGGACCCCACCGGTCTGACCGGCCTGCTCCCCAACGGCGGCGGCTTCCGCTACTACTCGGTCACCTCCTCCGTCCCGCACAAGGACGAGGACTCCTACCGCCTGAAGATCGACGGCCTGGTCGACCACCCCGGTACGTACACCCTGTCCGACCTGCGCGCCCTGCCGCAGACACGGATGGTCCGGGACGTCCAGTGCGTCACCGGCTGGCGGGTGCCCGACACCCCCTTCGAAGGGGTACGCCTGTCCCGGCTGCTGGACGCCGCAGGGGTGCGCCCTTCGGCCGGGGCGGTGCGCTTCACCTGCTTCGACGGGGCGTACTCGGAGAGCCTGACGCTGGACCAGGCCCGCCGCGCCGACGTTCTCGTCGCCCTGCGTATGCAGGACAAGGACATCAACCACGCCCACGGCGGCCCCGTCCGCCTCTACGTGGCCCCCATGTACTTCTACAAGTCGGCGAAGTGGCTCTCCGGCATCACCGTCACCGAGGACGTCCGC
This sequence comes from Streptomyces sp. NPDC017991, assembly GCF_044328075.1. Lineage (NCBI taxonomy): Bacteria > Bacillati > Actinomycetota > Actinomycetes > Kitasatosporales > Streptomycetaceae > Streptomyces > Streptomyces sp. NPDC017991. The sequence goes on along the minus strand of NZ_JBIRGP010000007.1, from coordinate 365,473 downwards.
CCCGGCTACTGGGAAGAGCGCGGTTACGACGTGGACGCATGGGTCGGCCGGTCGAACGGACGTGACGATGAGACCACCTGAGACATCGCCCGAGACACCGTCTGAGACACAGTCCGAGACGGACGCCTCCGGGGGACCGGCCGCCGGGGAGCGTCTCGCGGGTGCGCTGCGGGTCCGCCGCTTCACGCCCGCCGAACGCTGGGTGCACCGGACCACGGCCCTCCTGATGGGGCTGTGCGTGCTGACCGCGGGCTGCCTCTACCTGCCCCAGCTCGCCGAACTCGTCGGCCGCCGCGAGCTGGTCGTGCGGTTGCACGAATGGTCCGGGCTGCTGCTTCCGGTGCCCGTCCTCGCCGGGCTCGCGTCGCGCGCCTTCCGGGCGGACCTGCGGCTCCTCAACCGCTTCGGACCGCACGACCGGGTCTGGCTGCGTTCCGCGCTGCGCCGGGACGCCCGGCCCGAATCCCGGCCGGCCGGGAAGTTCAACGCCGGACAGAAGACGTACGCGGCCTGGATCGCCGGGGCCGTCCTGGTCATGGTCGGCACGGGGCTGCTGATGTGGTTCACGCACCTCGCCCCGCTGGTCTGGCGCACGAGCGCGACCTTCGTCCACGACTGGCTCGCGCTGACCATCGGACTCGTCCTCGCGGGGCACATCGGGATGGCCCTCGCCCGCCCGGAGTCCCGGCGGGGACTGCGGACGGGCTCGGTCAGCAGGGAGTGGGCGAAGCGGGAGCACCCGCTCTGGCGGCCGTGACCGACCGCACGCCCTAGTCGTTGAGCGTCGCCGCCAGGAGTTCGGCGGCGCCGGCGACTAGTGCTTCGTCCATCGGGGCGTCCGGGGCCGACTTGGTGGACAGGACCGACAGCACGACCGGTGCCCCGCCCGGGGTCCAGGCGATGCCCACGTCGTTGGTCGTGCCGTACCTGCCCGTACCCGTCTTGTCGCCGAGCGCCCAGTCCGCGGGCAGGCCCGCGCGGAAACGATTCGTGCTGGTGGTGTTGGCCAGCAGCCACTCGGTCAGCTGCCGCCTGTCCCGGGGCACGAGCGCGTCACCGAGGGCGAGCTTCGCGTACGTCCGCCCGGCGGCGGCGGGGCTGGTGAGGTCCGTCGTACGCCACGGCTCGGTCGTGTTCAGCGCGGGCTCCCATCGGTCGAGGCGGGTCGTGGTGTCCCCGATCGAGCGGCAGAAGCGGGTGATCGCGGTCGGGCCGCCCAGTTCGCGCAGCAGCAGGTTCGCCGCGGCGTTGTCGCTGTGCGCCATGGCCGCGTGGCACAGGGCGGCGACGGTCATGCCGTTGGCGAGGTTGTCCGCCCGGCCCGTCACGGGGGAGCCCCCCGCGTCCTTGAGGTCCTGCTCGGTGTACCGGATCAGCAGCCCCAGGAACTCGCCGCGCCGGTCGAGGTCCCGCAGGACGGCCGCGGCGGCGAGGGTCTTGAAGACCGAACACATCGGGAAGGTCTCGTCCGCGCGGTACCGCACGGTGACGCCTGTGGCGGTGTTGCGGGCGTAGACGCCCAGGCGGGCGTCGTGGGCCCGCTCCAGCTCGGCGAGGGCTTCGACGATGCCGGGTTCGACGATGTGGGGCGTGTCCGCGGCGGCGGCCGGGGTCGCGGTGCTCGCCAGGACGGTGGTCGCGGTCGCGGCCGCGCCCAGGGAGAGTGCGGTTCGGCGGCTGGGGTGGGGGATCGAGCTGTGCAAGGTGGCTCTCTCTTCCGCTGCGAATGGTGATCACTTGCGTGGAGGGAGACTTCTGGGGGGCTCGTGCGGTTCCTGGGGTGATCGGAAGTGGCGCGTTGTGGGTGGCTGGTCGCGCCGTTCCCCGCGCCCCTGAAAGCGACAGGACTGCGCCGTTCCCCGCGCCCCTAAGAGGTGCTCTCGGGGCTGAAATCCAGCAGTACCTTGCAGGACTCCGCTCTGTTCGCCGCCAGGGTGAAGGCTGACGTCGCTTCGGTGAGGGGGATCACCGCGCTGATCAAGTGGTCGAAGCGTGGCTCCCTCGCCAGGAGCGTGAGCGCTTCGTCGAACTCCTCGTCGAAGCGGAACGCTCCCCGGAGGTCGATCTCCCGGCTGACCAGCAGGTTGCCGGGGAAGGCGCTCCGGCCGGGCGGGAGCATGCCGAGCTGGACCACGACCCCGCCGCGCCGTACGAGGCGCAGACAGGTGTCCAGACCGGCCGCGACCCCGGACGCCTCGACCGCCGTGTCCACCTCGGCCGGCCGGCCGGGGGAGGACGGCTCGTCCGCGCGTACGGCGGAGTCGGCGCCCGCGGCCACCGCGTACTCCAGTGCCCGCGGCAGCAGGTCGGTCGCCGTCACGTGCGCGGCCCCCGCCGCCTTCGCCGCCGCGACGACCAGGCAGCCGATGGGGCCGGCGCCGGTCACCAGGACGCGCTTCCCGCGCACGTCACCGGCCCGGCGCACCGCGTGCAGGGCGACCGAGAGCGGTTCGGCCAGCGCGGCCCGCCGCAGCGGGAGATCCGCGGGCAGTGATCTCAACTGGTCGGCGGGCACCACGACTTGTGCCGCGAACCCGCCCTGTACGTGAGGGGTGCGGGCCGCGCTGCCGAGGTAGCGGGTGTCACGGCACACGTTCCGGCGGCCGGCCGTGCACTCCGGGCACACTCCGCACGGGGTGGCGGGGTGCACCGCGACAGCCGTACCCGGGGCGGGAGTTCCGTCGGCGCCGGCTCCGTACGCGAGGACCGTGCCCACGATCTCGTGGCCGAGGACCATCGGTTCGCGGAGCCGGAAGTCGCCCACCCCGCCGTGCCGCCAGTAGTGGAGGTCGGACCCGCACACGCCGCCGTAGCGCACGGCGACGAGTGCCTCGCCCGGACCGGGGGAGGGGGTGGGGAGTTCGTCCACCCGGAGGTCGCCCCGGCCGTGGATCACGCAACCGAGCACGGGAGCCCCTTTCGGTCTCTGCGGATGAGTCTCTTCACAGGACGCTGGTCATGCCGCCGTCCACGTAGAGGATCTGGCCGCTGACGAAGTCCGCCGCAGGGGAGGCGAGGAACAGCACGCCGCCGACCAGATCCTCCGTACGCCCCCAGCGGCCGGCCGGGGTCCGGCGGCGGACCCAGGCGCTGAACTCCGGGTCGTCGACGAGGGGTTGGGTGAGTTCGGTCTCGATGTAGCCGGGGCCGAGGCCGTTCACCTGCACCCCGTGCGGGCCCCAGTCGGCGCACATGCCCTTGGTGAGCATCTTCAGCGCGCCCTTGGTGGCGGCGTACGGCGCGATGCCGGGCCGTGCCACCTCGCTCTGCAGGGAGCAGATGTTGACGATCTTGCCGTGACCGCGCGCGGTCATGCCCCGGGCGGCCTCGCGGCCCACCAGGAACGCGCTGGTCAGGTTGGTGTCGAGAATGCGGTGCCAGTCGGAGTCGGTGAACTCCAGGAGCGGGGACCGCAGTTGCATTCCGGCGTTGTTGACGAGGATGTCCAGCGGACCCACCCGCGCCTCGACGTCCGCGATCCCGGCGGCCACCGACGGACCGTCGGTCACGTCGAAGGCGACCGTGTGGACCTGGCCGGGCAGCTGCGCCGCGGCCTCGGTGAGGCGTCCGGTGTCGCGGCCGTTCAGCACGACCGTGCAGCCGGCCTCCGCCAGGCCCCGGGCCAGCGCGAGGCCGATGCCCCGGCTGGACCCGGTGACCAGCGCCGTACGGCCGCCGATGTCGAAGAGGGGGTGGGTCATCGCCGTACTGCTCCTTCGTGCGGTACTTCTCGGGGCCGTGCTCCTGTGCCCGGCTAGATCACAAGCGACAGCAGCAGCACCAGGCCTCCGGCGACCACCGAGATGATGGTCTCCATGACCGACCAGGTCTTGATGGTCTGGCCGACGCTCAGGCCGAAGTACTCCTTGACCAGCCAGAACCCGGCGTCGTTCACATGGCTGAAGAACAGCGAACCGGCTCCGATCGCGAGGACGAGCAGCGCGGTGTGCGTGGTCGACATGTCGGCCGCCAGCGGAGCCACCAGACCGGCCGCCGAGATGGTGGCGACGGTCGCGGAACCGGTCGCGAGCCGGATCGCCACCGCGATCAGCCAGGCCAGCAGCAGCGCGGGGATCGACCAGTCCTTGGAGATGTCCAGGATCATCTGGCCCACCCCGCAGTCGATCAGCGTCTGCTTGAAGCCGCCGCCCGCGCCGACGATCAGCAGGATGCCCGCGATGGGGGCGAGCGACTTCTCGACGGTCGAGGACATCCGGCCCTTGGTGAACCCGGCCGCGCGGCCGAGTGTGAACATGGCGACGATCACGGCCGCGAGCAGGGCGATCAGCGGGGAACCGATCACGTCGAAGACCCGCTGGACCATGTGCGTCGGGTCGTCGACGACGATGTCCACCAGCGCCTTGGCGAGCATCAGCACGACCGGCAGCAGCACGGTGGCGATGGTGGCGCCGAAACCGGGACGCGTCTCCAGGTCCTCGGAGGCGCGCTGGGGGATCATCTTCTCCGGCGCCGGGACGTCCACCCAGCGGGCCGCGTACTTCGAGAAGACGGGCCCCGCGATGATCACGGTGGGGACGGCGACGAGGATGCCGAGGGCGAGGGTGACACCGAGGTTCGCCCCGACGGCGTCGATCGCGACCAGCGGACCGGGGTGCGGCGGGATCAGCCCGTGCATCACGGACAGGCCCGCGAGCGCCGGGACGCCGATGCGCATCAGCGAGTAGTTGCCGCGCTTGGCCACCATCAGGACGACCGGGATGAGCAGGACGATGCCGACCTCGAAGAAGAGCGGCAGCCCGATCACCGAGGCGATCAGCACCATCGCCCAGGGCATCGAGCGACCGCCCGCCTTGGCGAGGATGGTGTCGACGATCTGGTCGGCGCCGCCGGAGTCCGCGAGCAGCTTGCCGAGGATCGCGCCGAGCGCGATCAACACGCCCACACCGGCGACGGTCGAACCGAGACCGGCCGAGAAGCTGGTGATCGCCTTGTCGAGCGGTGCCCCGGCGAAGGCGCCGAGCGCCAGTGACCCGATGGTCAGCGCGAGGAAGGCGTGCAGTTTGAACTTGGTGATGAGCAGGACGATGACGGCGATGCCCGCCAGTACGGCGATGCCCAGCTGAGCATGGCCCGCCGAGGTGATCGGCTCGACGGGATCCGCTGCCAGCATCTCGACGCTGAGTCTGGTCACGGTGCGTTTCCTTGCATGGGAGGGGAGAGGGGAGGGGCGCCCCGCAGGGGGCGGGGCTTTCAGCGGGCGAGGCCGTCCAGCGCGGTCACGGCTCGCTCGGTGATCTCGTCGGGGGTGCCGACGACGTCCACGGCGACACCCGTCTCGTCCGCCTGGAGCGGCTGGAGGGTGGCGAACTGGGAGTCGAGGAGCGCCGTGGGCATGAAGTGGCCCTCGCGGTGTGCCATCCGGTCCTCGATGAGTTCGCGGTCACCGGTGAGGTGAAGGAGGACGACGTCGGGAGCGGCTGCCCTGAGCCGGTCCCGGTAAGCACGCTTCAGCGCGGAGCAGCTGACGACGCCGCCGAGTCCGGCCCGCCCGTGGGCCCAGGCGCCGATGGCGTCCAGCCAGGGCAGGCGGTCCTCGTCGGTGAGCGGAGTACCGGCCGACATCTTGGCGATGTTGGCCTCGGGGTGGAAGTCGTCGGCCTCGGCGTAGGGAACGCCGAGCCGGTCCGCAAGCAGGGGCCCGATGGTGGTCTTGCCCGTGCCTGCCACGCCCATCACCACGACGACGTGGGGGGTAGTCATAACTGCCTCGCTGTCTTCTTCGACATCGGATGGCGGATGAATGTCAGGTGCCGCATCCGTCACGACACTGAAACCCATAGGTCAGATGAATTCAAGAGGCTGTGACGTATAAGTCTGACTTTTTGTTCTGGCTCTCTCCCTCGTACCCTGAACCCATGAGCACACCGGGCCGGGGGCTGCACGGCCATGTACTGGAACGCCTCGGTCCCTCGATCACCGCGGGCGAGTACCCCCCGGGCAGCGTTCTGCGCACGGACGAACTGGCGCAGCGTTTCGAGGTGTCACGCTCGGTGATGCGCGAGGCCGTCCGCGTCCTGGAGTCGATGCACCTCGTGGAGTCCCGCCGCCGGGTCGGCGTGACCGTCCGTCCCGCGAACGAGTGGAATGTCTACGATCCGCAGGTCATCCGCTGGCGTCTGGCGGGCGCCGACCGGCCGCGCCAGCTGCGCTCGCTGACCGTGCTGCGCTGTGCCGTGGAGCCCGTCGCGGCGGGGCTGGCCGCGAAGCACGCCACGGCCGAGCAGTGTGCCGAGCTGACCGAGTGCGCGCTCGGCATGGTGGCGCACTCACGCGGCCACAAGCTGGAGGGGTATCTCGTCCACGACATCGCCTTCCACCGGATCGTGCTGAACGCCTCCGGCAATGAGATGTTCGCGCGGCTCGGGGACGTGGTGGCCGAGGTGCTGGCCGGGCGTACGCATCATCAGGTGATGTTCGAGGATCCCGATCCCGCGGCGGTGACCCTGCATGTGCAGGTCGCTGAGGCGGTGCGGGCCGGTGACGCCGTGCGGGCGGAGGCGTTGACGCGGGAGGTCGTGCTGGGTGCGCTGCAGGAGTTGGACATTCTCAGCCCGGAGGGCTGACATGTCCCGACTCGGTGTCGGCTGCGGGTGCGTCGCGGCTGGTCGCGCCGTTCCCCGCGCCCCTGGGGGCTGCGCCCCCCACAGCGAAAGACTGCGCCGTTCCCCGCGCCCCTGGGGCCGAAGCCAAAAGGCTGCGCCGTTCCCCGCGCCCCTGGGGCTGCGCCCCTGAGACATCCCTAAGACACGTCTCCGTTCACGTATACCCATGCGCCTTCCGCGCGCTCGAAGCGGCTTCGTTCGTGCAGTGAGCCGCCGGCGTAAGTCGCTCTGAAGGTCACCGTGCCGGTGACGTGGAAGGGCGTGCCCTCTGTTGTGGCGAGGATCTCCAGGCCTGTCCAGCGTGTCGCCTGGTCAAGGTCCAGGTGAGGTGGGCGGGTGCGGGGGTGCCAGGTGCGCAGCAGGTATGCCTCGTCGCGCCTGACGAACGCGCAGTAGCGCGAGCGCATCAGGGCCTCGGCGGTCGGCGCCGCACCCTCACCCCGGTGAAACCGGCCACAGCACTCCTCGTACGTCTCCGCAAGACCGCAAGGGCAGGAGGGGTTGCGCGCGGGAGCGGAACGGCGCTGGTTGCGAGACTGCGGGGTGCGTCGGGACATGCGCTCCATTCTGCTGCACCACGGCCTGTGGCGGATCCGTGAATCAGGCGCCCCGACACGAGTACATCGTGTGCGAGCTGTGCGCGGTGCCCTTCATCGAATCTCCTTCAGGGGTGGCGTGAACACGCCTTGCATACGCAACTGCATAGCCACCACGGTGGATCGAGCACTTGAGCATCAGGAGTCACAAGCGAGCTGCTTGACCCCGGACGGCCGTCCGGCCGGGGCACTGACGGGGGACTGATGCGGTGCCGTGGACCGGCGTGCCTTCTTCCGCACGACCGGAGATCTCCGCGTGCGCCGGACGTGACCGCCCCCTCTGCCGCCTCTTGGTGCATGTCATCCGGTGCCCGAGATCTGATGAGGAGGGGGAATGCCGATGACCGCGGTGAACACTGCCAGGCCGACGTATCCCGGCGTCTACGTCGAAGAACTTCCCAGCGGCGCACGGACCGTATCGACCGTCACCACCTCGGTGACCGCCTTCGTGGGGCACACCCGGCGCGGCCCGCTGAACGAGCCGGTGCGTGTCACGAGTTTCACCGAGTTCGAGCGCCGTTTCGGGGGCCTGAGCTCGCGGAGCGCCGTCGGCTACGCGGTGCACCAGTTCTTCGGCAACGGCGGCACGGTCGCCGTGATCGTCCGGGTCGCCAAAGCGAACAGCGGTAAGGCCGCCCGCGTCACCCTGGAGTCCACCGAGGGCCACAGCGGGAGCGCGGTCCTCGACGTGCACGCCAAGGAACCCGGCGTGTGGGGCAACGGCCTGCGCGTCGCCGTCGACCACGACACGTCCTGCCCGGACGAGACCTTCAACCTGCGGGTGTACGACGCCAGGGGCCGGGCCCGGGAGAGCTTCACCGGGCTGTCCATGGACACCTCCCACGGCCGGTACGCGCCGACCGTCATGAACGCAGGGTCGCGGCTCGTCCGCGTCGAGGCCGTGGGCGAGGGCCGGCCCGACCCGTCCGGCACCGTCTCCAAGCCGTTCGGGCACGAACTGCCGAACCTCGCCGTCGACCTGACCGTCAAGATCGGTGACGTCGAGCGCGAGTTCACGCTGTACGACCCCGACTTCGACGGCGAATCCCCGTCCACCGTGGCCGAGTTGGCCCTGCTGCTCGAACGCAAGCTGCGGGCGCTGCCCGACGCACCGGGGCGGCACGCCTTCGCGGGCGCCGAGGTCACCGCCTTCGGCAGGCGCCTCCAGGTCGTCGCCGGTTCCACCGACCCCGAGGACGTCGTCAGGTTCGTCGGCGAGTGCGCCAACGACCTGGGCCTCGAAGCCTCCGTCAACCCGCCCGTCTTCCCGCTGGAGGACGGTGAGGACGGCGAGGCACCCGGCCCGCGCGACCTCATCGGCAGCGAGGCCGGCAAGACCGGCCTCCAGGCGCTGCGCGGGGTCGCGGACGTCAATCTGCTCGTCCTGCCGGAACTCGCGGCGTACGAGTCGACCGACGACGCGCTCACGGTCGTCTCCGCGGCCCAGCGGCTCTGCGAGGAGCGGCGGATCTTCCTGCTCGTCGACGCGCCCGGCACCTGGGTCAGCGTGGACACCGCCCGCGCCGGACTCGCCGCCTTCGACACCGTCCGCGGCAACCACGCGGGCCTGTACTTCCCGCATCTTCAGCTCACCGACCCGCTCACCGGACGGCTGCGTTCCTTCCCGCCGTCGGGCGCGGTCGCGGGGGTCTACGCGCGCACGGACGCCGAGCGCGGTGTGTGGAAGGCGCCGGCCGGCACCGAGGCACGGCTCGCGGGCGTCCACTCGCTCACGGTCGACCTCACCGACCGCGAGAGCGGACTGCTCAACCCGCTCGGCGTCAACTGCCTGCGCACCCTGCCGATGGTGGGCCCGCTCGTCTGGGGCGCGCGCACCCTGGAGGGCTCCGACGCGCTCGACAGCGAGTGGAAGTACGTGCCCGTGCGACGGCTCGCCCTGCATGTCGAGGAGAGCCTGCAACGCGGCCTGCAGTGGGTCGTGTTCGAGCCCAACGACGAGAACCTGTGGCAGCAGATCCGCCTCGGCGCCTCCTCGTATCTGCACACGCTCTTCCGGCAGGGCGCCTTCAAGGGCGGCACACCGCGCGAGGCGTACTTCGTCAAGTGCGATCGCGACACCACGACGGACGAGGACATCGCGAACGGCGTGGTCAACGTCCTGGTCGGCATCGCACCGGTCAAACCGGCCGAGTTCGTCGTCGTGAGGATCCAGCAGACGTCCGGGCAGTTCGAGCTCTAGAACCGACAAGCCGGCGAGGGAGAACGTGAAGGAAACCGATGGCTGAGTTCACTGTCAACGCCCAGCGTTTCGACCCCTACAAGAACTTCAAGTTCCTCGTGCTGTGGGACGGTCGTACGGTCGCGGGCATCAGCAAGATCAGTCCACTGAAGCGGACCACCGAGGTCGTCAAGCACCGGCACGGCGGCGACCCCAGCTCCCCGCGCAAGTCCCCGGGGCGCTCCGAGTTCGAGGGCATCACGCTGGAACGCGGGGTCACGCACGACGCCGAGTTCGACCGCTGGGCCAACAAGGTCTGGCAGGTCGGCGCGGGCCTCGGCTCCGAGGTGTCCCTCGCCGACTTCCGCAAGGACATCGTGATCCAGGTCCTCAACGAGGCCGGTCAGGTGGCCGTCTCGCACAAGCTCTACCGGACCTGGCCCAGCGAGTACCAGGTGCTCGGCGAACTGGACGCCAACGCCAACGCGGTGGCCATCCAGTCGCTGAAGCTCGAATGCGAGGGCTGGGAGCGGGACTACGAGGTGCCCGAGCCGGAGGAGCCCTCGTTCCTGAACCCCGCCTGACCGGCGGGAGCCCGCACGACAGCGGGGACGGCAAGGGCTGCGGGGACGGCAAGGGCTGCGGGGGCAGCTGGGGCAGCGGCGGCCGGTACGGCCAGTACGGAACGGGGGGGCGGGCATGACGATCACTCGGGCGGCCGAACTACTCACCACCTGGGAGACCGGGCTTGTCCAGGCCCCGTCCGGACGCGCCCTGCTGCTGCACCGGGCGGCCCGCCCGGACACCGGCGCCGAGACGCTGTCCGCGCTGCCGGTGGGCGAGCGGGAGGCGGACCTCTTCGCGCTGCGCCGGACCCTGTTCGGCGAACGGATGCAGGTCCGTCTCGGCTGTTCCGCCTGCGGCGAGGACATGGAATTCGACCTGGACGCACGGGAACTGGCCCGGTCGACAGGCAGCCCCGCCCCGGCCTCGGTGCGGGTCGCCGAGGACGGCTGGGAGATCGAACTCCGGGTGCCGAGTGCCGCCGACCTGACGGCGGCGGCCCGGCACCCGGAACCCCGCCTGGCCCTGCTGGAGCGGTGCGTCGTCTCGGCCGTACGCCACGGAGCGGACATGTCCGCCGACGCGCTGCCCGAGGCGGTGCGGCGCCGGCTCGCCGAGGCGGCTCAGGAGGCCGACCCGGGCGCCGACCTCACGCTCAACGTCAACTGCCCCGAGTGCGGAGCGGCCACCCGCGCCGAACTCGACATCGCCTCCTACCTGTGGACCGAACTGGACGCCTGGGCGCGCGACGTACTCCTCGACGTCCACCTGCTCGCCACCGCCTACGGCTGGAGCGAGCCGGAGATCCTGGCGCTGAGCCCGCTGCGGCGCCGCTACTACCTGGAGCTGTGTGCCGATGTCTGACCCCTTGGGCGGACGCCCCGAGCAGGAGCGGGTGTCAAGGGCGCCCGACTTCTTCGACCGGCTGCTCGCCCGGCACACCCCGGCCGCCGTGCCGCCCGCGGACGTGGTGCGGCTGCGACCGCGGCTGGCCGGCCCCTTCGAACGGGCCGAGGCGGTACGCGCCACCGCGCCCGAGCCGGACACGGCAGGACCACTGTGGCCGACCGCACCCCAACGGGGCCTGTCGCAACCGGACTTGGCGGCCCCGACCGTGCGCGAGGTCCAGCTCCGTACGGAGCGCGAGCGGACCGTCGTACAGGCCGGGCGGCCGGTGTCCGAGGCGCCGGCGCCCCGGCGCGTGTCGCGGGACCTGCCCGAGGTGCCGTTGCTGCGGCCCGCCGCCGAGGTCGTACCGGCGGCGCGGCCCGTCGCCGACTCCGTGCGGCGTTCCGCCCGACGGGGCGAGCCTGAGCGGGCTTCCTCCCCGAGCGCGGTGTCCGTGCCCCTCCCCTCGGGCACGGGCGTCGCTTCTCCCGCCGCCGGGTCCGCCGCGCTGCGACCCGGCGCCGCGGAAACGGCGGCGGCCCGCGACGCCGTACGGCAGGCCACAGGCCGGCGCTCCGGGCGTGGCGGCGAACAGGTGGTCCAGGTGCAGATCGGGCGCCTCGAAGTGACGGCGGCGGGTGCGGCCCCGGCCGGCGGCAGCCGTCGGCCCGCCGCCCCCGGCCGACCGGCGGCGACCGTGAGTCTGACGGACTACTTGGCGAGGGGGCGCGAGTGAAGCACGCGGGGACACGACGAACGGACGACCGTTCCGCGGACCGACCTGCGGGCCGACCTGCGGGCCGATCGGTGGGCCGGACGACCGACGGACCAACTGGTCGACGGACAAGCCGACCGGCGGAGCAGTGGAGCAGCCGAGCAGTGGACCAGGGGAGCAGCGGACCAGTGGGACCGAGGAACTGACGCCATGAGCAACGCACTCGCCATCGCCCACGTCACCCAGGCCCTCGCCCTGCTGATCGAGGCCAACCTGCAGCCCGAGATCGACGTGGCCGTCAAGGTCGAGCCGCGCAAGCCGTCGGCCGACCCGCCCGCCGATCCCACGGTCACGGTCTTCCTCTACCAGGTCACTCCGAACACCTCGCAGCGCGGCGCCGACCTGCCCACGCGCGCCTCCGACGGCACGCTGCTCAAGCGCGCGGCGGCGGCGCTGGACCTGCACTTCCTCATCAGCGCGTACGGCGACGAGACGCAACTGGTCGGCCAGCGGCTGATCGGCTCCGTCGTGCGCACGTTGCACGAGATCCCCGTCCTGCCGCTGGACATCATCGAACTGGCGGGGGAGAAGCCGTACTTGGCGGACAGTGACCTCGCCGAGTCGGCGCAGCGGGTGCGGTTCACGCCCACGGTGATGGACATCGACGAGACCTCGAAGCTCTGGGGGATGCTCCACCAGACCCCGTACACGCTCTCGGTGGTCTACCAGGCGGCGCTCGTCCTGATCGAGGGCCGCGAGACACCGGTGGCGGCGAAGCCGGTGGAGCGGTCGACGGTACGGGTGCTGCCGTTCGGGGCGCCGGGTGCGCCGGGTGTGCCCGGGGGGTCCGATGTGCCGGTTGCGCCGGGGGCGGCCGACGCGTCCGGCGCGCCGAACGGCAGCGCGCCCGTCAAAGCCACCGCCGCGAAGGAACCGGCCGGGACATCGGCCAAGGCATCGGCCGGGACAGCGACCGGGACGACCTCCGCGAAGGCGCCGGTGACGGCTGCGGCCAAGGCACCGGCCCGTACCCGTACCCGCAAGGGGGCGCAGCCCGGCAAGTCGACCCAGGCGTCCCAGGGGGGCAAGTCCCCGCGCGGCGCGGCCAAGGGCACGACGCCCGCGGCCCCGGCGCCCGTGACCCCGACGGACTCCGCGACCCCCGACGGCGGTCCCGGCCGCACGGAGCGGTGAGGCGGGATGCGGACGACGGGGGCAGGTGAGGGCATGGTCGGACACGAGCCGGGCGAGGAGAGCGCAGGGAGCGGCAGCCCGACGCTGACCTCGGAGATCGGGCGCGTCCTCGCGCGCGTCGACGCGCACGCGGCCCGCGTGTCCGGCGCGTCCCGTGCGAACGAGGCGGCTGCGGCATCGGCGGGCCCATCGGCCGGCACGGGTGCCGGTGCAGATGCCGACGCAGATGTCGGCGCAGACGCCGGCGCAGATGTCGGTCAAGGCGGCGCCGGCGGTTCCGTACGGCATCCGGTCGGTGCAGCGAGTGCGGCCGGTGCGGCGGGTCCGGGGACGGGGCCCCTCGACGCGCTGGTCGGCTGCTTCGGGCTCACCCCGTTCGAGCGGGACCTCGTACTCCTCACCGCCGCCTGCGAGTTGGACGCCACGACCGCCGTCCGCTGTGCTGCGGCGAGCGGGGACCCGGAGCGCGCGTACCCCACGTTCTCGCTCGCCCTGGCCGCGCTCGCCGAGCCGCACTGGAGCGCGCTGACCCCGGTCGCGCCCCTGCGCCGCTGGCGGATCGTGGAGCCGTCCGACGACTCGCGTCAAACCCTGCCCCTGCCTCTGACCCTGTCCCGGCTGCGGCTCGACGAACGTGTCCTGCACTTCCTTCTCGGCTCGCCCTATCTGGACGCGCGCCTGCACGGCCAGTTGCGCCGCGCGCCGGTCCCCGAGGAGCTTCCGCCGTCGTACGAGCTGGCCGCGAGCCGGGTCGCCGCGGGCTGGACGACGGGCGCGCGGCCCGACGCGCCGCTGCTCGTCGAGGTGGTCGGCGGCGACCTGCGCAGTCGGGCCGACATCGCCGCCGCCGCCGCGGCCCGCTCCGGGCTCGCCCTGTACGCGATGAACGCCGAGGACATCCCGACCGCCCCCGGCGACCGCGACCTGCTGGCCCGGCTGTGGCAGCGCGAGGCGATCCTGCTGCCCGCCGCCCTGCTCGTGGAGGCGGGCGAACTCGACCGCGACCAGCACGCGGCGACCGACGCGTTCCTCGCCGGGGCCGCCGTACCCGTCGTCGTGTCGAGCTCCGACCCGCGTCGGTCCGAGCGGGCGCGCGGCGAACGGGTGACGGTGCCGAGCCTGGACGACGAGGAACAACTGGGCCTGTGGACGGACGCGTTCGAGGACGTCGTCGTCATCGGGGAGGGGGAACTGCGCTCGCTGGTGGCCCAGTTCCAGCTGCCGCCCCACGTCGTACGGTCCGCCGCGGCCGCCGTACGCCGTGATCTGCCGGCCGAGGACGAGCAGGACCCCGCGCTCCTCGCCTGGCGGGCCGGGCTGAACGAGGCCCGGATCGGCATGGACGAACTGGGCCGCCGTATCGAGCCGGACGCGGGCTGGGGCGACCTGGTGCTGCACGAGCGGCAGACGAGCGTGCTGCGGGAGATCGTCGCGCACGTACGGCAGCGGGCAACGGTCCACCAGGAGTGGGGCTTCGCCGCGACCCTGCGCCGGGGCCTCGGAGTCACCGCGCTCTTCGCGGGCGGCTCGGGCACCGGCAAGACCCTCGCGGCCGAGGTCATGGCCAAGGAACTGGGCCTGGACCTCTTCGTCATCGACCTGTCCCAGGTGGTCAGCAAGTACATCGGCGAGACCGAGAAGAACCTGCGCCGCGTCTTCGACGCCGCCGAACGCGGGGGCGCGCTCCTCCTCTTCGACGAGGCCGACGCCCTCTTCGGCAAGCGCAGCGAGGTCAAGGACAGCCACGACCGGTACGCCAACCTCGAAGTCAGCTACCTGCTCATGCGCATGGAGGCGTACCGGGGTCTCGCGATCCTCACCACGAACATGAAGAAGGCGCTGGACACGGCGTTCCTGCGACGGATCCGGTTCGTCGTCGACTTCCCGTTCCCGGCCGAGCACGAGCGCGCCGAGATCTGGCGCCGGGTGCTGCCGCCGCAGACCCCGGTCAAGGGCATCGAGCCGGAGCTGCTGGCCCAACTGACCGTCGCGGGCGGCTCGATCCGCAACATCGCCCTCTCCGGCGCCTTCCTCGCCGCGGAGGAGGGCGACCGACTGCAGATGCGGCACATGCTCGCGGCGGCCCGCACCGAGTACCTGAAGCTGGAGCGCTCGCTCACACCCGGGGAGGTCCGCGGATGGGTGTGAACGACGTGAACGGGGGCGTGGGCAAGGGCCACTTCAGCGAAGCGGGGCGGCAGCCGGACGCGATCCGGGTGGACATCGGTGAGCTCGTCCTCGACGGCTTCCGGGTGGACCCCGACCGGGTGTCCGCAGCCTTCGAGCACGAACTGACCCGGCTGGTACGGGAACACGGCGTGCCGCTGGCCGCCGGGCGGGACGCGGTCACCCTGGACGCGCTGTCCGGACTGCCCCCGCTGCCCGCCGGCCTGTCGGCGCGACGGCTCGGCCAGGAGCTGGCACGGGCCGTGCACGCGGGCCTCTCCGGCGAGGGGGAGGTGCAGGCCCCGTGAGTGGCAACTCCTCGACCCAGGACGCCCGTTCGGAGCAGGCCGCCGAACAGCGGCGCCGCAAGCGCAAGGAGCGCGCGGCCAAGGCCCGGGCACCCGAGCCGAAGGACATCGTCAGCGGCGCGGGACAGCCGCTCGACGTCGGCGTACGGCGGGAACTGGAGGAACAGCTCGGCCACGACCTCAGCCGCGTACGGCTGCACACCGGGCGGGACGCCGGGCAGCTGACCGAGCTGCTCGGCGCGGAGGCCGTCGCGGTCGGCCAGGACGTCTTCTTCCGTGAGGGCGCCTATCGCCCCGGCACGGCCGACGGCAGGCGCCTGCTCACCCACGAGCTGTTGCACACCGTGCAGAACCCGGACGGCCTCGGCGCGTTGCGTGCCGGGCGCGAACTCGGCGCGGTGAGCCTTCCGCAGCAGGCGATCGAACAGGAGGCGGAATCGGCCGCCCAGGACCTCGTACGTCCGGCCGCCGCGCAGTCCGCGCAGGAGTCCGCCCCTGAGATGGCGCCGGGGCAGGCCACGCCCGGCTGGCTGCGGTACGCCACCGTGGACGCCGACCGCAACCGGTTGGAGCAGATCGACCCGGCGACCCTCGTGGACCGGCTGACGAACTCCGTCGTGCGTTCACTGCGCGGCGACCCGGAGGACCGCTCCAAGCGCACGCGCCACCAACTCGCCCGACTGCCGGCCGAGTTGCTGGACGGTGTGCTGGACCGGCTGGAGGACCGGCTGCTCGGCTCGGAGCACGACCGGGTGCTCGACCTGGTCGAGGAGATCGAGGCCGACGGAGACCTCCCGGAGGAGCCCGACTCGTACGAGACCCCGGCGGTCGAGGCCGATGCGGCCGAGGAAGTGCGGCTTCGGAGGGAGAGCGAGCGGCGTTCGGCCGAGGCGGAGCAGGCGGAGGAGGGGAGGTCCGGGGAGGCGCCGGGGCCGGAGAAGGAGCCGTCGGGCGCGGAGGGGGCGGCGGGCTCCACACCGGAGAACAGCGGTGCCGAGCCGGGTGGCGGCAGGCCCGCGGGGCAGCCGCCGACTTCGTCCGAGGCGACACAGCCCCCCGGCGCGCGGCAGCCCGGTGAGAAGACGACAGAGGGCTCCGACGGGCAGGGCGGGGCGGAGAAGAAGGAAGTAGAAGAGGACAGGGCCGCGGCCGGAGACCAGAACGGCAGGAGCGGCGGGGCGCAGAAGGAGAACAGCGAGGACAAGGGGGACAAGGGGGACAAGGAGGCCGCGGACGAGCGGGGCACACCGGCGGCGAGCGAGGAGGAGTCCGCCGCCAAGAACCGTCCGGGCGCCGTCGACGCGCTCGTGGCGGGCCGGCCCCCCAAGCCGGCGGACAAGGCCGGGCAGCCGAAGCCGACGGGTTCGCCCACGGTGGCCGGCAAGGACACCCAGCTGCCCGCCCGGCTCAGCCGACTCGACGGCGTACGCAACCAGGATCTCGAAGGCCCCGAGGAGACGGCCGACGAGGACCCCTTCGGCTCCGGCAGCGGGTCCGAGGTCGAGGTCGGCGGCGAGGAGAAGAGCGCTTGGGACATCAAGCTCCAGCCCGAGGACTTCATCCCGGAGCATGATCCCGATCTGTCCGGCATACCGACCGTGGACGCGTCCGCCCCGTCCTCGGGCGCCGCCGCGGCTGTCCCGTCGTTCCCCGCGCCCCCGGTGACCAGGGCCGACAAGGTGCAGGCGGAACGGGACGCCGAGGACGCGGAGGATGCGGAGGATGCGGCGGCGGAGCCCGAAGCAGAGTCCGAGTCCGATTCCGAGGACGTCACCGAGCCTGCCGACGTGAGCTCGGTGGAGGCCGGCCTGGAGTCCGGTCCGGGCGACAGCCGGTTCGGCGGCCTCTCGGTGGAGCAGGCCGCCGTGCCGCCGTCCGTGTCGGGCGTGCCGGCGAGGGACCCGAAGAGCGGTGCCGATCCCAAGGCCGGACCGGTGGCCGCACAGACGGCGGTGCAGCAGGCACCGGGCCGGTCCGAGGGCGGCGCCGAGAGCGGTGGAGAAGTACGGGAGACGGCCGCCAAGGAGGAGAAGGGCACTCCTGCCGGGGGCGAGAAGTCGGGCGGAGCACAGGAGAAGGCCTCTCCGCAGGCGAGTCCGGCTCCGGCCGCGGGGGCCGGCGGGGGCTCGGCTGCTGTTACGGGTCAGCAGGCGTCGTCGACTTCGGCGTCTGCGGGGCCTGCGGGGTCCTCGGGGTCCTCGGCGGGGTCGAGCGCGTCGGTGGCGGAGTCGGGGGCCGCGTCTCCCGCACGGGACAGCCATGTCTCCGGCAACACGTCCGGGAGCGGGGGCGGGACCGGGGCGACGGAATCTTCGGCGGCACAGACACCCGCGCCCGCGACTCCGGAACCCACGAAGGCGCCCCAGGCCACCTCTCAGTCCGCGCCCGAGTCCGAGTCCGAGCCTGCTCAGACCGCCGCCGCCCCCGCCTCCCGGACCACGGCGGCCAGGTCGGCGCCCGCCGCCAAGGGATCGCGCGGAGGCGGTGGAGGCGGTGGCGGTGGAGGCGGTGGCAGCGCCGCTGTGCCGGCCGCCCGGGGCAAAGGCAACAAGAAGGACTCGGCCCCGGCCCCGAACCTCTCGCAGGTGTCCCCGGAAGCAGGCCTGTCCACGGCCTCGAACCTGAAGCCCCACCGGGCACTTGAGGCCATGGGCGGGGTGGGCGGCTCGGTGGACCGGACCGTCGGCGACGAGCACAAGGCACTCGCGGCCGCACCGCCCTCGATGCAGCGGCCCGCCGGCGCTCCCCAGACCCTCCAGGGCAAGCCGAAGGCCGACGCACCGGCCCAGTACTCCCAGGACCCGGCGCAGAAGTCCGAGGCGCCCGAGGAGGAGAAGGCCGAGGTCAAGGGCGCCAAGGAGCCCGAGGGCCAGATCGAGGCCGAGAAGGCGGAGGAGCCGAGCGGCTGGGACACGTTCAAGATGGCCCTGGGCTTCGGGATCGGCTGGATCGCGGACAAGCTCGGTTTCGAGGTGGACGCGCAGGAACTGGCCGCCAAGTTCGCCGGGCTGCCGACGAAGGACGAGGCGCTCAAGCAGGCCCAGGCGGGCAACGCGCCAGGCGTGGAACTGCAGGGCGAGGCGGAGGGCGCGGCCGGCGAACAGGGCGCCGCGGTCGACACCAAGGGTCAGGAGACCGTCACGACGGGCCGTGACGACGCGGCCCGCCCGATGGGCGAGAACCAGGTCTACCCCGATGCTCCCAAGGAGCAGCTGAGAGCGAAGGTGCCCGGCGCCGAGGGCGGCAAGGGCGGAGTGCCGCAGGGCGGCGCGTCCACCGGGGCCGTACCTCCCGAGGCGGCTTCCGAGGTGGCGGAGCACGACCGGGGCCCGCAGTTCAAAGCGGCGTTCAGCGACGGCCAGAAGGGCGTGTCCGAGGGGCGGCAGACCAAGGACCGGGACTTCCGCGACTCGCAGGCGAAGCACAAGCAGAAGGTGGACGCCGAGGTCGCGGCGAACACCGAGAGCCAGGCGGGCGAGCGCGAGAAGGCGCTGGGGGATGTGACCGCTCAGCGTGCCGACTGGCGCAAGGAGCAGGACGAGGAGCTCAAGAACCTCGGTACGAAGAAGACCGAGCGGCACGACAAGGTCCGTAAGGACGTCCAGGACAAGGAGAAGAAGACAGACGACGACGTCGCCAAGGAGAAGGACGACGGCGACAAGAAGATCCAGGACGCGAACACCAAGGCGGAACAGGACGCCGAGAAGAAGCGCGACGACAGCGTCAACGAGTCCGGCAACTGGATCAGCAAGGCCTTCGACTGGCTCAAAGAGAAGGTCATCGAGATCAAGAACGCGATCGTCCGCGTCATCAGAGCGGCACGAGACGCGGTCATCGGTTTCATCAAGAACTTCAAGGCCACGGTCGAACGCTGGATCAACGAGGCGCGCAAGTTCATAGTCGACGCGATCAAGAACCTGATCGACGACCTGATCGAGTTCGCCAAGGCGCTGGTCCGCGGAATAATCGAACTGGCCGCTCGTATACGGAAGTTCATCACCGACCTCATCTCGGCGGCGATCGCCCTGGTGAACCGGCTGGCGAAAATGCTGAAGCAGATCGTCACGGATCTGCTGAACGCCATCGGGAAACTGCTGGGCAGCATCCTGAGCATTCTGCGGAAAATGCTTCTCGATGTGGTCAAGGCCGTGATCGCTGCGGTGAAGACGGTCCTGGAGTACGCCTCCAAACTCCTCAGCGCGCTCGGCGAGTTCATGATGATCGCTGTCGACTTCCTCTCCGACCCGGGCGGCTGGCTGAGCGGCGCGAAGAACTCGGCCGTGGACGGGGCGAAGAACCACCTCTTCCGCGAGGTCCAAGCGGCGGTGAAGCAGTGGTTCCAGTCGAAGATCGAGGAGATCATCGGCATTCCGAGGGCGATGATCGACAAACTGATCAAGGGTGGCTTCACCCTGGAGCGGATCGTCAAGGAGACGTGGGACGCGATCGTCCCGCAACTCCCCTTCATCATCGGCGAGATCGTCATCACGAAGGTCATCGCCAAGCTCATCCCCGGGGCGGGCTGGGCGATGGCGGTCATCGACGCCATCCGCACGGCGATCGGCGCCCTCAGTGAGATCCTGCGCGCGATCGGCGCGGTCATCACCTGGCTGCGAGCGGTCCGCCAGGGAGGCGCGGGCGTCCTCTTCGCGAAGGCGGTCGCGGCAGGCATCGTCGCACTTCTGGAACTCGCCTACGAGGCGCTGCTGAGCGGCATCGGCAAGTACGTGGCGAAGGTCGGCCGCCGCCTGAAGGGAGTGGCCGCGAAACTGGGCAAGGAGAAGCCGAGCGGCGCCGACGGCAGGGCCCCGGCGGGCCAGGGCTCGGACGACCGGGGCGACACCGGAAGGCCCCGTCCGTCCACGGCAAGCCCGAGGCCCGGCGCGACATCCACCCCGACCAGGCCGACGGCCACCGCTCCGACCAGGCCGACGGCCACCGCTCCGAAGAAACCGAGGACCGCGGACCCGGCAAAGCCCATGCCCCAAGGCTCGGCCAAGGACACCCCCAAGCCCGGTCCCGCGGCCCCGGCGAAGCCCACGGCCGACACCAAGAGGCCCACCGGCAAGGACAAGAACGGCCGCCCGAAGACCAAGGAGGACGAGAAGCCGGACACCCGCCCGACCCCGTCCCCGAAGCCCAAACCCCAACCGGCCCCCCACCCGAAGCCGAAGCCCGAACCGGCCCCGAGCCCCCACCCGAAGACCGACACCCCGGGCAGGCCCAAGGAGGACCAGGGCTCGTCGCCATCGAAGTCCGCCGACGACAAGACCCCCGCCCGGCCCAGTACCCCCGAGAAGCCTACGAGGGACCCCATGACGGACAGGGACGGCCCGGGCAGGCCCAAGTCCGACAAGGGAGCCCCCGGCGAATCGAAGAAGGACGGCAAGGCGCCGGGCGCGCGCAAGGACCAGGATGCCAAGAGGCCGAAGGACGGCGACAAGGAAGACCCGGGCAGACCAAAGTCGGACAAGGGTGCCGCCAAGAAGCCGAAGCATGACAAGGACGGTGGCCCCAAGAGTAGGCAGAGCAAGGACGAGAAGAGGGATAAGAGGAAGGAAGAAGAGACTTCCGACGACGCCAAGAAGAGACGTCTCGACGCGATCGTTGCGCGCATCCGCAAGATCCTCGGTGACCGCCTTGATGACGGCGTCTCGCCCCAGCAGCATCAGGAACTGCTGAACGTGCTTCGGGAGCACTTCAGGCTGACCCGCCTGGTGAGGGCTGGCGGTGATCCGAACTTCGTTGTGATTGCGACACTCAATCCCAGCAGGCCGGTGATCCGGGGAAAGAACAATCTGCAGGGTGACGTCAAGGACTATTTGGACGTCATGAGCGACCCCGATCTGCCCGCCACGACGGTGCCCGCGTTCTCCAACAACGAACTCGCCCATGACTTCGAGGCGCGGTACATCACCAAGGCGTACGCCAACAGTCACGGATCAAGTGCGGACACCGCACCTCGCAACGAGCCGGAAGGTTTCCGGCACCTCAACCTGCACGGGCTCAATACCGACCCTTCGAACTGGTGGGTCCGCATGCACCTGCTCTCCGACCAGCTGGGCGGGCCAGCATTGGGCTCGAACCTCGTCCCTGCCAGAGGGCCGTCTGTGAACACCAAGTTCAAGGATGAGATCGAGAAGCATGCGTACGGATATCTGGGGGTGAGCGAGCCGGCGCCGAACAAGAGGGCCATCTGGTATCGCATTCGCGTGAACTACCATCCCGGTCCGTACACCGGATTCCCCAGCTATCTGCAGGCCAGGTGGGGCAGGCATGAGCTCCAGAAACACAAGAACACCAGCAAGTGGGTCACGATGGACGCCTCAAAGGGTGGTGCACATGAGCAGCACGCGACCCCTGAAAAGCCTCCTCAGCCGGGAAGCGCGTCAAAAATCACCGTCAACAGTGCCACCAGGGGACAGTTGAAGCACCTGCTTCACATCACTGCGGAGTTCGCGGATCTCGTGTACAAGGCGATCGAGAAATTCCAGCTGGAGAATGTGCGAGAGGTCAGGAGCGTGGGTGAGCTTGTCGCGGCGATCCTCCGTTACGAGCAGGCGAGAATGGCCAAGGGGGGAAGGTCGAAATCCTACTTCCCGGACTTCGAGAAACGGCTTGCGGACATCCGCCGGAGCGGAAGCCCGCTCCCATTCTAGAATTCAGACCTTTCGCCCAGAACGGAGTTGTAGTGCGCCCCCTGTCACTCAGTGAACAGAATCATGTGAACTCGCTCGACGCGATCCTGGAGTGCGACGCCCTTGATGTCGACTTCTCCGACAAGGGTCCCATCCTGGAGAGGCCCGCCGAAAACCCGGACATCATCACCTTCTTCCAGGAATTCAAGGATGTGGCCCTGGGGAGCTCGCTGCGTGAATGCAATATCTGGTTTACGGAACTTTCGTGTCGTTGGCGCGCCAGGGAAGGCTCTCCCGAACTCGGTGGAGAATTCAGAATTCGGGATCTCTATGATTCCATTCTGCTGCCGGCTCCACAGTTCACGGCGGAGACCGCGAGCGAATGGGACCTGGAGATTTTTTCGCAGCTCCGGGTGATCGATTTTCCGCAGCATGCGGGAACAGGGCACTTCGCCGCCATCCGGATTCAGGATGACGTCGACCCGCTTGAGATGTGGTACTACGACATGCGCCTGAGTACTGCTCCGGGGCGCGACTCTGACCTGATCAGGATGGACTCCTCTTACTGCGAGTACCTCGACGCGCTGGTGCTTACCAAGGGTGTATTCGGTTGGCAGTACCTGTTCACTGATATCTCTTTGCAGGGAATCGTTTTCCGCGAAACTGTCGCGCGGCTGGAGAGGATGCTCGAACTGTTCCCCACCCTTTTTCCGGATCATGACTATGGTCCCCTGGCCGCCCGCCTGGAGGCCCGCCGATGACCCGCTACGCCGACATCCCCAAACCCATCCGCTCAGGAATAGTCGTGGTCGACCCCGACCGCGGGACACCCCAGCGGATCATCGTGCTGCAGTTCAACCCGGACACCCTCGAACGCTCCCTCTCGCCCCAGTCCGCGGGAGGCAGCGGAGACTCCGGCGGTGGGGGGAGCGGGTCCGGGGACCGCAATGAGGCCCTGCGGCTGAAAGGGCCTGCCCAGGAGACCTGGAAGTTCACCGCCGAGATCGATGCCACCGATCAATTCGAGGTCGCCGCGCCCGACGGCATCCACCCGCAACTCGCCACGCTCGAAATGCTGGTGCAGCCCACGACCCAGCAGCTGCGTGACGCCACCAAGCTCTCGCAGAAGGGGGCCATCGAAATCAGCCCGATCGAGATGCCGTTGACCCTCTTCACCTGGGGCAGCAAGCGTGTCATGCCCGTGCGGATCACCGAACTGTCCATCAATGAGTCGGCGTTCGACGTGAACCTCAACCCGATCAGGGCCTCGCTCAGCATCGGGCTGAAGGTCCTCACCGTCAGCGACCTGCCAGCCGGGCACCTGGGCGCCGACTTCTACATGGCCCACCTCGCCCAGAAGGAACGCCTCGCGGCAGCCGCCCGCCGCGGCAGCCTCGGCGGACTCGGCCTCACCGGCGCAGGCAGCTTCGGCACCGGCACAGGCACCGCGGGCACCCTGAGCGGAAGGGGCTGAGCAGCGGCCATGGCAGACATCGAGCCCTACGAGAACGCACTGGACGCCATCCCGGGCGCCCACCC
This sequence comes from Streptomyces sp. NPDC017991, assembly GCF_044328075.1. NCBI lineage: Bacteria > Bacillati > Actinomycetota > Actinomycetes > Kitasatosporales > Streptomycetaceae > Streptomyces > Streptomyces sp. NPDC017991. The sequence continues at coordinate 342,063 of NZ_JBIRGP010000007.1, read as the reverse complement.
CTACCCCCGCTCCAGCCGCTACCACGACGCCGAGATCGGTGTACACCGACAGGCGGACGGGACCGAAGTCCGGTACGTCAAGCGCCGGTTGCTGCCCCCGCTCGATCAGCTCGACCTGCTCGACGACGAGACCCGTCCGCACACCGTCAGCAGCGGCGACCGCCCCGACCTCCTCGCCCAGCGCTACTTCGGCGACCCCGCCCAGTGGTGGCAGATCGCCGACGCCAACCCCGTACTCGACCCGCGGGAGCTGACCGACGAGGCCGGCAAGGTCATCGAGGTGCCGCTTCCCGGCGGCAGGGGGGAGCGGCGTGTTTGACGTCCCCGTGGGCCAGGGCCCCGTACACATCACCCTCCGCATGGGACCGAAACTCACCCGCCCCGTCCCCGCCGAGGTCACCGAAGCGCTGCTCTCCGCCCAGATCACCGCCACCGCCGGCGAACGCAGCGGCTTCCAGCTCGCCTTCGACCTCACCAAGAACGGGATCATCAACCGCGCCCTGCTCCCGGAGGGCTTCTTCGACCCGAAGACCCGGATCATCGTCTCGGTGAGCGTCAAGGGCACCGCCGACGTGCTCCTCGACGGGCTGATCGTGCGCCAGGAGGTCGGCGCCAGCAACCAGCCGGGCCACTCCACGCTCACCGTCACCGGCGAGGACCTGTCGCTGCTGATGGACCTGGAGGAGCGGACCGACCGTTACCCCAACCTCCCGCCCTCCGACCGCGTCCTCGCGATCCTGCGCCGCTACTCCGACTACGGCATCCGACCCGATGTCTACAAGGAGAAGGTGAGCCAGCCCCCGCACCAGGACCTGCGCGTCCACTACCAGACGGGCACCGACCTCCAGTACGTCACCGAGCTGGCCCGCGCCAACGGCTACACCTTCTACCTGGAGCCCGGCCCCACCCCGGGCCGGTCGTCCGCCCGCTGGGGACCCGAGATCCGCCTCGGCATCCGCCAGCACGCCCTCAACGTCAACATGGACAACAACTCCACCGTCGACCAGCTGACGTTCTCGTACGACGGGACGGCGCGGGAAGAGCCGCAGGCCCGCTGGCAGGACCCGGGGACCCGCCAGTCCACGCTCCTGCCGCAGCCGCCGATCAGCCCCCTGCGCCCGCCGCTCGGCAAACGCCCCACCCCAGCCCTCAAACGCCGCACCCTCACCGGCACCGCCAAGCAGCAGCGCGAACAGGCCGAGGCCGAACTGCTCGCCCGGGCCGCCGTGTCCGCCGACGTCATCTCGGGTTCCGGCTCGCTCGACGTCAACCGGCACGGCTACATCCTCCAGCCCCGCCAACTGGTCGGCGTCCGCGGCGCGGGACGGGCGTACGACGGCGACTACTACGTCAAGTCCGTCACGCACAACCTGCGGCCGGGCTCGTACCAGCAGAACTTCACCGTCTCGCGGGAGGGGCTTGAGGCGCGCAGCGCCTACGTCAGGCCCTGACGCACAGCGAGACGTCCGGCAACACCCGACAGAGCAGGAGCAGTTCAGCATGGCGGCAACCGGTAATCGCTACCTCGGCAAGTTCCGCGGCCGGGTGGTGGACAACGACGATCCGTTGCGGATCGGGCGCGTCAGGGCCGAGGTCCCCGACGTCCTGGGCGACGAGCCGTCGACCTGGGCGCTACCCTGCCTGCCCTTCACCGGCCCCGAGTCGGGACAGTTCGTGGTGCCGGCGCCCGGCGCGGGCGTCTGGATGGAGTTCGAGCAGGGGGATCCCAGCTTTCCCATCTGGACGGGGTGCTGGTACGGCGCCGCCGAGGAACTGCCGCCCGACGCGCGCCGCGAACTGGCGGCGTCCTCGCCGAACAAGCCGGTCGTCGTGCAGACGCGGCTGGCGCACAAGCTCGTGCTGAGCGACACCGCCGGCGCCGAGCAGGGAATCCTGCTCCAGGCCCAGGGCGGCGCGTACATCCGCATCACCAAGGACGCCGTGGTCATCGCGACCGGCGCGGGCGCCGAGGTCGTACTGCGCGGCAAGGAAGTGACCATCAACGAGGGCCAGTTGACCGTGCTCTCGAAGCGATAGCGATAGCGACAGCGATAGCGACAGATACAGATACAGATACAGATACAGCGACAGCCATGGCCGAGGACGAGGCGGCAGCGATGGCGACAGCGACAGCGGTGGGGAAACGACAGTGACTGGAAGACGGGGGAACCATCAAGTGTCCAGAGCGACAGGGGCGTCCGGGGGCCTGCTCGGCGCAGGCGCCGTGATCAGCTGCCCGCACGGCGGGCGCGCCACCACCGCCACCACATCCGACTCCACCGTGCTGATGGACGGGCATCCCGTCGCCACGGCCGCACACGCGTACGTCGTCACCGGCTGCCCGCACACCGTCGACGGGGTGCCCGAGCCGTGTGTCTCCGTCCGTTGGACGGCCGGGAGCACCGGGGTGACGGCCGGCGGCTCGCCCGTCCTGCTCGACATCTCCGCGGCCGAGTGCTGCACGGCCGCGTTCGTGCCGCAGGGGCCGCCCGTCGTCCAGGCCGACCGGCGAAAGGTGACCGTCCGATGAGCCCACGCACCCGCCCCCGTACCGACATCGCGTTCCCCTTCAGGGCCGACCGCCGGGGCCGCACCGCGCACGCGCGCCACGACGAGCACGTACGCGACCTGATCGAACAGGTGCTGTTCACCAGCCCCGGCGAACGGGTGATGCGCCCCGACTTCGGCTGCGGACTGCTCGACCTGGTGTTCGCGCCCAACAGTCCCGAACTCACCAGCACTCTCGAACTGTCCGTGCAGGCCTCCCTGCAGCGCTGGCTCGGCGACCTCGTCGAGATCGAGGCCCTGGACGTGGTGGGCGAGGACGACACGATCCGGGTCCACCTCTCCTACGCCGTGCGCTCCACCGGGACGCGCCGCGACGACGTCTTCGAAGGGAGGGCCGCGGCATGACGGCCCCGGCCTCAGACACGACCCCGACCCCGACCCCGCCCGCGACCGCCTCCCGGCGGGCGAAGGCGAGAGCCGCCCAGCTCAACGGAGTCGACGCGGTGGAGGTGAGCGACGACGGGCTCACCCTCACCGTCACCTTCCTCGGCAAGGCCCCGCACGGCCTGTGCGCCGAGAACGTACGCATCGAGGGCGGCCGGCGCGTCGACGGCCTCACCGGCATCACCGTCGTCGACATCGGCGTCGAGCGCGAGGAGGACCCCGAACTCGACGACCGGCTGTACGTCACCCTCGACCGGGCCGGAGACTCCTCCCGCTACCGGCTCTCCCTGGTGGAGACCGACCCGTACGGGCGTCCCGGGACCGAGCCGTACCGCGGCTTCGATCAGCGCTACCACAGCGCCTCCTTCGTCTTCCGGCCCGACTGCCCGACCCCCTTCGACTGCAAGCACGGGCATGAGCTCGGGCATGAGCGCGGGCATGAGCACGGGCACGACCGCGAGTTCGAAAACGTGCACGAGGCCTCCGCGGTCCAGACGTTTCCCGAAGCGCCCGTCGTCGACTACACCGCCCGCGACTACGACACCATCCGCAAGCTGCTCCTCGACCGGCTCGCCCTCACCACCCCCGACTGGATCGAGCGCAACCCCGCCGACCTGGGCACGACGCTCGTCGAGATGCTCGCGTACACCGGTGACCAGATCAGCTATCAGCAGGACGCCGTCGCCACGGAGGCGTACCTCGACACCGCGCGCCGCCGGGTCTCGGTCCGCCGGCATGTGCGGCTCATCGACTACGCGATGCACGACGGCTGCAACGCGCGCGCCTACGTCACCGTGGAGAGCGAGGGCGACCACACGCTGCCCCCGGGCACGTACCGCTTCGCCTCCGTCGACGTCCGCTCCCTCGACCCGCACGACCGTCCGGCGCCCGGCACGGTCATCGGTGACGGAGACCTCGCCGACCTCGACGAGCGCGGGTCCGTGGAGGTCTTCGAACCGGTCGTGGCCGCCGACCCGCTGGAGCTGCGGTCCGCCCACAACGCGATCCGGCTGTGGACCTGGGGCGGCGAGGTGCGCTCCCTGCCCAGGGGTGCGACGGCCGTGACCCTGCGCGACGAGTGGCGCGACTCGGAGACCTGCGAGGGACGTCAACTCGCTCTGCGTGCGGGTGACTTGCTGGCCCTTGAGGAGGTGAAGGGGGCGCGCACCGGTACTCCCGGCGACGCCGACCCCGCCCACCGGCAGGTGGTCCGGCTGACCTCCGTCACCCCCGCCGTCGACCGGATCGAGGACCAGCCGGTCCTGGAGGTCACCTGGGCCGCCCAGGACGCGCTGCGCTTCCCGCTGTGCCTCACCACGCGCGGCGGACGCGGCTGCGCGCCGGTGGAGGACGTGACGGTCGCCCGCGGCAACGTCGTCCTCGTCGACCACGGCCGCTCACTGAACCCGCGCGGCGAAAGCCTCCCGGAGACGGAGACGGAGACGGAGGCGGAGACCGTGACGGAGACGGTGACCGTGACGGAGACGGTGACCGTACCGCCCGGTCCCGCCGTCGTCGGCTCCTGCGGCGCACCGCCCTTCGGCTGCCCCGAAAGCGACGAGCGCAACGCCCCCGCTCGGCTCATCAACTCCCTGACGGACAAGGCGGAGTGCGGTGATCCGCTGACCCCCGACGACCTCCACGAGCTGTTCGCCGTCATGGGCGAGGACGCGACCGTACGCGCCGGACTCGGCCTGGAACTGACCGGACGGCGCCCCGGCCGCAACGGGACCCGGAGCGAGGGGCGGGTCGTGCCGGGCACGGCGTACGCCCAGGCCGCAGCGCTGCGGACCCTGCTCGCCCAGTCCGTGTACCCGGGCATCGCACCCCGCTTCCGGCCCGTGCTCGGCCACGCACCCGTGACCCAGGCCGTGCCCTTCCCCGACCCCAGGGCCGTCGCCACCGGCCAGGCCGAGCGGATCGCCGCCATCCCGGGGCGCGTGGAGCAGCGGCTCACCGAACTGTGGCGCAGCGCCCGTGACCGCGACGGGCTCGGCGAACAGGAGATCGCCGAACTCACCGTGCTCTACGGCCTGAAGGTCCTGGAGCGGCTCGAACTGCGCCGCCACCCGGTCCGAGCCCTGCGCGAACTCCTCTTCCGCAGCGACCGGTTGCTCCATGCCAAGCTTCAGCGCGTCGAGGTGCTCGCGGCACGGGCCCGCGCGGGCACTGTCCTCGACGGACACATCGCCTGGGAGATCGCCCACAGTTGGGGACCCGCGTACGCGGACGGACTGCACCCGGGCGAACAGGTCCTGCGGGGCCCCGCCTCGGCGGCACTCCGGCACGACCCACGCCAGGCCCTGCCCGCCGTCCGACTGCACGAGCTGCACCAAGGCCACGGCGGCCACCAAGGCCACGGCGGTCATGACGGCCACGAGGGCCACAACAGCCGTCACGGTGACGGTCACAACAGCCGTCACGGTGACACGACCTGGGAGCCGCGCCGCGACCTCCTCGACAGCACCCCGCGCGACCGCCACTTCGTAGGCGAACTGCGCGACGACGGACGCCTCGCCCTCCGCTTCGGCGACGGCCGGCACGCCGCGAGGCCGACCCCCGGCACCCGCCTCGAACTCCGCTACCGGCTCGGCGGCGGCACCGCGGGCAACGTGGGCGCGGAGGCCATCAACCACCTCGTGCTCACCGCCGACTGCGAACGACCGCCCGTGGCCGGCGTACGCAACCCGCTGCCCGCCGCCGGAGGCACGGAACCCGAACCGGTCGAGCAGGTACGCCAGTCGGCCCCGCTCGACCTGCGCCGCACCAGGCTGCGCGCCGTCACCGCGGACGACTACGCGGCCCTCGCCGCCGCCCTGCCCGGCGTCCAGCGGGCCGCCGCCGCGCTCCGCTGGACCGGCAGCGGCCAGGAGGCCCACATCGCCGTGGACGCGTACGGCACCGGGGAACCCTCCGCGGGCCTGCTCGCCGAGGTGACCCAGGCCCTGGAGGCGTACCGCCGCATCGGCCACGACCTCGTCGTCGGCGCCGCCCGGCCCGTGCCGCTCGACATCGCGCTGCGGGTCTGCGCCACCCCCGGCCACCAGCACGGTCAGATCCTGGCCGAGCTGTACCGCGTACTGGGCCGGGGCCGCCTCCCCGGCGGGCGGCTCGGCTTCTTCCACCCGGACGCGCTCACCTTCGGCGAACCGGTCCGGCTCAGCCGCCTGGTCGCCGTCGCGGCCGCGGTGCCGGGTGTGGAGAGCGCCCACGTCACCCGGCTGCGAAGGCAGTTCCACGAGGACCGAGGAGAGAGGGAGGACGGCGTGCTGCGGCTCGGCCCGCTGGAGATCGCCACCTGTGACAACGACCCCGACCGACCGGAGAACGGCCGGCTGACGATATCCCTCGGAGGTGCCCGATGAGCGACGACTGCACCTGCGGCGGAGCGTGCGGCGACGGACACGGGCCCGGTGGCGGCACCGGGTGCGGCTGTGGTTCCGGTGACGGCGCCTGTGGTGGCCACGACGAGCGCCTCGCCCCCGCCCCGCTCCACAATCCCCCCGGCCGCACCGCCCTCGACCACCGCGTGGGCGACCACGGCTCCTTCCTGGCCGCCCTGCTCGACCGGCTCGCCTCACCCGCGTACCCGGCGCTGCGAGGGCTGACGGTCCGCACCCCGGACGACCCGGCGATCGGCCTGCTCGACGCCACCGCCGTCCTGGGCGACCTGCTCACCTTCCACTCCGAGCGGATCGCCGACGAGGCCTACCTACGCACGGCCGACGAGCACCGCTCCCTGGTGCTGCTGGGCCGGCTGGTCGGCCACCGGCCGCGTCCGGGCGTCGCAGCCGCCACCCATCTGGCGTACAGCCTCGAACGGGATCCGCGCGCCGAGACCCTGCCCGTGGTCATCCCGCGGGGCGCGCGCAGCCACAGCGTGCCAGCGTCCGCCGACGAGGAGTCGCAGACCTTCGAGACGAGCCGTGACCTGACGGCCCGCTGGGACTGGAACGAGCTGAAGGTCCGGCGCCGCCGCCCCTCCCTCGTCACCCCCGAGGACCTGGAGCGCCGGTCCGCGCTGTTCGTCGAGGGCACGGCCAACTCCCTCGCCGTGGGCGACCAGTTGCTCTTCGTCTTCGGCGAACAGGCGGGTGCCCGGCGGCTGCTGCTGCCCGTGGCGAGCGTCCGCGTCGACCGGGACGACGAGATCACCGCGATCGGGCTGCCCCGGTCGGCCCCGCCCACCTTCCGGGAACTCGTCGACGAGGTACGGCGCTGGATCACCGAGCCCCAGGCCCCCGGCGAGCCCGGCGACGAACCGCCCACACCCGAGGTGCCCAACCCGCGCCCGGTCAGCCGCCTGATCGACGACCTCGACGACCAGGTCCTCGCCCCGCTGCGCGCGGACCTGGACGGCATCGGCACACCCGAGAGCCTCGCGGCCCGCCTCGCCGAGCCCGTCGCGCGCCTCGGCGAGGCCCAGGTCCTCGCGACACCGTACGAGGACGTGTCGGCCTGGTTCGAACAGCTGGAGGCCGTACTGGCCGAACTGGCGGAGCGAGCGCTGGAGTTGGCCCCCTCCCAGCCGGTCCCTCCGGAGGAGGGGGCGGGCTCGGCGGCAGCAGTGGCGCGGAGCGCGCCGGCGTCGGCGACCGGCCGTCACGAGGCCGCCTTCCAGGCCCTCGGTGCCGTCCTGCCCGCGCTCCGCGGCAAGGCACCGGCGCCCACCACGCGAGCGACCCGCACCCGCCGCCCCGGCGCGGACACGGCCCGCCTGCTCTCGGTCCTCGACCCGGGCCTGAGCGGCCTCTATCCGGCCTGGCGCACGGCCGCCGCCCCCGGCACCCCACCGCTCCTGCGGGAACTGCTCGCCCTGCGCGTGACCACCGCCCCCTTCGGCGCGACGGCCCCGCTCAAACCCGTCCAGGACGACCGCGGCCGGGTCATCCGCACCGCGGACTGGCCCCTCACCGGCGCCGGCCTGGTCAGCATGCGCGTCGTGTTCGACACGGCGGGCAAGGTCCCGGTGCGGGCGGAGTTCCAGTACGTCGAGGGCAGCAGCTCCGACCAGCGCGCGGAGAACCTCCCCGTCCCCGTGCCGGTCACCTTCCGGCTCGGCACGGGCGAGGTGGACCTGTCCACCCACGCGGGTCAGGACCGCGACCCGAACCCGCCCACCGGGCGGCCCACCGACTCCCAGGAGCCGGGCGTCACCGCCGTGTTCCGTGCGGGCCTGCCCGAACGCACCCTGTTCGTGTCGCGCCCCGACGAGGACGGCCTGGTCCGGGTGGGCGTCCACAACGGCACCACCGAACAGGTCACCCTCCGGCCCGGCGTCCCGGAGCAGTTCACCCACGGCGAGTACGAGGTGAGCCTCACGTACACCCTGGGCAGCGCCGCCCCGAACGTCGAGGTGGTCATCGCCTCGAAACCCGCGCCCGCCAACCGCCGTCTGCTCCAGCTGGACTCGGTGCGCGACGGCATCACGGTCGGCAGCTGGGTGGCGATCCAGCGCCCCGCCAAGGGGGCCGAGGGAGGCATTCCGGGAGATCCCGCCCTCGCGTACGTCACCACGAAGGTCGTGTCGGCGCGGACGGCCGCGTACACCAACTACGGCATCACCGGCCGGGGCACCGAACTCGTCCTGGCCGACCCGTGGCTGGACGAGTTCGACGTCCTGCTCTCGCACATCCGCGACACCACCGTGCACGCGGCGGGCGAACCGCTGCGCCTCGCCGACGAACCGCTCGGCGAGGACGTGCACGGCAACGAGATCGAACTCGCCGAGCTGTACGACGGGTTGCGGCCCGGCCGCACCCTGATCGTCGAAGGAGAGCGCAGCGACCTGCCCGGCGCCACCGCCGTACGGGCCACCGAGGTCGTCACCGTCGCCGCCGCCGAGTCCGCGATCGATCCGCGGCTCCCGGGCGACCACGTCCACACCGAGCTGACGCTCACCGCGGACCTCGCGTACCGCTACCGCCGTGCCGGCGTGCGGATCCTCGGCAACGTGGTCGAGGCGACACACGGTGAGTCCCGCGACGAGGCGATCGGCAGCGGCGACCCGGACCGGGCCAGCCAGACGTTCGCGCTCTGGCAGTCGCCCCTCACCTGGCTCGCCGACGACAACCCGCTCGGCGCCACCCCCGTCCTGGAGATCAGGGCCGACGGCGTGCTCTGGCACGAGGTCGACAGCCTCGCCGGACGGGGCCCGCGCGACCGCGTCTACATCACCGGCAGCACCGCCGACGGCCGGACCACCGTGACCTTCGGCGACGGCGTCCACGGCGCCCGCCTGCCCGGCGGCCACGAGAACATCCACGCCCGCTACCGCTTCGGCACGGGCCGGGCCGCCAACGTTCCCGCGGGCCGCGTCACCCAGGCCCTCACCCGGCCCCTGGGCGTCTCCGCGGTCACCAACCCGCGCCCGGCCACCGGCGGAGCGGACGCCGACGGGCCCGCCCTGACGCGCCGCACGATCCCGCTCGCCGTCTCGGCCCTCGACCGGCTGGTGTCGGAGGCCGACTACGAGGACTTCGCCCGCTCCCGGGCCGGCATCGGCCGGGCCGCCGCGCGCGAACTCTTCGACGGCCGGCGGCGCGTGCTGCACGTGACCGTCGCCGGCACGGACGACGTACCGATCGGGGGAGCCGGAGCCGGGACGGGAGCCGGCGACGGCGGCGACTCGCCCCTCCTGCGGTCCCTGCGCGCCGCGCTCACCGAGTACGGCGACCCGAACCTCCCGGTCCGCGTGGACGCCCGCGAACTCGTCGCCCTCCTCGTGTCCGCGAAGGTGAAGGTGTCACCCGACCACTCCTGGCAACTCGTCGAACCCCGCCTGCGCCAAGCACTCCTGCGCGAACTGGGCTTCGAAGGGCGCGAGTTGGGGCAGCCCGCCCGTCTCTCCGACATCCTGGCCACGGCCCACCGGGTGCCCGGTGTCGACTACGTGGACGTCGACGTCTTCACCGGCGTACCCGCCTCCACCACCGCCGGGGAGCTGACAAAGCTGCTCGCGAACCCCGGCCTGCCGAAGGCGACGGTCCCGGCGCGCGGAGCCACGTACGACGAGAGGACCCACACCGTCCGAAGAAAGGACGGCGAGACGCTGTCGGAGATCTGCGCCCGGTACGGCGTCCCGCTCGCCGAACTCCTGCGCCTCAACCCCGACATCACCGACACCCGCCGCCTGGCGAAGGGCCGCTCGGTGTACGTCTTCCGCGGTATCCGCCCCGCCCAGCTCGCCCTGCTGTCGCCGAGGGCCGCGGACACCCTGATTCTGACGGAGGTCAACTGATGTCCAGGGAACCGGACGGACTCGCCGAGCTGCTTCCCCAGTGGCACCGGCTGCGCGACGCCCAGGAGGGCGAACCCCTGCGCGCCCTGCTCGCCGTCATGGCCGAACAGCTCGACCTCGTACGCGAAGGGGTCGAGCAGGGCTACGAGGACCTGTTCGTCGAGACGGCGGCCCCCTGGGTGCTGCCCTACCTCGGCGACCTGGTCGGCTACCGCACACTGCCCGGGTACGAGAGAGTCCTCACCACCGGTCTGCGCGGCGGGAGTTCGGCCGCGCTCACCGAGGCCGTCGCACCCCGCGCCGACGTCGCCGCCACGGTCGCCGGCCGCCGGCGGAAGGGCACCCTCCACCTCCTCGAAGAACTCTCCGAGAACGTGGCCGGCTGGCCCGCACGCGCCGTCGAACTCTCCCGCCACCTCTCCCACCAGCAGCCCGTGAAGCTGTACGAGGCCGGAACCGATGCGGCGGGGCGCGGCGCCCGCGGACGGCTCGCCGACCTCAGGGACGGCTCCGCGCTCGACCTGGCGGGCGGCCCCTTCGGCGAGGTGGCCCGCTCGGCCGACGTACGCAGGGCCGACTCCCGCCACCGGCAAGGGGGTTGGACCCCGGCGGGCGTCGGACTGTTCGTCTGGCGGCTGAAGGCGCACTCGCTGACGTCGTCACCCGCGTACTGCGTCGACCGGGCCCGCAACCTCTACACCTTCTCCATCCTCGGCAACGACACCCCGCTCGTCACCAAGCCGGTCCCCGAGCCCTCGCCCCACCACATCGCGGAGATCGACAACGTCCCGGCGTTCATCCGCCGCCGTCGCCTCCACGACCGCCTCGCCGACCACTACGGCCCCGGCAAGAGCTTCGTCATCCGGCGCGACGGCGAGGACCGGCCCGTGCCGCCTGCCGACCTCGTGGTCGCCGACCTGTCGGACTGGCGCTACCGCCCCAAGCGCGGCCAGGTCGCGGTCGACCCGGAGCTCGGCCGGATCGCCTTCGGCGCACGGACCGCGCCCCGCAAGGGCGTCTGGGTCGACTACCACCACGCGTCCGGCGCCGACCTGGGCGGCGGCGAGTACGTACGCGACCGCGAGCCCCGCCCGGACGCCACCGTGTTCCGGGTCGGCCCCGGCCAGACCCACCGGCAGATCATGGACGCCTACCGGGCCTGGCAGCACGACCGCCGGGCGGGCCGCTGCGGCCCCGAGGGCATCATCGAGATCACCCACAGCGGCGCCTACCAGGAGCAGCTGGACTTCGACCTCGACCCGGGCGACCGGCTGGAACTGCGCGCCGCCGACGGCACCCGCCCGGTGATCCGGCTGCTCGACTGGTACAGCAACCGCCCCGACGCCCTGAACATCCGTGCCGTCTCCGACGACTGCGCGCCCGGCGAGCGGCCCCGGATCGTGCTCGACGGGCTGCTCGTCACCGGCCGCGGCATCAACGTCACCGGCCCGATGGGCGCCGTCGTCGTACGCCACTGCACCCTCGTGCCCGGCTGGTCCCTGGAGCCCGAGTGCGACCCCCACTCGCCGGAGGAGCCGAGCATCGTCCTGGAACGCACCACCGCGTGCCTCCAGATCGAGCACAGCATCCTCGGCACCATCGAGGTCATCGGCGACGAGGTCTCCGAGGAGCCCCTCGACATCCACCTGCGTGACAGCGTCCTGGACGCCACGGCCGACGACCGCGAGGCCCTCTCCGCCCCCGACTGCCGGCACGCCCACGCCGTCCTGCACCTGCACCGCACGACCGTGATCGGCGAGATCCACACCCACGCGGTCCGCATCGCCGAGAACTCGCTCTTCACCGGCCGCCTCCACGTGGCCCGCCGCGGCATCGGCTGCCTGCGCTTCTCGTACGTCCCCACCGGCTCCCGTACGCCCCGCAGGTACCGCTGCCAGCCGGACCTGGCGGGCCCCGGCCGGGCCTCCCGGGTACGCCCGCGGTTCACGTCCACGCGCTACGGGACGCCCTGGTACGGGCTGTTGGCCGACCGGGTCGCGGAGGAGATCCGGCGCGGCGCGGAGGACGGGGCCGAAATCGGCGCCTTCCACGACCTGTACCGGCCCCAGCGCGAGGACAACCTGCGGGCGCGGCTCGCGGAGTACACGCCCGCGGGAACGGACGCCGGGATCTTCTTCGTGACGTAGACCCGACCGCGGCGCCCCGCCCCACCCCTCTCCGCCCCACCCTTCTTCGCCCCACGACTTTGTGAACCGTACTTTCCGACCAGGGGGACCCCCTTCATGCACGCAGACCTCTCCCGCTCCACCTTCCGCCCGGAGCGGCACTACTCGGCGGTCATAGTCCAGCAGGGCCGCGTCCAGCTCGACGCCGACGCCAACGAACAGACCGCGATCCAGCTCCACCAGGCCCGCGCGCTCACCACCGACCTCATCGGCCCGCACGGCGGACCGCGCGACGCGGCCGGCTTCCGGATCGAGTACGTCGGCGGCAAGCACGACATCGACACCCTCCACATCCACGGTGGCCGCTACTACGTCGACGGCATCCTGTGCGACGCGGACCGCCCGGCCGCCGGAGTCCCGGTACCGGACGAGGACGCGGAGGACGGCACGGCCGGCGCGGACAGCGCGGACACCGGCGGGCAGGACACCGCGCAGCCGGCCCCGCACTGGACCTACTGGGACCAGCCGGACGGCTTCCGCGATCCGGAGAAGCCCGGCGACCGGCTCCCCTCGCCCGCCCGGGCGCCCTTCGTCGCCTACCTGCAGGTCTGGGAGCGCGCGGTCACCGCGGCCGAGGACCCGACGCTGCGCGAGGTCGCGCTCGGCGCGGCGATGCCGGACACCGCCGCCCGCGCCAAGGTCGTCTGGCAGGTCCTGCCCCTGGCGCTGGCCGACCTGCAGATCGAGGCCCCCGACCCGTCGAGGGAGACGGTCCGCGAGGCCTTCACCCGCTGGGCGGGCAGGCAGGCCCTCTCCTCGGCCCGCCTCGCGGCCCGCGCCGAGCGCCCCGGACACGCGGACGAGGATCCCTGCCTGGTCAAGCCGGACGCGCGCTACCGGGGCCCGGAGAACCAGCTGTACCGAGTCGAGATCCACGCGGGCGGCGAGGCGAAGGACGCGTCGTTCAAGTGGTCGCGCGAGAACGGTTCCGTGGTCTTCCCGGTGGACGAACTGGACGGCACCTGGGTGGAGTTGGCGTCCCTCGGCCACGACGACAAGCTGGACCTGGACGTGGGCGACCGCGTGGAGTTCACGGACACCGCGTACGCCTCCCGCCTCGAACCCCTGCCCCTGCTGAGGGTCGAGGAGCTGGACCTCCCCGGCCGCCGCGTACGCCTGTCGGCGGAGCCGGAGCCGGGCGTCGGCCGGCTGCCGCACCTGAACCCGTTCCTGCGCCGCTGGGACCACCACGAGGGGCCGCGCCGCAAGGGCCGCACGACCACCCCGCGGGGCGGCGCGGTTCCTGTCACGGAGGGGGAGTGGCTGCCCTTGGAGGACGGTATCGAGGTGTACTTCGCCAAGGGCGGCGCCTACCGCACCGGCGACCACTGGACCGTGCCGGCCCGCACCGCGACCGGCGGCGTCGAATGGCCGGTCGACGGCTCCCGCAGGCCCCTGCTCCAGCCCCCGACCGGCATAGCCCGCCACTTCGCGCCGCTGGCCCTGGTCAAGGGCGAGGCGGGCGCGGTGGACCTGCGCCTCGCCTTCGCACCTCTCGCCACCGACATCCCGGCGGCGGACGAGGCGACGCTCGCGGCGGAGACCAGGGCCCGCGAGGAGGAACAGCGGGCAGAGGCCGCCGACCCGTCGGGGGGCAGGTCACAGACCACCGCGGAGGCGGAGAACGCCGCAGACGCCGACGCCGACGCGCAAGGAGACAAGTAACCCATGGCCACGCCACTGACCGCGTCCAAACTCTTGGAGATCCTGCGCGCGGAGGGCCTGACGGTCCACGAGATCCGCAACTGGCGCAGCCACAACCGCAACAGCAAGGGCGCCTGGGGCCCCATGAACGGTGTGATGATCCACCACACCGTCACCTCCGGCATCGCCGCCTCGGTCCGCATCTGCTACGACGGCTATGCGAGCCTGCCCGGCCCCCTGTGTCACGGGGTCATCGACAAGAAGGGCCATGTCCACCTGGTCGGCAACGGCCGCGCCAACCACGCGGGCCTGGGCGACGGAGACGTCCTGAGAGCCGTCGTCAACGAGACCGGTCTCCCGCCCGACAACGAGGCGGACACCGACGGCAACCGTCACTTCTACGGCTTCGAGTGCATCAACCTCGGCAACGGCAAGGACCCGTGGCCCGAGGTCCAGAAGGAGGCCATCGAGAAGGTCTCGGCCGCGATCTGCCGCGCCCACGGCTGGAGCGAGCGGTCCGTGATCGGCCACAAGGAGTGGCAGCCCGGCAAGATCGACCCGCGCGGCTTCACGATGGACAGCATGCGCACCCGCATAGCGGCCCGCCTGAAGGGCAAACCCACCACTCCCAAGCCCCCCACGACGCCCCCGAAACCGTCGTACGTCCCCTTCCCGGGCAGCGCCTTCTTCCACATAGGCCAGAAGTCCGCCGTCATCACAGCGATGGGCCGCCGCCTGGTGGCCGAGGGCTGCGGCCGCTACGAATCCGGCCCGAGCCCCGACTGGACGGAAGCGGACCGCAAGTCCTACGCGGCCTGGCAACAGAAACAAGGCTTCAAGGGCAAGGACGCGGACGGCATCCCAGGCAAGAAAACCTGGGACACCCTAAAGGTCCCCCGCTAGCCCCCACAAGGGGCGCGAGAAACGGCGCGCGCAACCACAAAGCTCCCGCAGCTCAAATCACCGCCCACCCCCCGCCCCTCAGGGGCGCGGGGAACGCCGCAACAAGCCACGACGCTCCCGCAGGTCACAAATACCGCCACCCCCGCCTTTCAGGGGCGCGGGGAACGGCGCGACAAGCCACGACGCTCCCGCAGGTCACAAATACCGCCACCCCCGCCTTTCAGGGGCGCGGGGAACGGCGCGACAAGCCACGACGCTCCCGCACGTCACAAATACCGTCACCCCCACCTCCTAGGGGCGCGGGGAACTGCGCGACCAGCCACAACGGACCCGCACCATCCCGCCCCCGCTACCCCCCGCTCGGCGGATAAGAGGGCCGTTCAGGAATGGCCACCCCCGGCGAGGGCAACACCGGCAACGCCCCCTCGAAGACCCACGCGGCAAACAGCTCATCCAACGGCTCAGCCGCATACCGAGCCACATGCGCAACAAACGCGGCAGTAGTAACAGCCCCACCCCGATGCACGGAAACCCACCCCCGCAACATCCGGAAGAACGCTTCATCCCCCAACGCACACCGCACGGCGTGCAACACCAACCCGCCCCGCTCATAGAGCCGGTCGTCGAACATCAGCTTCCGCCCAGGATCGGCCAGCCGAAGATCCTGCGGCTTCCCGGCCAGCCCCCGATGCGCGATCCCGGCCAGGGCCTGCGCGCTACGCCCACCCGACCGCTCGGACCACAACCACTCCGCGTACTTCGCGAACCCCTCGTTCAGCCAGATGTGCCGCCAGTCGGCGATGCTCACACTGTTCCCGAACCACTGGTGCGCCAACTCGTGCGCGACCAGCCGCTCGGACCCCCGCCCCCCGTCCACATGGTTCGCTCCGAACAGCGAGAGCCCCTGCGCCTCCACGGGCACATCGAGCTCCTCCTCGGTGACCACGACCGCGTACTCACCGAACGGATAAGGCCCGAACAGCTCCTCGAAGAGCGTCATCATCGCGGGCTGCCGCGCGAAGTCCCGCGAGAACTCGGTGAGCAGCCGCGCCGGAATGTGCCCCGACTGCGGCACCCCGCCGAGCCCCGGGTCACCGAGCAGCACGGTCTGGTACTTGCCGATGGAGAGCCCGACCAGATAACTGGACGTCGGCGCCGCCTGCTCGTACACCCACGTGGTCGTGGACGCCTTGGGCGTACGCGTCAGCAGCCGCCCGCCCGCCACCACCGAGTACGCCGACGGCGTGGTCACGGCGATCTGGTACGAGGCCTTGTCGGCGGGCCGGTCGTTGCACGGGTACCAGGACGGCGCCCCCACCGGCTGGCTCGCCACCAGCGCCCCGTCCTCCAGTTCCTCCCAGCCGATCCCGCCCCACGGACTGCGGACCGGCTTGGGATTGCCCGACCAGTGGATCTCCACGGTGAACGCGGCCCCGGCGCGGATCGCCTTACCCGGGCGGATCCGCAGCCGGCCGCCCCGGTGGGTGTAGTGCTGGGCCCGCCCGTCGACCCGGACCCGTCCGATCCGGAAGTCGGCGAGGTTCAGCTGGAACTCGGCGAGCGGCGACCGGCCCGCTATGGCGTTCAGGCGCGCGGTGCCGGACAGCCGGTTGGGTCCCGGACGGTAGTCCAGGGCGAGTTCGTACCGGTGCACCCGGTAACGGGGATCACCGTTCGCCGGGAAGTACGGATCCGCTCCCGCTGTCTGCTGAACCACTGAAGTATCTGCTCCCTGCGCTGTGCTCGTACGGCATGCCGACATCGCCTCCCGGGCGCCGTACGAGCCGCGTCCAGGAACGCGACGCGGGAACACGTCGTCCGGGAACGCCACGCCTAGGAACGCCACGCCTCGATCGGATTGCCCAGCCAGCGGGTGTCGTCAGGAACGGATTCCGCCGCCATGACGAGGGACGCGGGTCCCAGTGTGCTGCGCGCCCCGACGGTGCTGCCGGGCAGAACGATTCCGCCCGGACCCAGGGTGGCGCCCTCACGGAGGACCACAGTATCCGTCCTCAAGATCCGGTCGTGGAAGAGGTGGGTCTGCAGGACACAGCCGCGGTTGACCGTCGCCGCGTCCTCCAGCGTCACCAGGTCCGTCTCGGGCAGCCAGTAGCTCTCCACCCACACACCCCTGCCGATATGGGCGCCGAGGCCGCGGAGCCACAGGTTCATGACGGGAGTACCCGGCACCGACCCGGCCAACCACGGCACGGCGACGACCTCGACGAAGGTGTCGGCCAGCTCGTTGCGCCACACGAAACCGCTCCACAGCGGGTGCTCACCGGCGCGGTGACGCCCCACGAGCAGCCACTTCGCGACCACGGACAGCAGCCCCGCCGCGGCCCCGGCACCCAGCAGCACCAGCCCGGCGAGCGCCCAGGCCCACGCCCCCAGCGCGCTCAGCGCCGCCACCGTCAGCACGGCGAGCGCCGCCGAGCAGAAGACGGGCACCATCCGGCACAGCTCGACGAGCCCGCGCGCCCACAGCAGCCGCACGGGCGGGTCGTACGTCAGACTCTGGTCGCCGCCCCGCGTGGAGCGGGGCAGTCTGACCGGCGGCAGCCCCAGGTAGGAACTGCCCTTCTTGGCCTTCTTCGGCGTCGCGGACAGCACCCCGACCAGACCGCCGTCCGGCACCGAGCGGCCGGGTCCGGTCATCCCGGAGTTCCCGAGGAAGGCCCGGCGCCCGATCTCGGCGCGTCCGATCCGCATCCAGCCACCGCCGAGTTCGTACGGCGCGGTCAGCGTGTCGTCGGCCAGGAACGCGCCCTCGCCGACCGTCGTCAGGCTGGGCAGCGCGAGGACCGTCGACACCTCGGCGCCCCGCCCGATCCGCATCCCGAGCAGCCGCAGCCACACCGGCGTGACGAGTCCCGCGTACAGCGGGAACAGCGTCTCCCGGGAGCGGTCCATCAGCTGGGTGCCCGTCCAGGCCTGCCAGCCGATCCTGCTGTGCGTCGGATGCGTACCGGGCCGCAGCCCGAGGCTGAGCAGCCGTACGGCGATCAGCAGGAGCAGCGCGAACGCGAGACCGAAGGCGAGCGTCGCCGGCACCAGCGCCACGGCGGCGCCCCGCAGCGCGTCGACGAGCCCGGCGTCCGGCGCGACGAAGGCGCCCACCACGAGCAGCGCGGCAAGCCCGGCGACCACCGGCAGCATCGTCAGCGCGAACCCGGCCGCCCCGTACATCACCCGCCAGTACGTGCCCTTGCGGGGGCGCTCCTTGGGCCAGTCCCGCTTGGCCTTGCCGAGCTTGGCCGCGGGCGCGCCGGCCCACCGCTGACCGGTCGGGACGTGCCCGACGACGGCGGAACCGGGGGCCACCTCGGCCCGCTTGCCGACGCGGGCGCCGGGGAAGAGGATGCTGCGGGTGCCGACCACGGCGTGCGCGCCGACCTTGACCGTGCCGATCTCCAACCGGTCGCCGTCCAGCCAGTGCCCCGACAGATCGACCTCGGACTCCACGGCGGCACCACGACCGAGCTTCAGCAGACCGGTCACGGGCGGCAGCGAGTGCAGATCGACGTCGGGCCCGACCTTGCCGCCCAGCGCCCGCGCGTACCGCTCCAGCCAGGACCCGGTCAGTGAGGTCGCCCCGCTGAACTCGGTGAGCCGCTCGGCCGTCCACAGCCGCAGGTGCACACTCCCGCCGCGCGGATACCGCCCCGGCGTCACGTTCCTCAGCAGCAGCCGTGCGCCGCCGGCCCCGATCGCGAGCCGTCCGGGCGGGCTGAAGAGCAAGGCGGCCAGCGGTCCGACGAGCCACCAGGAGGCGGTCGGCGCCCACGGGTACGCCCCGAACCAGTGCAGCGCGTTGCCGAGCGCGGTCAGCGCCACGGTCCAGCGCAGTCCGAGCAGCGCGAACAGCGGGATGAGCACCAGCAGCTGCACGACCTTGGCCCGGAGCGGCACCGGCGCGATCAGCCGCTCGGCACCATCACCCTGCGCGGACTTCTCCAGATGCCGGGCCAGCTTCCGCAGGACCGGCTGCTGGTAGATGTCGAGCACGGCGGCGCTCGGGTAGCGGGTGCGCAGCCGTGTGGTGAGCAGGGCGGCGGCGAGACTCCCGCCGCCGATCGCGAAGAAGTCCTCCCGGGCGGAACCCACCGGGATGCCCAGCACCTCGCTCCACTGCTCGGCGAGCCACGCCTCGGTCCCGTAGAGCTGCTCGGTGGGTCCGCCGGTCTCCAGGTTCTCCAGCGGCCAGGGCAGCGCGTCCCGGTCGACCTTGCCGGACGTACGGGTCGGCAGCTCGGGCACGAGCGCGATCAGCGGGACGAGGGCGGCGGGCAACTCGGCGCGCAGCCGCGTGACGGCCGCCGCATGATCCCAGCCACTGTCCTGGCTTCCGTCTTCCCGGAGACGCTCCTGCACCTCGTCCTGGAGCACGACATAACCGACGAGGAGCTGGTTCCCGCCGCGCGCGGTCCGTACGGCGGCGGCGGCGCCCGCGACGCCGGGCAGCCCCTGGAGCGCGGTGTCCACCTCGCCCAGCTCGATCCGGCGCCCGCCGAGCTTGATCTGCTCATCGGCCCGCCCGAGGAAGATCAGCCCCTCCGGCTCCGCCTTGACCAGGTCACCGCTGCGGTACGCGCGCTCCCAGCCGAGCGATTCGAGCGGGGCGTACTTTTCGGCGTCCTTCTCGGGATCGAGATAACGGGCGAGCCCCACGCCCCCGATCACGAGCTGCCCACTGCCACCCATGGGCACGGGGTTTCCCGCCTCGTCGACGACGGCCAGCTCCCAGCCGTCCAGCGGCAGCCCGATCCTGATCGGCTCCTCGCCGGTCATGAGCGAGGCACAGGCGACGACGGTGGCCTCGGTGGGCCCGTAGGTGTTCCACACCTCACGCCCCTCGGTGACCAGGCGCTGCACCAGCTCGGGCGGGCAGGCCTCACCGCCGAAGATCAGCAGCCGTACCTCGTTGAGGGCCTCCGGCTCCCACAGGGCGGCCAGCGTGGGCACGGTGGAGACGACGGTGATCTCCTGCTCGACGAGCCAGGGCCCGAGGTCGGCGCCGCTGCGCACCTGGGAGCGCGGTACCGGCACCAGACAGGCTCCGTACCGCCATGCCAGCCACATCTCCTCGCAGGAGGCGTCGAAGGCGACGGAGAGCCCGGCCATGACCCGGTCACCGGGCCCGACGGGGTCCTCGGTGAGGAAGAGACCGGCCTCGGCGTCCACGAAGGCGGCGGCACTGCGGTGTGTGACGGCCACACCCTTGGGCCTGCCGGTCGAACCGGAGGTGAAGATGATCCACGCGTCGTGCCCGACCCCGGGCCGCGAGGCGGGCACCTGACTCCGCCCCTCGACGGTCAGCTCGTGCCCGGCTCCCACCACGGCCCGTACATCCGCCTCCCCGAAGACCAGCTCGGCCCGCTCGTCGGGGTCCTCGGCGTCCACCGGCACATAGGCGGCCCCGGCGGCGAGAACAGCGAGAACGGCGACGTACAGCTCATTGGTGCCGGACGGCACACGCACGCCGACACGGTCCCCGAGGCCGACGCCCGCGTCACCCAACCGCCGCCGCAACGCCTCTACCTCCACGGCCAGGGCACGGTAGGTGAGGGACTGACGGCCGTCATCGAGGGCGGGCTCGTCGGGGTACGCGCGAACGGAGGCGTCGAGGATGTCGACGAGCGTGCGCGGTGAAGGTGCGGAGGCTGCGGAGAAACGCGCCCGGTCGCCGAACTCGGCCCGTACTTCGTCGTCGGACAACTGGAACGCGGGGCCATGCTGGAGGGCTGCCATCGGGTCCTCACATGTCGTACCCGGATGCACCGGGGGAGCAGGCGGGCCCGCAGGTATGCCTGGGGATATTCCACTCGGCTCCGAACAAGCGTGGAATTTTAGTACGACGCTAGCCCCAGCCTCGCGCCACAGCGACGCGAACGGGCCCGTACGGACCCCTCGGACCGGCCCCGCACCTCGCTGACATGGCCTTATGTCACCTTGACGAGATCTACCCCACACAGGACGGAAACACGCTGCTGAACTGTCGCCGACCCTCGTCGGGGCGCGTGCCCGTCACCTCGATCCGGACGACGTCCGGACCGGCGACGAGGCGCGAGGCGCATCCGCATCCCACGGGGGCCGTGCTGCTGCACATCAAATAAAACACGTGACCCACCTAGGAACAGGGTTCACCGGATGCGTGTCAAAGGGGCCTGGCCAATGGCATGCAACGGCCTCACACTGCATTCAAGGAATGTCGTCGGGATGTCACGCAAGGGGCGGTAGGTGTCTTATGGAGCTGCTATTCGCCAAGGATCCCCGAGAGTACGGGCGCAGGTGGGTCATCTGGCACTTGATGAGCGAGATATGGCGAATGCAAGAGAAGTTGCCGCCGAGCGACACGGGGACAGAAGAGGACGGTAGTCGGAAGAATCACGCTCGCAACGAGGCGCTCGCTGCGGCGCTGGCTCTGACGGCGACGTACCCCCGTCCAACTGGTCCACGCGTCCCGCTGAGCCCGGAGCAGCGGCACCTCTTGGTCATGCTGAGGCTGCTCAGCGCGTTGATCCCGGAGGCCTGTCAGCTCGCTCCGGAGTCGTCCGGGCCTACCGCCGTGCGATACCGGTTGCCTGTGCCACCCGCTGCCGGCACACCGTCCGAAACCAACCTCGACCTCGCAGGCCTGGCGGCCCCGCGCTCGATGTTCGACGGTCTTCTGACGCTCGCCACAGGCGTCGCGCAGGTAATGACCGGATTCCACACCGCGGGCGGTATCGCGGCAATGCTGCACGGCGCTTTCCGAATGGCGGATCCCGATTCGTCGCTCACGCGGATCGCGGACGCGTGCCGTAAAGCACTGACCCCCGACCTCACGGCGATACAGGAAAGCGTCAAGGCGATGGCTCCGCTTCCCGACAATGACCGCGGCGGACTCCGCGACGCCTTGTGCGAGGCCACGCGTCAGATCACCGGGGTCGAGGTCGGTGCGCTGAAACACCAGCTGTTCCTGCCCGGCCCCGGGGCCGACCAGCCCGCGTCTCCTTGCCGCACACCCGAAGCCCGCGACGGAAGAACCATGGACGCACCCGCGGCTGCCGGCACATCTCGCGACGCAAGCATCGATCAGTGCGCAGGGCCCGCCGGGTGTGGCGACGAGGTGAGGGGGCCCACGGCGGAAGAGATAGCCGAGTGCAAACGCGAGCATCCGTGCCGCACGCTCAGGGGCCCTGGCCTATGAGCCGGCCCAGTGCACGGACGGGCTGACGCGGTGGTCGTGAGGTTGCTCGTGGCATGGACCGGGAATGCAGAAGACCCCACGCGAAGTGGGGTCTCAGCTGGTGTCCGAGGGGGGACTTGAACCCCCACGCCCGATAAAGGGCACTAGCACCTCAAGCTAGCGCGTCTGCCATTCCGCCACCCGGACAAGGTGTCTGTCGCGCGGGGTTCCCCTCGCGGCGACGAAGGAAACATTACCAGGCTTTGGAGAGCCCCCGATCACCGGCCGATCGCCCGTGGATCGCTCGTGGATCGCCGGCCGGCGGGCGTGAACGGCGTGTGACGGGCGTGGTCCGGCCTTGGGCGGGGAGGACCGGGGAGAGAGGATGAGAGGGAAGGACGTGGGTGACCACCAGGAGTGACAGTGGGAGGAAGCACGTGAGCGAGCAGGACACGGCCAAGGGCATCAAGGGTGAGGACGAGGTCGTCGACCTCTGCCGCGAGCTGATCCGCATCGACACCAGCAACTACGGCGACCACTCCGGTCCGGGTGAGCGCAAGGCCGCCGAGTACGTCGCGGAGAAGCTCGCCGAGGTGGGTCTCGAACCGCAGATCTTCGAGTCGCACACGGGCCGCGCCTCCACGGTGGTCAGGATCGAGGGCGAGGACCGCTCGCGGCCCGGCCTGCTCATCCACGGCCACACCGACGTCGTACCGGCGAACGCCCAGGACTGGACCCACCACCCGTTCTCCGGCGAGATCGCCGACGGCTGTGTGTGGGGCCGTGGCGCGGTCGACATGAAGGACATGGACGCGATGACCCTCGCGGTCGTACGCGAGCGGGTGCGCAGCGGCCGCAAGCCTCCCCGCGACCTCGTGCTGGCCTTCCTGGCCGACGAGGAGGCGGGCGGCAAGTTCGGCGCCAAGCACCTCGTCACCAAGCACCCCGACCTCTTCGAGGGCGTGACGGAGGCGATCGGCGAGGTCGGCGGCTTCTCGTTCACGGTTAACGAGAACCTGCGGCTGTACCTGGTGGAGACCGCCCAGAAGGGCATGCACTGGATGAAGCTCACCGTGGACGGCACCGCCGGGCACGGCTCGATGATCCACAAGGACAACGCGATCACCGAGCTGTCGGAGGCGGTCGGGCGGCTCGGGCGGCACAAGTTCCCGGTGCGCGTGACGAAGACGCTGCGGCACTTCCTGGACGAGCTCGGCGACGCCCTCGGCACCGAGCTGGACCCGGAAAACATGGACGCGACGCTGGCCAAGCTCGGCGGCATCGCCAAGCTCATCGGAGCCTCGCTCCAGAACACCGCCAACCCGACCCAGCTGGGCGCGGGCTACAAGGTGAACGTCATCCCGGGCCAGGCCACCGCCCACGTAGACGCCCGCTACCTGCCGGGTTACGAGGAGGAGTTCCTCGCCGACCTGGACCGGATCCTCGGCCCGAACGTGAAGCGCGAGGACGTGCACGCGGACAAGGCCCTGGAGACCACCTTCGACGGGGCCCTCGTGGACGCCATGCAGACCGCCCTGATCGCCGAGGACCCGATCGCGCGGGCCGTCCCGTACATGCTCTCCGCCGGCACGGACGCCAAGTCCTTCGACGACCTCGGCATCCGCTGCTTCGGCTTCGCCCCGCTGAAGCTCCCGCCGGAGCTGGACTTCGCCGGGATGTTCCACGGCGTCGACGAGCGGGTGCCGGTCGACGCCCTGAAGTTCGGCGTGCGGGTGCTCGACCGTTTCATCGAAGCGTCCTGAGATAACCCGCTGAAACGACACTCCAATAATCGCCAGCGCGTACGGAGCCGACTGAGAAGAGTGAATGCGCTCATAAGCTCGTAGCCCTATTACTCCCTCCTCGTTACTGCTGATGTGATCCGCGGCTGGGATCACATTTGCCTACTAGGAGGAATAATGATCAAGAAGATCGTCGCCGCTGCGGCTGCCACGGGTGGCCTCGTTCTCGCCGGTGCGGGTCTTGCGGTTGCCGACGCCGGTGCGCAGGGTGCCGCTGTCGGCTCCCCGGGCGTGCTCTCGGGCAACGTCGTCCAGGCGCCCATCCACATCCCGGTGAACGTCTGCGGCAACACGGTCTCCGTGATCGGGCTGCTGAACCCCGCCTTCGGCAACACCTGCACCAACGTCTGACGCCGGGCTCAACGCCTGACGTCGTGCTCACCTCATGAGGACCTGCGTTCCATGAAGGTCTGAAGCCATGAGGGTCCGAGTCCGCGGCCCCGGAGTGCGCGCCATGCGCTCCGGGGCCGCCGACATTCCGTATACCGCAATACCACGCACCACACGGTTTATAAGGGGCAGGGAAAAGCTATGCGACAGGTCACCCGCAAAGGCCTGATGACGGTGGCGGCGGCAACCGGTGTCCTAGCGGCCACCGGCGGTTACGCGCACGCCGACTCGGGGGCGCACGGCACCGCTTCGGGCTCCCCGGGCGTACTCTCCGGCAACTCGGTACAGGCGCCGGTGCACGCGCCGGTCAACGTCTGCGGCAACACCGTGAACGTGGTCGGCGTGCTCAACCCGGCCGTCGGCAACAAGTGCTCCAACAAGGGGGCCGGCAAGGGCAGGGGCTCCGGTCACCACGGGCACGGCGGCTCGGGTGGTGGAGCCGGATCGCACGCCGGGGGGCACACCGGCGACTCGTCCGGAGTGGGCTCCGGCAACCATGTGCAGGTCCCGGTGGACGTACCGGTGAACGTCTGCGGCAACAGCGTCTCCGTCGCCGGGGTCGGCAACTCGGCCGCGGGCAACGCCTGCGGGAACACCGGTCGCGGCGGCGGTCACGGGTCCACGTCTCCGGGGCACGGGGGGTCGCACACGCCGGGCAAGCCGGGACAGCCGGGGCACCCAGGCGATCAGGGCGCGCCGGGAGGGCCGGGAGGGCCGGGCAAGCCCGGGGGGTCGGGCGACTCGGACGGTTCCCACGGCTCCGACGGTTCCGACGGTTCCGACGGTTCGGGTCGGCCCGGTACGTCGGGGAACGGCAACCAGGGCGGCTCGCATACGAACGCCTCGCACGCCAACGCGAACGCCTCGGACGCGAACGCTTTGGGCGCCCAGGCCGCCGGCCGTTCCGACGGTTCCGCGCACCTCGCGCAGACCGGCGCCGGCGTGCCGCTCGGCCTCGCGCTGCCCGTGGGCGCGGGCACGCTGCTGGCGGGCGCCGTGCTCTACCGCAAGGCACGCGCCTCGGCGTGAGCGACTGATCCCGATCAGGTCGCACGGAGTGGGTCCCGCAGGTGCGGGGCCCACTCCGTTTCAGCCGTCCCGCGTCACCAGGTGGCCCGCACCTGGCGGATGATCCGTCGGCGCAGCCGCACTCTGCGGCTGCCGTCGGTATGCAGGCTGAGGCGGTCCAGCTCCCAGTGTCCGTACTCCGCGTGGTCCGTCAGCAGGCGTGCCGCTTCCTTGCGGGAGACCCCGCGCGGCACATACACGTTGACAAATTCGTATTCCGGCATCGCATCTATTGTGCGTGCGGAGGCCCGGTACGGATAGCGTCTGCACTATGTCTGATGCTGCGCAGCCCACCGCTGCCGAGGTACGCGCCGCCGCCGAGGCGGTCAAGACCGCGCTCGACCGCCACCTGGCGGCGGTCGAGCGCAGGTCGGGTGAGGACGACCCGGCCGTCTACGAGGCGTTCAACGAGTTGGCGGCGGCCGCCGAGGAGTACGACGAGCTTCTCTACGACCGCTACGACGAGGTCACCCCTTTCGAGATCCCTGGCTCCGACGACGCCCTGCCGCCGTACACCGGGCCGGAGGAGCCCAACGCGCTGAGCGTGCTGATCCGCCGGGACTACGCGGTGGTGGAGCCGCAGCGGCTGCTGGCGCAGGCCCAGCGGGTCGAGGCGGTGGAGGAGTCCGGGGCGGTGACGGCGGGCTTCGACGCCGCGTCCGGGACCGTGCACGGCGCGCTCGGTGTCCTCTTCGGGGAGTTCGAGCCCGACGAGATCGCCTCCCGGCACAAGGAGTTCGGCCTGGAGGAGGGCGACTCGACGCTGTGGGTGACCGCCTCGGACGAGCCGGCCGAGGCGGGTGAGTGGCTGGAAGCCCCGTTCGAGCAGGCCGAGACCCACCAGGTGGTGTGCCGTTTCGACGTCAGCGCGGTCTTCGACGACGACGCCGATGACGGCATCGACGACCTCGACGACATCGAGGACGAGGTGACGGACACCGTCGAGCCGGAACTGGAGGGCACCCTCGACGAGGCGGAGGCGGAGGACCTGCGGTCGCGCAACGCGGATCGCTGACGGCCCGGCCGCACTCCGGCAGCCCGCTCCACTCCGATGGTGGCGGTCACCGGCCCCGCAAGGGCCCGGTGACCGCCACCATCGCGTTCGGGGAGCTGGGCGGGCTCAGGCCGACGGGGGGATCTGGGCCGTGATCAGGGTCGGCAGCCTCGTCGTGCGGGGCTTCGCGGGGATCTCCGCCACCGCGCGCGGCAGCGCCTGGTCCACGCCGTGGACCACGGAGAGGTGTCGGTCGGCGCGGCCGAAGGCCGTGTAGACCCAGGGCCTGGAGAGCGCCTGCGCCGCGTCGCCCGGCAGCACCACCACCGCGGCGGGCCAGCGGACCCCGACGGCCTGATGGGCGGTGAGCGCCCATCCGTGCCGCACGGTCTGCTCCACCCGCTCCTTCGGTACGACGACGGGGACGCCCGCGCACTCCAGGTGCAGCCCGGCGGCGTCGGCCGTCACCACCTGGCCCAGGACGGCACGGCCCGGCGTCGCGGAGTACGCGACCCGGTCGCCCGGGTCGAAACCGCCGAAGCGGCCGGGGCCCGGGTTGAGCCGCTCCTTCAGTGCCGCGTTGAGGACACGCGTGCCCGCCGCGCCGCCGTGGCCCGGAGTGATCACCTGGGTCTGCTCGGCGGGGATGCCGATCGCGCGCGGCACCGAGTCGGCGACCAGCTGCACGGTGCGGTGGACCGCCTCCCCGGCGTCACGCACCGGGATGATCACCACTTCCTTGCCGGGGGCCTCGACCTGGTTCAGCTCGCCGATGCCGATGCCCGAGACCAGTTCACCGACGGGACCCGGATCCGGGGTCCGCGAGGCGATCTGCGGGCACACCCGCGCGGCGAGCAGATCCGCGAACACCCGCCCGGGCCCCGCCGACCACAGCACCCCGGGGTCCCCGCTCAGCACGAGCCGGGACCCGTCGGGCAGCGACTCGGCGAGCATCGCCGCGCTCTCGACGTCGAGCTGCGGCGCGTCCAGCACCACCAGGAGGTCGGTACGGAGCATGCCGTCGCGGTCGCGCCCCGGGCCCTCCTCGCCGGAGAGCAGACCGGCGACGGTGGCCACCACGGTGGGCGACGGCTCCGCGGGCGACGGCTCCGTGGCCGGGGCCGCGTCCCGCGTCTCCCGCGCGCCCGCGCCGGCGAGCAGTGCGGCGAAGCGGCGGCGGCCGTCCGGGTGGTGGGCGGCGGCGCACACCCTGAGGCCGAGGGACAGGGCCGCCGCCACCAGGGACGCGGGCTCCGCGCGGGACGCCTCGCCGCCGGTGTGCAGGACCAGGCCGTGGCCCGCGACCGCCCGGATCAGCCCGGCGGCCGAGCCGGTCGCGACCGGCTCCCAGGCCGCGGCCGCGCCGTCCTCCTTGGGCAGGGAGTTGACCACCCGGGCCAGCCCGTCGGCGAGGCTCTCCTCGGCGAGCGCGTACCGCTCCAGGCCGATGAGGACGCGCACCGGACGTGCCTCCTCGGCCTCCTCACCGTCCTCGCCCGCCGCACCGTCCTGGGCGTCCTCCTCGGACCGCCGGGGAGCCGGTGGCGTGCTGCCGGGCTCGTCCAGCGCGTCCTGGAAGACCAGGGCGTCGCCCTCGGCCAGCGCGCTCTGCACGGCCGCGTCCGGGTCGGGCACCGAGCGCTGCGCGAGCGCGGCGTGCAGGGCCGCGGCCTCCAGGGCGGTGTGCCCCACCAGCGCGGCCTGTTCGAGGAGCCACACGGTGACCGCGCGGCCCCGCCGTTCGTCGTCCGGACCGCATTCCGCGCCGAGCAGGGCCCTGGCGAACCCGTCGGCCTGCTCGGGACGCACGCCCGCCACACGGAGCAGCTGCCAGGGGTCCTCGCGCAGCTGCCCGTCCGCTCCCTCGCCGAGGGTGGCGGCGGTCTGCGGCGCCAGCGCCTCCGGGGCGCCGCCCCGGGCGAGCACGGTACGGACCGCCTCGACGGACTCGGAGGCCATCGACGCCGGGACGCCGGACGATACGGGTTGCGGGCGGCGCGCCGGCTCCTGCGCGACCCTGCGCGGGGTGGGCTCCGGCCCGCTGAACACGCTCGCCGAGGGCTTCTCGCCGCTCTCCACCGCCCGGACGGCCGCGAGGAGATCGGCGGCCTTTCCGCTCAGTGCCGTGCCGGCCAGGACCGGCCCTTCCTTCTCCGCCTTCCGCCGCTCGATCCGCTCCCGCAGCTCCCGCTGCGCGGCCAGCTCGGCCTCGGCCTCGGACAACTGGACCGCACCCTCGGCGGCGCCCTCGCCGGGACCACCGGTGCCCTCGGCGGTGCTGTCGGCGGCCCCACCGTCCGCGCCGGCGTCCCCGTCGAGAGGGCCGGCTCCGCCCGGAGAGCCCTCCGCGGTGTCCGCCGGGGAGCCCTCGGCCGCGTCCGCCGCGCCCCCCTCACCCGTGTCCGGCGAGGCGCCCCCGCGGCCCTCGGTGCCGGGCTGATCCCCTGCGCCGGGCATCCCGGACTCGGGACCGGCGTCCGGCGTCCCCGGCTCGTCCTTCTCCGCGGCGGCGGACGGCTCCGTGGTCACAGCGTGCTCCAGTTGTGATCGGGATAGTGGTGCACGGGCGCCGACACGTCGTCGAGCGCCCGGCAGATCTCGTCAGGAAGACTAAGGGTCTCCACTGACAACGCGGCCGTGAGCTGCAGCGCGTTGCGCGCGCCGATGATCGGGGCGGCCACCCCGGGCCGGTCACGGACCCAGGCGAGCGCCACCTGCAGCGGCGTCACCGCCAGGCCGTCCGCCGCCGTCGCCACCGCGTCCACGACGCGGCTCGCCGCGTCGTCCAGATACGGCGCGACGAACGCCGCCAGCTGCTCCGAGGCACCCCGTGAGTCCGAGGGCGTCGCGTGCCGGTACTTGCCCGTCAGGACTCCCCGGCCCAGCGGGGAGGACGGCAGGAGCCCGATGCCCAGGTCCAGGGCGGCGGGCAGCACCTCGCGCTCGACACCGCGCTGCAGCAGCGAGTACTCCATCTGCGTACTGGCCAGGCGTGTGCGTGTCCCGGGGGCCGCGAGCTGCCAGGTCGCCGCCTTCGCGAGCTGCCAGCCGCAGAAGTTGGACACCCCGGCGTACCGGGCCCGGCCGCTGCTGACAGCGATGTCGAGGGCCTGCAGGGTCTCCTCCAGCGGCGCGCCCGGATCGTAGGCGTGGACCTGCCACAGGTCCACATGGTCCGTGCCGAGCCGGGCCAGCGAGGCGTCGAGGGCGGACAGCAGGTGTCCCCGCGAGCCGTCAAAACGCCGTTCCGGGTCGGGCACGCTGCCCGCCTTGGTGGATATGACGAGGTCCCGGCGGGGCACCAGCGCGTCCATGAGCTGTCCGAGCAGATACTCGGCCTCCCCGTCCCCGTACACGTCGGCCGTGTCGACGAGGGTGCCGCCCGCCTCCCAGAACGCCTTCAACAGGTCCGCGGCGTCGTGTTCGTCGGTGTCCCTGCCCCAGGTGAGGGTGCCGAGCCCGATGCGGGACACGCGCAGGCCGGTACGGCCGAGATGCCTCTGCTCCATGGGGGCTGAGATTACTGGCCACGGGTCGACGCGTGGGAAGCCTGTGGACAACCTTCGTCACATGATCCGCAACGCTGTCCCTGCCGTTCGGCCCGGCAGCGCGCTAGGGTGCCGGACAAGGGACGTTACTGATCAGTAAGGGGAATCGGCCATGCAGCTCGGGATCAACCTCGGCTACTGGGGTGCCGGAATGGACGCGGACAACCTCGCCGTGGCCAAGGAGGCCGACCGCCTCGGGTACGCGGTCTGCTGGGCCGCCGAGGCGTACGGATCGGACGCGGCCACCGTGCTGAGCTGGGTCGCCGCCCAGACCGAGCGCATGGACGTCGGGTCGGCCATCTTCCAGATCCCGGCACGCCAGCCCACGATGACCGCGATGACCGCGGCCACCCTGGACTCGCTCTCCGGCGGCCGTTTCCGCCTCGGCCTCGGCGTCTCGGGACCGCAGGTCTCCGAGGGCTGGTACGGCGTCAAGTTCGACAAACCGCTGGCCCGCACCCGCGAGTACGTCGAGATCGTGCGCAAGGCGATGACCCGCGAACGCCTGTCGTACGAGGGCGCGCACTGGACACTGCCGCTGCCGGGCGGCCCGGGCAAGCCGCTCAAGCTGACCGTGCACCCGGAGCGCGAGCACATCCCGCTCTACATCGCCGCGATCGGCCCGAAGAACCTGGAGCAGACCGGCGAGATCGCCGACGGCGCCCTGCTGATCTTCCCGTCCGCGGACCACCTGGAGGACACCGCGATCAGGCACCTGCGCGCGGGCCGCGAGAAGGCCGGCCTGACCATGGACGGCTTCGACGTCTGTCCGACGGTGCCGCTCGCGCTCGGCGAGGACAAGGACGTGCCCGCGCTGGCCGACATGTTCCGCCCGTACACCGCGCTCTACGTGGGCGGCATGGGCAGCCGCAAGCAGAACTTCTACAACCAGCTCGCCCAGCGCATGGGCTACGAGCAGGAGGCCGCCGAGATCCAGGACAAGTACCTGGCCGGCGACAAGGAGGGCGCGGCGGCGGCCATCCCGCACCAGCTCATCGACCAGACCACGCTGCTCGGTTCCGTGGAGCGCATCGCGGACCGTATGAAGGCCTACGCGGCCGCGGGTGTCACCACGCTCACGCTGGCCCCGGCGGGCTTCACCCTGGACGAGCGGATCGCCGCGCTGCGGGCCGGTACCGACGCCGCGGAGCGGGCCGGAGTCGCGTAGCCACGCTCGACGGGACCGGGGAGTTCCGCGGGACGGGAGAGTTCTACGGCCGTGGTGGGGGCTCGGGGGGTCTTCCCCGCCACGGCCGTCACGGAGAACAACGCGCGACGGCCCGCTCGGTTACGCGCCCGGCATTGCCTTCGCGTCCACCGTTCAGCGGATTTGTCCGACACAGATGTTGCCGCACCTCTGGCTGCCCATTTGACTCGTTCTTTGCGGACTCCCGCAGGAGGTGGGAGTCGCGCGTGGAGGTGGCAGTCATGCTTTCGGCCAAGAGTCTTTTCCAGGAGATCATCGACAACGACGAGTCCTTCCGGCTCTTCTGCTCCATCGCCGCCAGCGGGGAGACACAGGGAGGCTGGGAGAACGCGCGGATCGCGGCCCTCGTACCGGAGGCCGAGCGCGCGCTCGCACCCAAGATCACCCGGCACGGCGCGGACGAGGACAAGCACGGCCGGATCTTCAACGCCCTCATGAAGAAGCGAGGTCTCACGCCGGTCGGGATCCCGCCCGAGACCGACTACACGATGCTCCTGGAGAAGAACGGCATCGGCCTCACGCACGACAAGCTCAAGCGTGACGAACCGCTCACCGTGCGGGACATCGTCACCTACCTGTCCCACAGCAGGGTCACGGAGCAGCGTGCCGCGGACCAGATGGTGATGCTCCGCAAGGACTTCGGGGACCATCCGGAGATCGGCAGGGCCGTACGGATGATCTCCGACGACGAGGACAACCACCTCGCGTACTGCCACGAGGAACTGCTGCGCTTCGCCCGGGCGGGCCACGGCCGGACCATCCAGCGGACACTGCGCGAGTGCGCGCTGGCCGAGGCCGGCGTGTACCGGGACGTCAGTCTCGCGGTGATGGCCCACATGGGACGCGTCCTCGGCTGGTCCCGGCCCAAGGCGGCGCTGCTCGCCACGGGCATCCGCGCCATGTACGCGTACGAGCGGACGGTCGGCTGGCGGCGGATGGTCTCCCTGACCATGCCGGAGCGGCGCGACGCCCTGGGCGGACCGGCGACGGCGGCACCCGGATACGCCTGACGGCCCACCAGCCACCGCCCACCGTCGCCCACCGAGACCGTCCACCACGCGCGCGTGGCGCCTCGTACGCGTCACGCGCGCGTGGAGCCCGTCGAAGGCCCGGCCGCGCCCCCGGCCGCGACCCGCTACAGCCACCCCCGCCGCTTGAAGAGCCGGAACAGCAGCACCTCCAGGACCACCATGATCAAAATGACCGCCGGGTAGGCCCAGAGCCAGCGCAGCTCCGGCATGTGCTCGAAGTTCATGCCGTAGATCCCCGCGATCATCGTGGGGACCGCGGCCATGGCCGCCCACGAGGAGATCTTCCGCATGTCGTCGTTCTGCCGCACGCTCATCTGCGCCAGGTGCGCCGACAGGACGTCCGAGACCAGCCGGTCCAGGGACTCCACCGACTCGTTGACGCGGGTCAGATGGTCGTTGACGTCCCGGAAGAACGGATGGGCCTTGTCGTCGACGAACGGCACCGCGGGGCCGACCACACCGGCGCCCGCCAGGCGGTTCAACGGGACCGACAGGGGCCCGGTGGCCCTGCGGAACTCCTGGATCTGCCGCTTGAAGGTGTAGATCCGGGACGCGGTGTGCCGGGAGCCGCCGTCGTTCGGCGAGAACACCTCCGCCTCCAGCTCCTCCAGGTCGGTCTGCAGCTCGGTCGCCACCTCCAGGTAGTGGTCGACGGTGGCGTCGGCGATCGCGTAGAGCACCGCCGTGGGACCGAGACGCATCATCTCCGGGTCCTTCTCCAGCCGGCCGCGCACCGACTTCAGGGGCGAGCCCTCGCCGTGCCGCACGGTCACCACGAAGGAGTCGCCCAGGAAGATCATGAGCTCGCCGGACGACACGGTGTCGCTGTCCGGCTCGTACGTCACCGGCTTGAGGACCGCGAACAGCGAGTCGTCGTAGACCTCCAGCTTGGGGCGCTGATGCGCCTTGAGGGCGTCCTCGACGGCCAGCTCGTGCAGCCCGAACTCGTCCGTGACGAGATCGAACTCCTGCTCCGTCGGCTCGTGCAGCCCTATCCATACGAAGGCGTTCCCGTACGCACGTGCCGCGGCCAGCGAGTCGGACAGGTCCTCCGGGCCCTCGGTCCGGTGCCCGTCCCGGTAGATGGCACAGTCCACGATCACAGAGCGAATTCTCCTGTCACTGATTCTCCGGCGCACTTGATGGGGCGCCTACGCTGGGCCGCATGCCCACCTTGATCCTCGTCCGGCACGGACGCTCCACCGCCAACACCGCGGGACTCCTCGCCGGATGGACACCCGGCGTCGCCCTCGACGAGCGCGGCAACGCGCAGGCGGCGGCGCTGCCCGGACGCCTCGCGGAAGTGCCGCTCGCCGAAATAGTCAGCAGCCCCCTCCAGCGCTGCCAGGAAACGATTCAGCCGCTCCTCGACGCCCGTCCCGCCCTGACGGCCCACTCCGACGAGCGCATCGGGGAGTGCCACTACGGAGACTGGTCCGGGCGCAAGCTCGCCGAGCTGTCGGGCGAGCCGCTGATGGAGGTCGTGCAGGCGCACCCCTCCGCCGCCGCGTTCCCGGGCGGTGAGTCCATGCGCGCGATGCAGACCCGGGCCGCCGAGGCGGTACGGGAGTGGAACGCGCGCGTGGAGCGCGATCACGGCAGCGACGCCGTCTATCTCATGTGCTCGCACGGCGACATCATCAAGTCGCTCGTGGCCGACGCACTCGGTCTTCATCTGGACCTCTTCCAGCGGATCTCCGTAGAACCGTGTTCCATCACCGCGATCCGTTACACACGACTGCGGCCATTTCTCGTACGCCTCGGGGACACCGGTGATCTCGCCTCCCTGGCGCCACGCGAGGAGCCGTCCGGCGGCGACGCCGCGGTCGGGGGCGGTGCGGGCGCACCGTGATCGTCGGCCGCAGTAGGGTGATGCGGTCGAAGCAGCGCAGCAGTTGTCAGCGGCAGACGCAAGTGACCGCAGAAGCAGTCGATCGATCCAATGGAGACAGGACGTGTCCCGTCAGGTGTTCCTCTACGACCCGCCGGACCGTTTCGTAGCCGGTACGGTCGGGCTGCCAGGGCGCCGTACCTTCTTCCTGCAGGCCTCCTCCGGCCCCCGGGTGACCAGCGTTGCCCTGGAGAAGACGCAGGTCGCGGCGCTCGCCGAACGGATGGACGAGCTTCTCGACGAGGTCGTACGGCGCACCGGCGGCATCGCCCCCGTCCCCGTGATGGCCCCGACGGTGGTCTCCGACACCGCCCCGCTCGAAACGCCCGTCGAGGAGGAGTTCCGGGTCGGCACCATGGCCCTCGCCTGGGACGGCGACGAGCAGCGCATGATCGTCGAGGCGCAGGCGCTCGTGGAACTGGACGCCGACTCCGAGGAGGACCTCGCCGCCGCCGAGGAGGAGCTTCTCCAGGACGAGGAGAACGGGCCGCCGATGCTGCGCGTCCGCCTCACCGGCGCGCAGGCCCGCGCCTTCGCCAAACGCGCCCTCGAAGTCGTCAACGCCGGCCGGCCGCCCTGCCCGCTGTGCAGTCTCCCGCTCGACCCGGAAGGACACGTATGTCCGCGCCAGAACGGATACCGCCGCGAGGCGTGACCACGGCCGACCTGCTCACCCGGGGTGAGCTGACCGTCCGCGGCCGCATCCGTGAGGCCTCGAACGCGGTACTGCTCTGCGACGTGTCGTACGAGGGGCGCGAGGCGTCCTGCGTCTACAAACCGGTCGCCGGCGAGCGGCCGCTGTGGGACTTCCCCGACGGCACCCTCGCCCAGCGGGAGGTCGCGGCCTACGAGGTGTCCGAGGCCACCGGCTGGGGGCTCGTCCCGACCACCGTGCTGCGCGACGGCCCGTACGGCCGGGGCATGTGCCAGCTGTGGATCGAGCCGCCGGACGATGAACCGGGCGGCGGCCACGACGCCGACGGCGACGACAGCGACGAAGGCATCGGCGGAGGCGCCGGGCTGCTCGCGCTCGTCGACGCCGAGGAGCCGGGCGAGGGCTGGAAGGCCGTCGGCCTGGCCGAGGTCGGCGAGGGGCGCACCGCCCTGCTCGTGCACGCCGACGACGAACGGCTGCGCCGGCTCGCCGTCCTCGACGCGGTGATCAACAACGCGGACCGCAAGGGCGGGCACCTGCTGCCCACCTCCGGGGGACGGCTGTACGGAATCGATCACGGCGTCACCTTCAACGCCGAGAACAAGCTGCGGACGCTGCTGTGGGGCTGGGCGGGGGAGAAGCTCACCCCCGAGGCCGTCGAGGCCCTGGAACGGCTCAGGGACGCCCTGGAAGGGCCGCTGGGCGTACGGCTGGGGGA
Organism: Streptomyces sp. NPDC017991; assembly: GCF_044328075.1. Lineage (NCBI taxonomy): Bacteria > Bacillati > Actinomycetota > Actinomycetes > Kitasatosporales > Streptomycetaceae > Streptomyces > Streptomyces sp. NPDC017991. The sequence continues at coordinate 306,663 of NZ_JBIRGP010000007.1, read as the reverse complement.
ACTGATCACCGAGGCCGAACTGGACGCCACACGCGCCCGTGTGGCCGGTCTGCTCGCCTCCGGACGGCACCCGGAGCCCTCGGGGGACTGGCCCGCGATCCCGTGGCCACCCGTATAGCCCGGACGCATACTTCGAGGCCGCGCGCAAGAACGCCTGTCCGGCCATCTGCCCTGGTCCGGTTCGTATACGGAACATCCGTCCGGTTAGGGTCAGGGTATGCATGCCTGGCCCGCTTCCGAGGTCCCCGCCCTGCCCGGCAAGGGCCGCGACCTCAGAGTCCACGACACCGCGACCGGTGGTCCTGTGACCCTCGACCCCGGTCCCGTCGCCCGAATCTACGTCTGCGGCATCACTCCGTACGACGCGACCCACATCGGTCACGCGGCGACCTACAACGCGTTCGACCTCGTACAGCGCGTGTGGCTCGACACCAAGCGGCAGGTTCACTACGTCCAGAACGTGACGGACGTCGACGACCCTCTGCTGGAGCGCGCCGCGCGGGACAACGTCGACTGGGTCTCCCTCGCCGAGCAGGAGACCACCCTCTTCCGCGAGGACATGACCGCCCTGCGGATGCTGCCCCCGAGGCACTACATCGGCGCGGTCGAGGCCATACCCGGGATCGTCCCGCTGGTCGAACGGCTGCGGGACTCCGGTGCCGCCTACGAACTGGAAGGTGACGTCTACTTCTCCGTGGAGGCGGATCCGCACTTCGGCGGGGTGGCCAACCTCGACGCGGCGGCCATGCGGCTGCTGTCCGCCGAGCGCGGCGGCGACCCGGACCGTCCGGGCAAGAAGAACCCGCTCGACCCGATGCTGTGGATGGCGGCCCGCGAGGGCGAGCCCAGCTGGGACGGCGGTTCGCTCGGCCGGGGACGGCCCGGTTGGCACATCGAGTGCGTCGCGATCGCGCTCGACCACCTGGGGATGGGCTTCGACGTCCAGGGCGGCGGCTCGGACCTCGCCTTCCCGCACCACGAGATGGGCGCCTCCCACGCACAGGCGCTGACCGGCGAGTTCCCCATGGCCAAAGCGTACGTGCACGCCGGCATGGTCGGGCTCGACGGCCAGAAGATGTCCAAGTCCAGGGGCAACCTCGTCTTCGTGTCCACGCTCCGCCGCGAGGGTGTCGACCCGGCGGCCATCCGGCTCGCCCTGCTCTCGCACCACTACCGGGCCGACTGGGAGTGGACCGACCAGGTGCTCCAGGACGCCCTCGCGCGCCTGGAGCGCTGGCGGGCGGCCGTGTCGCGGCCCGACGGCCCGTCGGCCGAGGCGCTCGTCGACGAGATCCGCGAGGCCCTCGCGAACGACCTGGACGCGCCGGCCGCCCTCGCGGCCGTCGACCGCTGGGCCGCGCTCCAGGCGGAGCGCGGCGGTAGGGACGAGGGCGCCCCCGGCATCGTCTCCCGTGCGGTGGACGCGCTGATGGGCGTGGCTCTCTAGAGGCATCCGGAAGCCTTCGAAGAGCGGGCGCAGGAACAACGCCGGGCGCCGGACGGGTCGTCGCCCGTCCGGCGCCCTCTGTGCGCTCCACCGCGTGTCACGCGTGCGGCGGTCTGTTCGTCATGCCGCTACTTGTTCACGATCACGGCCTGGACGGTGTTCGTCGCGGAGTCGTAGATCCCGATGACCTGCTGGCCGAAGGCGAAGGCCTGCTGGACCTCGTCGTGCGTCACCTGGTTCGGGTTGACCAGCGGACGCCAGCCCTGGTTGACGTACAGGTAGAGGATCGACGGCTGGCCCGGCAGCGGGGTGACGACGTCCCAGAAGTGCTCGGCGACACCGCTCGTCAGCGCGGCGGCCTCGACGGCGCTGCGCATGACCAGTGGCTGGCCGTGCTGTTGCTGCTGCTGCCCGCCGAGTTGCTGGAGCAGTTGCTGGTACGGCTGCTGCTGGCCCAGCTGCTGGAGCTGCTGCTGCAGATGCTGCGGCACCTGCTGGCCCATGCCCATGCCCTGCTGGCCGGACGGTTGCTGCTGACCGTATCCCTGCTGCTGCCCGAACGGCTGTTGCTGCTGGCCGAAGCCCTGCTGCTGACCCTGCTGCGGGGGAGCTGTGCTCGGACCCTGCTGTTGGCCTTGCTGCTGGCCGAACCCCTGCTGGCCGAAACCCTGTTGGCCCTGCTGGCCCTGTTGGCTCATCTGCGGGGTGGTGCTCATGCGGGTGCCACCTTCCCTCAATGGTTGGGCATGGTTGGGCATGGTTGGGCGATGGTTGCGTGTTGATGGCTGTGATGGTTGGTCGTGGTGACCGCTCACCGGATGTGAACCGATGGCCGGTCGGTCGGGTCAGCCCGTGACGACCAGGCCGACGATCTCGTCGTCCGAGAACCAGACCCGTACGTCGGGCCGGCCACCGGCGAAGGCGGCCTGCACCGAATGGCGGATATCGGGAGACGGGTTGTTCAGGCTCCGCCAGCCGCCGGCCACGAAGAGCCGGAGCCTGGGCGGGAGTTCACGCGGATAGGGCACCAGTTCGTCCCAGTACCGTTCCGCCCGGCCCGAGCCGACCGCCCCGGGCAGCAGATGGGCGACCGCCGCCTTGATGTCAGGCCGGCTGCCGATCCGCTGCGACGCGGGCCGGCCCGGCGCGTCCTGCTGCGGGGAACCGGTGGCCCGCAGTACCTTGCGCGCCTTCTCCGGGGTCATCGACTCCTGGCCGGCCGCCCTGAGCATGCCCTGCAGCGCGGCCAGGGCGCCGACCACCACCGGGGAGGCGGAGGACGTCCCGGAGAACGTGTCCGTGAACCAGGCGATCTCCTCGGCACCGCCCTGCAGATCGCCGGGCCGGTCCCAGAAGCCGCCGGTCGTGGTGACCTCGTGGCCCCAGCCCTGCGCGTCCACCCGTGCCCCGTAGTTGGAGAACGCCAGCCGCGAACGGTCCGGGCCGTGGTCGCGGCCGTGGGTGCCGGGCGGCGGGGCGCCCGCGCCGACCAGGATCGCGCCGGAGGACTGGTGGGACGGGTTGAAGGGGTTGCGCCACCACTCGGGGAATTCGTCGGGGCGGCGTTCGTACCCGGCGTCGTCCAGCGACTCGCCGCCGTTGCCCGCCGCCTCCACCACGATGATGCCCCGGGCGGTCGCGTACCGGATGGCCGCGAAGTCGTCGGGCCACCACTCGATGGGGGTGTAACCACGCTGGTCGTCGCGCTGGTGGTAGTCGAACCGCGGTCCCGGGCGGTGCAGTTCGATCAGGATGATGTCGCCGGGGCCGAGTCGGTCGGCCGCCGCGTGGATCGCCGCAGCCGTGCCGATGCCGTGGAAGGACGCGGCAGCGGTCACGCTGTCCGGCGCGATGCCGGTGATCCCGAACTCGTTGCGGTCGCCGCCGATCACGCCGATCACGGCGGTGCCGTGGCTGCGCCAGGCCAGGTCCTGGATCGGGGTGCCGACGACAACACCCGCCAGCTTCGCGGCCAGGTCCTCGTGGCCCAGTTGCCAGGCCCCTTCCACGTCGATCACGGTGACGCCCTGGCCGGACCCGCCGGGCCGCTGCCAGGCCCAGTACGCGTCCACGCCCTCGGGCGCCGGGCGCAGATAGCCCTGGCGGCTGGTGAAGTCGGGGGTGACGGGGGCGCCCTCCTTGTGACGCCTGGTCTCGTCGGCGCTCTGACCGACGGACCCCACGGAAGCCGGTACGGCGGCCGGCTTCACGTACGCCGTGGCGATCTCCGGCAGCGCGGCGATCCGTGAACGCAGTTCCTGGGCCCGTTCCTCGCCGCCCCGTACCCGGTAGAACAGTCCGAGGTCGGGCAGTGCCTCGGCGCCGGCGGCCGGCGGCCGGGACGCCGACCGGAGCCGTTCCTCGCTGCCGAACAGCGGTTCCAGGGCGAGCTGTTCGTCGCTGAGGAACATGGTGAGTGCCGACACGTCGGCGCCGGCCGCCGAACGAACCCCCTGCGCCCCGGCGCGCAGTTGGGCCTCGGGCCGGGCGACGACGATCAGCTCCTGCTCGGCTCCCCGGTAGTTGAATCCCGCTCCGTCGGGCCCCGGTCCGGACGCTCCCGGGCCCTGCTCCGGCTGTACCTGGTCGGTCATCGCGTGCCGCTCCCTTCGGTCCGTGCGGGTGCTCAAGTTGTCGGTGCCGCTGTCCAGTTGTCGTTGTCCGTCGGCGAACCGTTCCGGTGCTGTGTCCTCCGGTTGTTCCTTCGGGTGTGTCCTGCGGGGCACACCCTGCTCCTCCCGGGCCGACTCGTCCACCCCCGAGTTCGCCAACTGCGTTTGGAGACAAATTGAATTGGGTACCGTGTGCAATTCGTCCGGAAACCGATGTCACGCCACAATCCGGCCAAAGGCTGAGGAGACGGGTGTCATGTGATGGGGTGACAGCGCCTGTTGACCGCAGGGGGCCGGGTGATCACCCGGATCGCCGACGCGCGCTTCCGCATCCCCACGACGCGTGCCGCGTGACGCGCGGAAGGGCGGTGCATGACATGCGAAAGGGCGGTGCGCCCGCAGCGCACCGCCCTTTCGTTCGGTCAGTCCTCCGATGACTCCGACGAATCCGGCGGCTCGTTCGAGTCCGCGGTGCCGGGCGACTCCCCGGCGGAGCCGTCGGTGCTGTCCTCGGCGTCACCCGCCGCGTCGGGGGTGTCACCGGCGGCGCCGTCGGTCGGCTCCGGCCGTTGCGGACGGAGCGGCCTCGCGCGACCGCCCGGACCGTCACGGAGATACGAGGCGGGGTCGCCGCTCTCCGTCGCGTGGCTGCCCGGCGCCGCCGCCGGCCCGCTCCCGTCCCGTCTGCGCAGATAGCGCTCGAACTCACGGGCGATCGCCTCGCCCGACGCCTCCGGCAGCTCGGCGGTGTCCCGGGCCTCCTCCAGCGTCTGCACGTACTCCGCGACCTCGCTGTCCTCCGCGGCCAGCTGGTCCACGCCCACCTGCCAGGCCCGGGCGTCCTCGGGCAGCTCGCCCAGCGGGATCCGCAGGTCGATGAGGTCCTCCAGGCGGTTCAGGAGGGCCAGCGTCGCCTTCGGGTTCGGGGGCTGCGACACGTAGTGCGGCACGGCCGCCCACAGCGACACCGCCGGTACGCCCGCGTGCGTGCACGCCTCCTGGAGGATGCCGACGATGCCCGTGGGGCCCTCGTACTTGGTCTCCTCCAGATCCATCGTGCGGGCCAGGTCCGGGTCCGAGGTGACCCCGCTGACCGGCACCGGACGGGTGTGCGGGGTGTCACCGAGCAGCGCGCCGAGGATCACCACCAGCTCCACGCCCAGCTCATGGGCGAAACCGAGCAGCTCGTTGCAGAAGGAGCGCCAGCGCATCGACGGTTCGATGCCCCGCACCAGCACCAGGTCCCGCGGTTTGTCGCCGCCGACCCGGACCACTGACAACCTTGTCGTCGGCCACGTGATCTTGCGTACACCGCCGTCCAGCCACACCGTGGGCCGGTTCACCTGGAAGTCGTAGTAGTCCTCGGCGTCGAGCGCCGCGAACACCTCGCCCTTCCACTCGCTGTCCAGATGCGCGACCGCGGTGGAGGCGGCGTCGCCGGCGTCGTTCCAGCCCTCGAACGCGGCCACCATGACCGGGTCGACCAGCTCGGGAACCCCGTCGAGCTCGATCACTCAGCGCCTCCTTCCGACGTACCCTCACGTACGCCCCAACCTTACGGCTTGTGCACAGGGCGTCCGCAGCCCCCTCGCATGGGGGAGTGACCGGATCACTGCCCCGTTCGGTGCCCCGGAACACCCCGCGGTCGTCCGATCTGCCGGGATCCCTCACAGCGTCGAGCGCAGCCACTGCTCCACGCTCGCGATGTGCACGGTCGCCCACGAGCGGGCCGCCTCCGCGTCCCGGTCGCGCAGGGCGCCGAGGATCGCGCGGTGTTCGCGCAGGGTGCGGCCGACCGCGTCCTCCTGGGTCAGGCCCCGCCAGACGCGGGCACGGGTGGTGGGCCCCGAGAGGCCGTCGAGGAGGGAGCAGAGCACCGAGTTGCCCGAGCTCCGCACGATGCCCCGGTGGAACTCCAGATCGCAGGCGACCAGTTCCTCCACCGAGGGCCCGGCGCCCAGAGCGTCCAACTGGGCGGTCAGCGCGTCCAGTTGCTGTTCGCTGATCCGCTGCGCCGCCATCGCCGTCGCGGCCGGCTCCAGGATGCGGCGTACCGCGAGGAACTCCAGGACCGTGTCGTCGCGGTGGAAGTCCACGACGAAGCTCAGCGCCTCCAGGAGGAGCTGCGGGTCGAGGCTCGTGACGTACGTGCCGTCGCCCTGCCGTACGTCCAGGATGCGGATCAGGGAGAGGGCGCGCACCGCCTCCCGCAGGGAGTTGCGGGACAGGCCCAGATCGGCGGCGAGCTCGCTCTCCTTCGGCAGCCGGTCGCCGGGACGCAGTGCGCCGGAGACGATCATTGCCTTGATCTTCTCGATCGCCTCATCGGTGACTGCCATGGCAGGCCTCCCCGTCGCTCAGGCTGTCACGCGGACACCCGATGACTTGCCTCTGTCTTGCGTCCGTCTTACATCCGATGTCTCATTATGCGGCTCACACGAGGTCGGAGCGTGACACGAGATCCGCCAGGTCCGCGAGCGCGGCGCCCTCGTCGAGGGTGGTGAGCGTACGGCCGCGCATCAGGACCCGGCCGTCGACGAGCGTGTCCCGTACGTCCTCGGCTCGGGCCGCGTACGCGAGCGTCGACCACGGGTCGTGGCGGGGCGCCAGATGCGGGCCGCCCAGGTCCAGGACGATCAGGTCGGCGCGCTTTCCGGCCTCCAGCGAACCCAGCTGGGCGTCCAGTCCCAGCGCCCGGGCCCCTTCGATCGTGGCCATCCGCACGGCCTGCTCGGCGCCGACGGCCGTGGGGTCCCCGTCGGCCTTGTGCACCAGGGCGGCGAGGCCCAGCGCGCGCAGCACGTCCAGGGTGTTGGAGCTGACCGCGCCGTCCGTGCCGAGGCCGACCGTCACGCCCGCGCTCAGCAGCCGCGGCACGGGGGCGATGCCGCAGCCCAGTTTGAGGTTGGACACCGGACAGTGGGCGACCGACGTACCGGTACGGGCCAGTGCCGCGATCTCGGCTCCGGTGAGGTCCACGGTGTGGGCCAGCAGCAGATCGGGGCCGAGCAGTCCGAGCGAGTCGAGCAGTTCGACCGGTCGCTTCCCGTACCGCACCTCGACGGTGGCGACCTCGGTGGCGTTCTCCGCCGCGTGGATGTGCAGCAGCGCGCCGAACTCCCTCGCCAGCGCCGCGATCTCGGTCAACTGCCCGGGGGAGAGGGTGTAGGCGGAGTGCGCGAAGAGTACGGGGCGCGTACCGGGCCGCCGCGCCCCCGTCCCGGCACGGCCCGCCAGGTCACGTCGGGCCCACTCCAGCCGGTCCTCGTACGCGATGCCGTCCGGCGGGTCCGGTACGTCCATGAAGGTCGGGCCCGTGTGCAGCCGCCAGCCCGCCTCGCGCGCGACCTGCTCGGCGGCCTCGTGGAACCAGTACATGTCGAGCGCCGAGGTCACCCCGGCCCGTACGCTCTCCGCGATCGCGACCCGGATCGCCGTGGCGACGTTCTCGGCCGACAGCAGTTCGCTCTCCCAGCGGATCACCCGCTCCAGGAACCCCTGGAGGGTCACGTCGTCGGCGCGGCCGCGCAGCAGCGTCATCGCCAGATGGGTGTGCGCGTTGACCAGGCCGGGGAGCACGAGACAGCCGGTGGCGTCGAGGGTCTCGGCGGCCGGGTATCGCGCCAGCAGCTCCTCGGCCGGGCCCACCTCGACGATCTCGCCGTCGCGGACGGCCACGGCTCCGCCGGCCACGATCGTGCCGGCCTCGTCGACGGTCAGGACGTCACCGCCGTGCACCAGCAGGTCGGCGGGGGCGGTGGTGGCCGCGGGGCGTTGCGAGGGGACGGTCACAGCGCGCGCTCCTCCGCCTCGGCCAGCAGGCGCAGGGCTTCCAGCGCGACCACCGCGCCGCGCTCCACGCCCGTCGCGACGATCTCGCGGTGCGGGTCGTAGCCGCCGGTACCGGCCTCGTCGACCAGCTCGTCCGCGTTCGCGCCGTCGATCACGAGCAGCCCGCCCGCGGTCAGCCCGCGCAGTGAAGCCGTCACGTACAGCGCGGACAGCTCCATCTCGATGGCCGCGAGCCCCGCCCCGTCGTACGAGAACAGGGGTATCAGCCCCGGCTGGAAGGCTGCCCGCGTCCACACGAGGCCGCGGTGGTGCGGAGCGCCCTGCTCACGTGCCGCCAGCTGGAGCGCGAGCACCGCCTCCGGGGTGGCCACCGCCGGATACTCGGGGGGCAGCAACTGCTGGGTCACACCGTCGTCGCGTACCGCGGCCTCCGCGATGACCAGGTCGCCGTCCTGGATCCCGGGCCGCATCGCACCCGCCGTACCGAACCGCACGAAGGTGGACACGCCCGCGTCCGCCAGCTCCTGGAAGAGCAGGATCGCACCCGGCGCGCCGACCCCGTGGGAGGCGACGACGACCGGCACACCCTGCCAAGTCCCCCTGAACAGACGGTATTCGCGGTGGTACGAGACCTCCTCGGCGCCGTCGAGCAGCGCGGCGACGATCGCGGCGCGCGCGGGATCGCCGACGACGACGGCGCGCGCGGGCAGTCCGCCGCGGGGTATGCGGGTGATGGGGGCCAGGTCCTGCGGGGCCTGTTCCTGCGTCATGAGGTGACTCCAGTCGTACGCGTGGTCATGCGGGTACGGGCGGCGCGGCGGCGGCGCTGCGCCGTGCTGAGGAAGAGGGCGACGAGGGTGACGACGTAGGGGGCGGCGTCGGTGGCCTGCTGCGGCATGCCGAGGCCCTGGAGCCGGAAGCCCGCGGCCTCGGCGAGTCCGAAGAGCAGCGCGGCGAGCAGCACACCGAGCGGCAGGGCCCGTCCGAGCATGACGGCCACGACCGCGATCCAGCCACGGCCGGCCGTCATGTTCTCGGAGAACAACGTGACGTTGCCCAGGGCGAGTTGCGCCCCGGCCAGTCCGCACAGCACACCCGACACCAGCACGGCCGCGTACTTGTAGCGCGCCGGGCTCACCCCGAGCGTGGCGGCGGCCTCCGGTGCCTCACCGACCCCGCGCAGCCGCAGCCCCCACACATGGCGGGACAGCAACAGCGCGGACACTCCCACCGCCGCCCACGCCAGATAGGCGAGCGGCGAGAAACCGCCGACCAGCGGCAGTCCGGCCAGTGACGGGTCGTCGAAAGTGCCCTGCACGCCGAAGATCGTACGCAGCAGGAAGCCGGTCAGGCCCACCGCCAGGAGGTTCATGGCGATGCCGAGCACGACCGCGTCACCGCGCAGGGTGACCGCGCCGACGGCGAGGACCAGCGAGTACGCGGCGGCGGCCAGCGCGGCGGCCAGGACACCGAGCCAGGGGCTGCCGGTGAACCAGCTGGTCGTGACGGCCGTGAAGCAGCCCATCAGCATCATGCCCTCAAGGCCGATGTTGAAGACGCCCGCCCGTTCGCACAGGGCCCCGCCGAGCGCGGCCAGCAGGATCGGCGTCAGCGCGCGCAGCGCCGACATGAGGAGATCGGAGTCGAAGAACATCAGGCGAACTCCCCCTGGGAGGCGGGTTCCTTGGCGTCGGTCGCCGGGTCGGCGGGCTCCTCGGACTGCTGGGGGTCCTGGGGCTTTCGGCCCCGCAGCCGAGGGAAGCGCAGCCGTGCCGCGAGGAACACGATGACGATGGCCTGGAGCACCTGCGTCAGCTCGCGAGGCACCTCGGTCGTGCGCTCCATGGACAGTCCGCCGACCTGGAGGACGGCGAAGAAGAACGCCGCCAGCACCGTGCCCAGCGGGGCCGCCGCGGCGAGCAGTGCCGCGGTGAGGCCCGTCCAGGTGTAGCCGGGGGCGGTCAGCGACCCGTCGAGGAAGCGGTAGGGGAAGCTCAGCACACCGATCGCGCCGACCAGCCCGGCCAACGCGCCCGAAGTCGCCACCAGCCGGAGCGTGAGCCCCTTGCGCTCCACGCCCGCGTAGGCGGCGAAGCGCGCGTTGAGGCCGGTCATCCGGATCTCGTACCCGATGGCCGTGCGCCGGTCGGCGAACCAGTACGCGCCAGCCGCCAGCACGACCAGCAGCAGTCCGGCCGTCACGGTCGACGTGCCGAGGGCGGGCAGCGCCACGCCCTCCGGGAGCCGCCGTGTCTGGGGCAGGCTGGAGCCGGGTTCCTTCAGCGGATAGCGCACCAGATAGGAGGCGAGCGAGGTCGCCGGATAGCTCAGCAGCAGGCTGCTGACCAGCAGCGGCACCCCGAACCGGTTCTCGCACAGCGCGGCCAGCGCGGCGTACGCGGCGCCAGCCAGGATTCCGGCGAGCAGCGCCGTGACGACGGTGAGCGGCGCGGGCAGCGGTGAGTAGAGGCCGGTGACGGCGGCGGCGATGCCGCCGAGCACCATCTGCCCGTCCCCGCCCAGGTTGATGAGCCCGGCGCGCAGGGGGATCGCTAGTGCGAGGGCCATGCCCAGCACGCTCGTGCCCGTGGTGAGCGTCGACCCGATCCCGTCGGCCCCCAGGGAGCCGGTGACGACCGCCCCGTACGCGGCGAACGGATCGGCGCCGGTGCCCACCAGGAACAGGGCACCGATGACGAGCCCGGCGACGACCGAGAAGGTGACGGGGGAGCGCAGGGCCCCCTTGATACGGGCTGCCCCCTTGCCACGAGCCGCCCTCTTGATACGGGCCAGGTCCAGGGCCGAGGCCATGTCAGTCTCCGTCCGGCGCGGGGGTGTCGGTTGCGGCAGAGGTGTCCGATGCGGCGGCTGTCGGGGCGGCTGCCGGGGCCGGCGTCCCGGACCCGCCGCCCGCCATGGCCAGGCCCAGCGTCGTCTCGTCCGCGTCCGACCTGTCGTACGAGGCCGTCACCCGGCCCTCGTACATCACCAGGATCCGGTCGGCGAGGCCGCGATTCTCGCTCAGTTCGGCGGAGACGAGGAGGACGGCGTGGCCCGCGTCGCGGTAGGCGACCAGCTCGTCGTGGATGGCCTGGATCGCGCCGATGTCCACCCCGCGCGTGGGCTGCTCGACCAGCAACAGCGGCGCTCCGTGCGCCAGTTCGCGGCCGATCAGCAGCTTCTGCAGGTTGCCGCCGGACAGGGCCGAGGCCGGCACGTCGGGTGTGGACGCCTTGATGCCGAAACGCTCGACGAGATCGCGCGCGTGGGACCGTACGGCCGAGGGCGGCAGTAGACCGTGCCGCGAGGACAGCGAGGTGCGGTGGTGGCCCATCGCGAGGTTGTCCGCGACCGAGGCCGCGGGCGCGGTACCGACCGCGTGCCGGTCCTCCGGAACGTAGGCGAGGCCCCTCGCACGCCGCTCGGTGGCCGAGGCGTGCGTGATGTCCTCACCCCGCAGCCCGACCCGCCCGGCGGTGGCCGGCCGCAGCCCGGCGAGCGCCTCGACCAGCTCGCTCTGCCCGTTCCCCGCGACCCCCGCGATGCCGACGATCTCCCCGGCCCGCACGGACAGCCCGACCTCGTGCACGCCCGCCGTGCTCAGACCCTCGACGTCCAGCACCACGTCACCGGGCGTGCCCGGCGGGTGGACGCGGTCCAGTTCGACATCGCGGCCGGTCATCGCCGCCGCGATCCCGGCGCCGCTCGTGTCGGCCGTACGCAGCCGGGCGACGACCCGCCCGTCCCGCAGCACCGTGACGTGGTCGCTGCCCTCCAGCACCTCACGCAGCTTGTGGGTGACAAGGATCACCGTCCGGCCGCGTGCGGTCAGCGACCTGAGCACCGCGAACAGCGCGTCGGCCTCGGCGGGCGTCAGGACCGCCGTCGGCTCGTCGAGGATGAGCGTACGGGCGCCGCGGTGCAGCAGCTTCAGGATCTCCACGCGCTGGCGCAGCCCCACCGGCAGGTCGCCCACCCGGGCGTCCGGATCGACGACGAGGCCGTGCTCGGCGCCCAGTTCACGTACCCGGCGCCGGGCCGCGGCCCGGTCCAGCAGGCCGAAGCGGCGCGGCTCGGCCCGGTAGACGACGTTCTCGGCGACCGTCAGCGAGTCGAACAGCTTGAAACTCTGGTGGACCATGCCGAGCCCGGCGGCCATCGCGGCGGCCGGGCTCCCGAAGGACACCTCGACACCGTCGATACGGATCGAACCCGCGTCCGGCCGCTCCATCCCGTACAGGACGGACATCAGTGTCGACTTGCCCGCGCCGTTCTCGCCCATCAGCGCGTGGATCTCGCCGCGCCGGACCGTCAGATCGACCGAGTCGTTGGCGAGGGTGCCGGGGAAGCGCTTGGTGATGCCGCGCAGCTCGACGGCGGGGGGCAGCCCGCCCACGGCCGTCGGTATGTCACTTGGCGGCCGGGTCATCGACCGTCAGCTCTCCGGACACGATCTGGTCGCGCAGCGCCTCGACCTTCTTCAGCACGTCCTTGTGGTCGGCGATCACGCACTTCGACGCGTCCACGCCGTCCTCAAGGCCGGTCAGGCTGATGCCGCCCTCCTTGAGTCCGTACGAGACGGTCCTGCCCGCCTTGCCGGCCAGGACCTGCTCGATGCCCTCCTGGACGGCGACATCGGTCTTCTTGATCACGTTGTCGACGACGGTGCCGGGAGCGGCCGTGCACTGGTTGACGTCCACGCCGTACGCGTACGCCTTCTTCGCCTCGGCCGCCTCGAAGACGCCGTAGTTGCCGGCCGCGGCCGCCGCCATGATCTGGTCGGTGCCCTTGGCGAGCAGCGAGTTCGCCTGCTCCTTGGCGCGCGCCGAGTCGTCGAACGGCGACTGCCCGCCGACGAAGCGGGTGCTCGCGGACGCCTTCGGGGCGACCTTCTTCGCACCGGCCGCGAACGGGTCGCTGTAGCGCCGGAACTGCCCCGTGTCCAGCACGACGACCGCGCCGACCTTGCCGCTCCCGCTGAGCAGCCCGGCCTCGGCGCCCGCCAGGTAGACGCCCTCGTGCTCACGGAAGACGGCACAGCTCACGTTCTCGAACGTCTTCTCGGTGCAGGCGTCGACCATCAGGAACTGCTGCTTCGGGTGCGCCTCGGCCTGCTGCGCGACCACGTCGGCGAACTCGAAGCCGACCAGCACGACGACGTCGGGCGCGGCGTCGACCGCGGCCTGCACGTTCTGCTGCTGCGAGGCGCTGTCGGAGGACTGGTAGACCTTCTGCGTCCCGTCGTGCGCCTTCGCCGCCGCCTTCACCCCGTCGACCGCCAGCTTCAGGAACTGGTTCTGGCCGACCGAGTCCGGCGTCACCAGCGTGAAGGACTTGCCGCCGCCCTTGGCACCGGCCGAGGAACTGTCGTCCTTCGCGGCGGCGTTGCAGCCGGTGGCGGCCACGGCCAGCAGCACGCTGCCGGTGGCGACGGCGGCGAGGCGCGGCGAACGGGGTCTACGGGTACGGGTACGGGGCATGGGACCGGCCTTCCATGAAGGTGCGTGCGGCGGTGCGCGCTCCAGCACAAACGCTGAGAGGTGAGGGGGACCAGGGGTGGCACGGGGGACACCGGAACGGGAGCCGGTGTCTCGGCGGTCAGCGTCGACAGCCGTCGCTTGCACAGCGGCCGTGGTCGAGGAAGCGGCGCATCGTCAGCAGCACACGTCCTCCAACACATCGGCCTTCAGGGCTGCGGGTGCTGGACTGTAACACCGGTTTCCGGACATCCGCGCACCTGTCTCGAACTGTGGTTCCCGCCGCTCATCTCGGGGTTCTCCGAGGTCATGTACGGTGTCGCGCATCTTCGGAACTTCAGGAGTGCCCCGCTATGCCCCAGGAACTGCGCGCTGTCGACTGGACCGGAAACAGCCTCGCCCTCATCGACCAGACCGTCCTGCCGCAGCGCACCGAGACCCGCCACATCCGTGACGTGGACGACCTGGTGGACGCGATCCGGCGGCTCGTCGTCCGCGGGGCGCCCGCGATCGGGGCGGCCGGGGCGTACGGGGTGGCGCTCGCGATGCTCCAGGGGGAGCGCGAGGGATGGTCGCGCGGCCAGGTGCTCGCGGCCGTCGCGCGTGTCCGGGAGGCACGGCCCACCGCGGTGAACCTGATGGTGTGCGTCGACCGGGTGCTGACCCGCTTCGACGACGGCCTCGACGCGGTGCTGGCGGAGGCGGCCGCGGTACAGCGCGAGGACGTGGCGGCGAACCGGGCGATGGGCGCGTTCGGGGCGGACTGGCTGTTGAAGCGTGTCGGCGTGGACCGGCCGCTGCGGGTGCTGACGCACTGCAACACCGGGGCGCTCGCCACGGCCGGATGGGGTACGGCGCTCGGCGTCATCCGCGAACTGCACGCGAGGGGGAGGCTGGAGCTCGTGTACGCCGACGAGACGCGTCCCTTGCTCCAGGGCTCGCGCCTCACCGCCTGGGAGTTGGTGCAGGAGGGCATCCCGCACTTCGTCCAGGCGGACGGGGCGGCGGCGGGGACGATCCTTCGGGGCGAGGTGGACGCGGCGATCGTCGGGGCCGACCGGATCGCGGCCAACGGGGACACGGCGAACAAGGTCGGCACGGTGGGGGTCGCACTGGCGTGCGCCGACGCGGGTGTGCCGTTCCTGGTGGCCGCGCCCACGACGACAGTCGATGTGGCGACGGCCACGGGGGCCGACATCCACATCGAACTGCGGGACGGGTCCGAGGTGCTGGAGTGGTCGGGCGTGCGGACCGCGCCGGCGGGGTCCCGCGGGTACAACCCCGCGTTCGACGTCACGCCGGGGCGCTTGGTGACGGGGCTGGTCACGGAACGGGGCGTACTGGAGGTCTCCGCGGGGGAGTTGCCGGGAGACCGGCTGATCTAGTCCGGCCTGGCGCCCGGCTCCTCCCGGCGCCCGGCTGACCGCCGGTGGGGGCGTGCCGCGCAGTTCCCCGCGCCCCTAAAAACGGGGCTGCGCCCCAACTTCTGCCCGCAGCAACCGAAAACGGGCACCCACTCAGCACCCAAAAGGGACGCGGCGAACGGCGCGCCCAGCCTCGACGCACCCGCAGCAATCGAACGTCCGGCGTCCGCCACTTAAGGGGCGCGGGGAACGGCGCGCCCAACCCCCACGCACCCGCAGCGAACGAACGTCCGGCGTCCCCGTTAAAGGGGCGCGGGGAACGGCGCAGCACGTCCCCGCCAGCCCGCCGTCGGCGAAGAGCGCTCAGCGGCCCGTGAGTTCCAGTTCCAGGAGCCACTCCACGACCTCCGTGTGGTGGCGCGCCTGGCGAGCCGTGTCGCCCCAGACGTACAAGCCGTGGCCCGCCACGACAACCGCCGGCATCCGAGGATCCCGCGCCGCCTCCAGCCGATCGCCGAGCACCGTCATGTCCTGGCTGTTGGCGATGACGGGAAGGGTGACCTCCACGTCATGGGCCGGCACCCCCACACCCTTCAGCATCTCCAGGTCCTTGAGCACGATCCCGCCCGGCGACCGCCGCCCCAGCGCGACGGACGCCACCGTGTGCACGTGCACCACGGCACCCGCACCGGTCAGCGCCGCCACGCGCGCGTGCAGCTCCGCCTCGGCGGACGGTTTGCCACCGCTCACCGCGGAGCCCCGCCCGTCGACCAGCACCACATCCGCCGGCGTCAGTTCACCCTTGTCGTGACCGCTCGCGGTGACCGCGAGCCGCAGCGGATCGCGGGAGAGCACCACGGACAGGTTCCCGGAGGTGCCGCGCATCCAGCCGAACGAGGCGAAGCGGGCGGACTCGGCGGCGAGGACGGCCCCGGCCTCCTCCAGATCGAGCGTGCTGACGTCCGTACTCACGTGGTGCTCCCTGAAGTTCTGGCGCCGCTGCCGCTGCCGCTGCCGCTGCCGCTGATGTCGATCTCGTCGAACGAACCCGCCTGCGCGTGATCACCGACGCCCTGCTCGTAGTACGGCTCACCGGCCCGCCTGATCCCGACCGCGTGCCAGCCCGCGGCACGCGCCGCGTCCAGCTCGCCCGGCCGGTCGGAGAGGAAGAGGAGGCGCCCGGCCTCCGTACCGGTCGCCGCGGCGATACGCCGGTACGACTCCGGCTCCTGCTTCGGCCCCGCGTTCTCCGTGTCGTACAACCCGTCGACCAGCGGCAGCAGATCACCGTCCGGGCTGCTCGCGAACCACGCGCGCTGCGCGGCCACGGACCCGGACGAGTACACATGCAGCCGTACGCCGGCGGAGTGCCACCGCCGCAGCACCGGCACCACGTCGTCGTAGAAGTGCGAGACCAGGTCGCCCCGGGCGAACCCCTCCGACCAGATGAGGCCCTGAAGGGTCTTCAGCGGGGTGGCCTTCACGTCCTCGTCGAGCCACACGTCGAGCGCCTTCTCGACGCGTACGGTGTCGGCGTCCGGCTCGCCGAGCAGTTCACGTACCTGGTCGACCGCCCGCCGCACCTCCGGGTCGTCGCCCCGCTCCGCCAGCAGCGCCGCGAAACGGGAGCGCGAGTACGGGTAGAGCACGTCGACGACGAAACCCGTGGCGCTCGTGGTGCCCTCGATGTCGAGCACCACGGCGTCCACGTCGAACGTCAACCGCAGGCTCACGCCGCGGCCCGGTCCTGCTCGTACCCCGCCGCGATGGTGTCGTAGTCGGGGAAGCGGCCGGCGATGGTCGAACCGGTGAAGCTGCCGATCCAGCCGTCCTCCTCGTGGAAGAACCGGATCGCGGTGAAGGCGGGCGAGGTCCCCATGTCGAACCAGTGCGTCGTGCCGCGCGGCACGCCCAGCAGGTCGCCCTTCTCGCAGAACACGGCGTGCACCTCGCCGTCGACGTGCAGATAGAAGATCCCGGAGCCCGCGACGAAGAACCGGACCTCGTCATCGTCGTCGTGGGTGTGCTCCTGGAGGAACTTCTCCCGCGCGGCCTTCGCCTTCGCCGGGAACTCGGGGTCGTCGCTCGGGTGCAGCCCGAGGACGTCGACCGTGGTGAAGCCCTCCTCGGCGTTCAGCTTGTCGATCTCCCGGCCGTACGCGGCGAAGACGGTCTCGGTGTCGGCGTCCGCGGGAACGTCCTCGCGGACCGGCCACTGCTCGTAGCGCACCCCGAGCGGAGCGAGCGCGGCGGCGATCTCGGCGGGCTCGGAGGTGCGGCGCACCGTCGTCTCGGGTCCGGACTCGGGCCACGTGGTCAGCAAGGTCATGGGAGCAACTCCAGGAGTGGGGAGGGACGAAGGACAAGGACGGCGGACGGCCCGGAACCGTGGACGGCCCGGAACGGTGGACACCTGTCCGGATACCGGACCGGCGACCGGTCCGGCCGGCCGGACCGGTCGAAAGGCAGGCGACCCGGTTCAGCGCGGCGAGCGGCGGCTCGAAGCAGGGATCCCGACGTGGGGATCCGGACCCGTGATCAGCCGCGACACACCGCGCCGGTACAGCGGTGTGTCGCTGTCGCGCCTGGTGTCGCCATCGGAGACCTCACTGTCCCGGGTCGGGTGCCGGTCCCGAGATCGTAACTCCCGACCGGTGGTCGGCCGAGTGTGACGAAGTTGTTGTCTCAACTACTGAGAATGCGGTCCCAATACTTTGACGGCTGGCTGGAAACGTTCTCATGATCTGCGTATGAAGACGCTGCTGCTCGTGCGGCGGCTGTACGTGGACTTGCTCCGGTCGACCACAGCCCGCTGTCGCTGACCCGCCCGCGGCCATGGCCTGAATTGGCCCCCGCCCCGGCGCTCCGGACCGGCACCCCCGCACTCCGCACGCCCTCTTCCTTCCTTCCGCGCACCGCCCCTGGAGCCGTCATGCCCCGTACTCGTGCTCGTCTGCCCCGCACCCGTCTGCCCCGTACGCGTCTGCCGTTCGCCGCACTCTCGCTGGCCTCCGCCTCCGCCCTCCTCCTCGCCGGGTGCTCGCAGTCGTCGGACGCCTCGCAGAAGGCCGGCGACAGCGCCGCGCCCGCCGCCACCGCCACCGGAAAGAAGCCCGCGCCCTTCAGCGAGGGCAAGGTCAAGGTCGCGCTGGTCCGGCAGAGCGGCGCCGGCGACTACTTCGAGCAGTGGGGCAACGGAGCCAAGGCCCAGGCCAAGGCCCTCGGCATCGACCTGACGGTGTACGACGCCCAGGCGGACAACGCCAAGCAGGCCACCGACCTCTCCTCGGCCATCAACTCCGGGGCGAAGACGATCATCGTCGACCACGGCTTCCCGGCCACGATCCAGCCGGAGATCGACAAGGCGGTGAAGAAGGGCATCAAGGTCGTCGTCTACGACGTGGAGACCACGAACAAGTCGGTCGTCAGCACCAAGCAGGACGACGCCAGCATGGCCCAGGCCGTCCTCGACGTGATGGCCGACGAACTCGGCAAGGACGCGAAGGTCGGCTACGTCAACGTCGCCGGGTACGCGGCCCTCGACAAGCGCGACAGCGTCTGGAAGAAGACGGCCGACGCCAACGGCTGGAAGCAGGCGTTCAAGGTCGGCAAGGTGACCGACTCCACGGCCACCGACAACGTGCCCCTGGTCAGCGCCGCGCTCACCCAGCACTCGGACGTGGCGGGCGTCTTCGCCCCCTACGACGAACTCGCCAAGGGCACCGTCCTCGCCGTCAACAACAAGAAGCTCCAGGGCAAGGTGAAGGTCTTCGGCGCGGACGTCTCCAACGCCGACATCCAGAACATGACCGCCAAGGACAGCCCCTGGGTGGCCACCGCGGGCACGGACCCCTCGGCGGTCGGCGCCGCCGTCGTCCGGACCGCGGCCCTGGAACTGGCCGGACAGCTGAACAAGACCTCGGTCGAGTTCCCGGCCGTCGCGATCACCCAGGACTTCCTGAAGAGCAAGAGCATCGAGAACATGGACCAGCTGCGCGAGGCGCTGCCCGCGCTGGACCTCGCCAAGGTCAGCACGGCCGACTGGATCCCCAATGTCGCCCACTGACCAGCCCACTGACCAGCCCACTGACCGGCCCACTGACAGGTCCACTGACAGGTCCGGCGACAGGTCCGGCGACAGGTCCGGCGACCGGCCCGGCGACCGGCCCGGCGGCCCACCGGCTGCTCCGTCGGCCGCTCCCGCCGCCGTGAGCCTGCGTGACGTCGGTATGGCCTTCGGCGGGAAGACGGTCCTGGAGTCCGTCTCGCTGGACATCGCGCCCGGCAGCGTGGTCGCGCTGCTCGGCGCCAACGGCGCGGGCAAGTCCACCCTGATCAAGATCCTCTCCGGGGTGCACACCGACCACAGCGGACAGGTCGAGGTGAACGGCGAGCCCGCCGCCCTCGGGTCCCCGCTCGCCGCCCGCCAGCTGGGCATCCAGACCGTGCACCAGCGCATCGGCGAGGGGATCGTCCCCGGTCTCACGGTCGCCGAGAACCTCGTCTTCGAGGAACTGGCCCAGCGGCGCGGCAACCCGTTCCTCGACGGACGCCGGCTGCTGGCCCGCGCCCGAGAGATCCAGTCGGCGCTCGACCTCGGCTGGAGCGACCAGATCCTCAAGCGGGACGTCACCGAACTCGGCATCTCCGACCGGCAGTTGCTCATCCTTGCCCGCGCTCTCGCGACCAGCCCCCGCCTCCTCGTCCTCGACGAACCGACCTCCGCCCTCTCCGCCGCCGAGGCCGAGCGCCTGTTCGCACTCGTCGAACGGATGCGGGACGACGGCATCGCCGTCCTGTACGTCTCCCACCGCCTCGGCGAGATCGACGCGCTCGCCGACCGGCTGGTCGTCCTTCGGGACGGCCGTCTCACCGAGGACCAGGCCAAGCCCTTCGACTGGGACCGCGCCCTGCACGCCATGCTCGCGCAGGCCCAGGGCGCGCGGACGGCCCGCCCCACGGACGCCAAGCAAGCCAGAGACACAGGCACCGGCACAGGCACCGGCACTGACGCGGGTTCCGGTTCCGGTTCCGGTGAGATCGCCGTCTCACTCAAGGGCGTACCGCTGCTCCCGGGCCGTACCCCCCAGGACCTCGATCTCCGGGCGGGTGAGGTCACCGGTGTGGTCGGGCTGCTGGGCGCGGGCAAGACCGAACTGGCCCGCGGCCTCTTCGGCGCCGAGCCGTTCCCGAGCGGAACCGTCGAGCTGGACGGCAGGCCCTACGCGCCCCGCCGCCCCGCCGACGCGATCCGCCGGGGTGTGCATCTCGTCCCGGAGGACCGGCACACCGACGCCCTGGTCCCCGGCTGGTCGCTGGCCCAGAACGTCTCGCTGCCGTTCCTCAGGTCCCTCTCCACGGCCGGGCTCGTGAACCGACGCAGGGAGAACGCCCTCGGCCGCGACACCATCGAACAGCTCGGCGTCGTCGCCCGCGACGAGCACAGCACGGTGGAGGAGCTGTCCGGCGGCAACCAGCAGAAGGTCGTCGTCGGTCGCTGGCTCGCCGAGAAACCCCGTGTCCTCATCCTGGACGAGCCGTTCCGAGGCGTGGACATCGGTGCCCGTCGGGACATCGGCCGCCGGGCCCGCGCCCTGGCCGCCGAAGGGGCCGCCGTCCTCGTCCTGTCCGCCGACGTCGACGAGGTCCTGGAGGTCGCCGACCGGGTCGTCGTCCTCGCCGCGGGCGAGATCCACCTCGACGCGTACGGCGAGGACGCGGAGCGCGACCGCGTCATCCGGACCATCTCGGCGTCCGTCTGATGCCGGCCACCACGAAGCCACAGCGGGAAGCACGGGGAAGCACGCCATGACCACCACCCAGAGCACCGAGGTGCCGACCAAGGCGGCCCTTCCGCCCGCGACCTCCCCGGCCCTGCGGGTCCAGGGCGCCGTCATCAAGTACGGCTTCATCTTCGTCACCGTCACGCTCTTCGCGTACTTCGCGCTCAGCGAGCCGTCCTTCCGCGACTCCGCGACGCTCCTGGACACCCTCCGGTACGTGTCCGTCGCCGCGATCCTCGGCCTGGGCGTCACCCTCACCATGGCCGTGGGCGGCATCGACATGTCCGTCGGCGCCGTCGCGGGGCTCGGCGTCACGGTCGCCGCCAAGACGATGGTCTCGTACAACCAGGTCGGGCTCGTGGCGATCCTCGCCGTGATCGCGGCGGGCGCGCTCGCCGGGCTGCTCAACGCGCTGCTGATCGTGGTCCTCAAGATCCCCGACATGCTGGCCACGCTCGGCACCATGTTCGTGATCCAGGGCACCAAACTCGTCCTGGTCGACGGCCAGTCCATCACCCCCGGCATGACCCAGTCCGACGGCTCCACCGCGCCGGGCAGGTTCACCGAGGGCTTCCTGCGCATCGACCGCGGCACGGTCCTCGGCATCCCGGTCTCGGTGCTGATCTTCGGCGCGCTCACGGTCGTCGCCTGGGTGTTCCTCGCCCGCACCCGCTGGGGCCGCGTCCTGTACGCGATCGGCGCGAACCCGGAGGCCTCCCGGCTGGCCGGCATCCGCGTCGGCGCCTACCGGGCCCTGGCGTACGTCCTGTCCGGCGTCCTCGCCTCGATCGGCGGCCTCATCCTGGCCTCCCGTATCGGCCAGGGGGACGTCTCGGCCGGCACCTCCCAGCTCCTGGAGGCGGTGGCGGTCGCCCTGGTCGGCACCTCCGTCCTCGGCCGGGGCCGCCCGAACGTCTGGGGCACCGCGCTGGGTGCCGTCCTGATCGGCATCATCACGACCGGACTGACCATCAAGGGCCTGCCGTACTACACGCAGGACGTCGTCGAGGGCGCGGTCCTCATCCTCGCCCTGATCTTCAGCTTCACCCTGGCCAGGCGCCGCACCGCGTAGCCGCACCGCCGACCGTCTGCCGCGTACCGAACAACCAGACCGAACAGCCTTACCGCACAAGGGAGTTCACATGGACTACCGCATCCTGGAGACCGAGGACGTGCCCGCGTACCTGCGCGAGCGCGGCCACTGGGACGACCCGGACGACATCCAGGTCCGCGAGGTCTCCGACGGCAACATGAACCGCGTGTTCCTTGCCTCGAACGGCGCCGGCACCCGCGGCCTCGCCGTCAAGCAGGCCCTGCCCTGGGTCCGGGTCGCGGGTCCCTCCTGGCCGATGAGCCCCGAGCGTGCCGACGCCGAGGCCCGCGCCTACCAGCAGGTCGCCAGGGTCGCCCCGGACAAGATCCCGGCGATCCTCGGTTACGACGCCGCCAACCACGCCCTCGTCATGGAGGACATGTCCGACCTGGAGGTCCTGCGCACGGTCCTCAACGAGGGCGGCTCCTACGGCCCGGACACCTCACACAGGATCGGCGAGTTCGTCGCCCAACTCACCTTCGCCACCAGCGACTTCGGTATGCCGTCCGCCGAGCGCAAGGCACTGATCGCGGCCTCCGTCAGCCCCGAGCTGTGCAGGATCACCGAGGACGTCGTCCTCTCCGAGCCGTACGTCGAGCACGAGCACAACCACTGGCACCCCGAACTCGACGACCTCGCCGCCGAGTTCCGCTCCGACACCCGGCTGCGCACCGAGGTCGCCGACCTCCGCCACACCTTCATGACGTCCGCGCAGGCCCTGCTCCACGGCGACCTGCACACCGGCAGCGTCATGGTCGGAGAACGCGACGACACCCCCGTGATCCGGGTCTTCGACCCGGAGTTCTCCTTCGTCGGCCCGATCGGCTACGACCTCGGCCTGTACTGGGCCAACGTCCTGGTAGCCACGGCCCGGGCGCGGGCTCTGGGCACGGTCACCGACCACGCCGCCCAACTCCGGCTTGCCTGGGAGGGGTTCGAGTCCGAGTTCCGCCGTCTGTGGCCGACCCGCGTGGACACCTTCTTCGACGACGCCTACCTCGACCGCTTCCTGCGCCGGGTGTGGACCGACGCCGTCGGATTCGCCGGCACCGAGATCGTGCGCCGCGTCATCGGCTTCGCCCACCTCACCGACCTGACGACCCTGCCCGACCCGGTCCCCGCCTCACGCGCCACGCTCCGGCTCGGACGGCAACTCATCCTCCGCAGAACGGAGTTGCTCCGCCCCGAGGACATCGAGGACGTCGAAGCCATCGAGAACGCAGAGAACGTAGCGAACGTCGGCAGCCTCAGCAGCGTCGACGGCATCAGGGCATCGCGGATGTGAACGAGCCAACAGGTGTGCCGATGCTGTGATTTCCCGTGACGGGCAGCGTGCGCACGGTGACAATCTGCTCATGGAAACGCTACGGGGCGGACGGGGCGGGCGCGACGGGGGGCACGGCGGCCAGGGGCGGGACGGGTGGAGACCACCGTCCGAGGTGCGCAACATCGTGCGCGACAGCACGATCGAATACCTCGTCCAGGCCGGCTGGATCCAGGGCGACCTGGTCGTCAACCTGCCGCCCCCGCGCGAGCCCGTCGACACCGCGGCCGAGGAACTCGCCCGGTCCGTACGCGCCCAGTGGTCGGGCGAGGTGGCCGCCTGGGAACTCGGCGACATCGAGGGCCCGCTCGCGGTGCGCTGGCTCGCCCGCTGGGGAGCCACCGCCCCGGCCGGCGCCACGGCACCGGCCACGGACGCCACCGCGGTACGGCCCGCGCGCAGCGACCGCCTGGGCGCCATCGTGGACACCCTGCTCGCCCTGGACGCACGGCGCCTCCTCGTGCTCGGCGGCCCAGGCTCCGGCAAGTCGACCCTGCTCGCCATGACCGTCGTCCTGCTCGCCGCACGCCATCTGGGCGACGTGACCCGCCGCGTGCCCGGCGACCGGGGCGTACCCGTCCCGCTGCTCCTCTCGCTGGAGTCGTGGGACGCGGAGAGCGTGGGGCTGCGCGACTGGCTGGTCGGCCGGCTCACCGAGGACCACCCCGGACTGCCCCGGGTGGCCGGCGCGCATCCGGCCCGCCGCCTCGTACGCGACGGCCGCGTCCTGCCCGTACTCGACGGCCTCGACGAACTCCCCGACCACCGCAGGGCCGCCGTGGTCCGCGAACTGAACTCCGCACCCAGGGAGTTGGGCTTCGTGCTGGCCTCCCGGACCCAGGAGTACCGGACACTCGACGTCAGGGTCGTGGGCGCCTCGGACATCGAGGCGCTGCCGGTGGGCCCGCGCGACGCCGTGGTCCATCTGCTGCGCACGGCCGACCCGGCACGGCACGAACAGTGGGGCCCGGTCCTCGACGAACTCGCCGAACACCCCGAAGGACCCCTCGGCCAGGCCCTCTCCACCCCGCTGATGATCTGGCTCGCCCGGCGCGCCCACCGGCCGGCCCACACCGACCCGGCCCGCCTCGCCGACCGCGCCCGGCTGCCCACCCGGGAGGCGGTCGAGCGCCACCTGATGGACACGGTGATCCCGGCCGCCTTCGCACCCCGCGCCCACGACAGCGAGCGGCTGCACGCGCCGGGCCACTGGAATCCCGCCCGCGCCCGGGGCTGGCTCGCGTTCCTCGCCCGCGAGCTGGAACGCCGCCGCACCGGCGAGTTCGCCTGGTGGCGGCTGAACCGGGCGAGGGCGGCACGGCTGCTCGCCATACCGACCCTGGTGGCCCTCTGCATCGCGCTCACCGAGTCGGTGATGGCCGTGGTGACGCGCGTGGAGAACACCTTCAGCGACTCGCCCCAGCTGAACATCGACCTGTTCGACCGCAACTACCTGTTCGGCGCCGCGATCCTGGCCACCGGCATCCAGCTGACCACGCTCCAGTGGTACGGCGACCGCTTCTGGGAACCGCGCCGCAGGGCCAACCCCTTCAAGGCGGGTGCCGTGCTGCGCTCCGCGACCCGGGCGGCCTCCGTGCGCCGCGCCCTTGCCTCGCTCGCCATGCTCGTGGTGCCCGGCGCGTTCCTCCTGTTCCTGGCCCAGGGCACACATCACCGGGACGCGTTCACGGCTCAGGCCGTCTTCGGATACATCCTTCCCGCGCTCGTGATGCTCGTGATCGCCGCGCCCGCCGACACGGTCGACGCGGCGACGCCGGACGAACTCCTGGCCGGCGAGCGCCGCGCCGGCCTGCTCACCCTCGCCGTGGTCGCCCCGCTGATCGGCCTGGGCACCGGGGCGCACAGCCTGCTGACCGAGCACGGCACGGTCGACTTCTGGGTCGCCTTCGCCAAGGGCATGACAGGCGCGGTGATCGTCCTGGTCGCCGTCAGCCCGTGGTGCCTGTGGGTGGTCTCCAAGTCATGGCTCGCCGTGCTCGGCCGGGTGCCGTGGTCCCTCATGGAGTTCCTGCGGGACGCGTACGGCGGGGGACTGCTCCAGCGGTACGGGGGCACGTACCGGTTCCGGCATCTCCGGCTGCAGGAACATCTGGCCGGGCGTCCGTCCGCCGTGCTCCCGGCGGACCCGCTCCCGGCCGCCTCCACCGGGGCCGGCCCGCGGCAGCCGTTCACGGTCACGGGCCCGCGGCAGCCGTTCACGGTGACCGGCCCCCAGCCGTACCGGCAGGAGCAGCGGCAGCCGCGTCCCGCCGCGCCGCAGCCCCGGCTCTCCGACGTCCTGGACAATCCACCGCCGCTGCACGAACTGTCCGGCTACACCGTCGTGTCCAACGACCACGAGTACGTCCTGGACGCCCGTGACCGGCGTCTGCCGCTGGGGCACTGGCCGCTGTGCGGTCTCTTCATGGTGCTCGCGGCGGTGCGCATGGCGGCGACCGGCAACTGGGACAACGCGATGGGCTGGAGCAGCGTGCTGTTCTGGCCCGCGTTCGCCGTGTTCGTGAACGTGGCCGTGTTCCTGCTGCCGAAGCTGCACCTGACCCTGCGGATCGACCACTGGGGGATCGTCGCGTCCAGGGGAAGACGCCGGGCCGCGTACGCCTGGGAGGACGTTCTCGCCGTTCGTGTCCGGCAGGTGTACGTCCGAGGCCGCAACCAGCGGGTGTTCGGACCCCATGTACGGCTCCGGCCGGGCGCGCCGGAACCACCGCGGATGTTCCGGGGGCGGGACGGGTGGTACCTGGTGATGGCGATGACCTTCAGGGAGAGCGTGCCGCCCGACCTCGCCGGTGCGCTTACCCGCTTCTCGGGCGGGCGTTGGCAGAACTGAGCGTTTCGCCTGCGGGCCGGTGGGGGCTGGTCGCGCGGTTCCCCGCGCCCCTCAAGGGGCGCGGGGCCCCGGGCCTACTTGTTGTCGAGGAGGTTCTGGACCTTGCCCCGTATCTCGTCGTCCGCGAGGCCACGGATCGTCAGGGTCGTGCGGCGGCGCAGGACGTCGTCCGCCGTCTCCGCCCACTCGTTGTCGCGGGCGTAGACGACCTGCGCCCAGATCTCGGGGGCGTCCTCGTGCACGCGTCCGGCCAGCTCCGGGTTGTCCTCGGCCAGGCGGGCGATGTCGAAGGCCAGCGAGCCGTAGTGCGTCGCCAGGTGCCTGGCCGTGTCGGCTGCCATGCGCGGACCGGGCGCGGGCGAGTCGACCAGGAGCCGGTGCGCGACCGCGCGCGGGTTGGCGACACCGGGCAGCGGCAGCTTCTTCGGGAGCGCCGAGATCGGCTCGAAGTCCTCACCGAGCGGACGGCCCGGCAGCGACTCCAACTGCTTCATGACGGTCCGGCCGATGTGCCGGAAGGTCGTCCACTTGCCGCCGGCGACGGACAGCATGCCGCCCCGGCCCTCGGTGACGACCGTCTCCCGCTTGGCCTTCGACGTGTCGCCGGGGCCACCGGGCAGGACGCGCAGACCCGCGAAGGAGTACGTGATCAGATCGCGGGTCAGCTGCTTGTCGCGGATCGAGAAGGCGGCCTCGTCCAGGATCTGTGAGATGTCCTTCTCGGTGACCGAGACGTCCGCCGGGTCGCCCTCGTACTCCTCGTCGGTCGTGCCGAGCAGCAGCATGTCCTCCCAGGGGAGGGCGAAGGTGATGCGGTACTTGTCGATCGGCGTGGCCAGCGCGGCCTTCCAGGGGGAGGTGCGCTTGAGGACCAGGTGCGCGCCCTTGGAGAGGCGGATGGACGGCGCCGCGTTCTCGTCCTCCATCTTGCGCAGGTGGTCCACCCACGGCCCGGTCGCGTTCAGCACCAGGCGCGCGGACACGCCGAACTCGTCACCGGAGAGCGTGTCCTTCAGCTCGGCGCCGGTCACCCGGCCACGGGTGAAGCGCAGGCCGGTGACCGCGGCGTGGTTGAGCACGGTGGCACCCGACTCGACGGCCGCGCGGACCGTCATCAGCGCCATCCGGGAGTCGTTCATCTGGTCGTCGCCGTACACGGCCACGGCCTTCAGATTGTCCGTACGCAGCTCGGGAACGTCCTGCGCGGCCTTCGACGGCGAGAGCAGGTGCCCGACGCCGTCACCGAAGGCCGAGAGCGCCGAGTACGCGAAGACACCCGCGCCCAGCTTCGCCGCGCCGTGCGGCCCGCCCTTGTACACGGGGAGGTAGAACGTGAGCGGGTTCGCCAGGTGGGGGGCCACCTGACGGGAGACCGCACGGCGCTCGAAGTGGTTCTCCGCCACCAGTTTCACCGCACCGGTCTGCAGGTAGCGCAGACCGCCGTGGAGCAGCTTGGAGGAGGCGGAGGAGGTCGCGCCGGCGAAGTCGCCGGCGTCGACCAGGGCCACCCGCAGACCCGACTGCGCGGCATGCCAGGCGGTGGAGATGCCCAGGATTCCGCCACCGATCACCAGGAGGTCGTATGTCGACCTGGACAGCTGCTCCCGGGTCTCGGCGCGGCCCACTGCCTTCGCATGGAACGCGGCGGAGCCATTGGCCGGGTGCGTCCCAAGAGCCGGGACACTCTGCAGGGTGGTCATTGCGAATTACTCCTCGTCAGCATCGTCTTCGAGCCAGCCCATGGTCCGCTCGACGGCCTTGAGCCAGCTCTTGTACTCACGGTCGCGGGTCTCCGCGGCCATGTTCGGGGTCCATTCCGCGGCCCTGCGCCAGTTGGCGCGCAGGTCCTCGGTGTTCGTCCAGAAGCCGACGGCGAGACCGGCGGCGTAGGCGGCGCCGAGGCAGGTGGTCTCGGCGACCATCGGGCGCACCACGGGGGCGTCCAGGACGTCGGCCAGGGTCTGCATCAGCAGGTTGTTGGAGGTCATGCCGCCGTCGACCTTGAGGGCCGCGAGCTCGACGCCGGAGTCCTTCGTCATGGCGTCGCTGATCTCACGGGTCTGCCAGGCCGTGGCCTCCAGGACGGCGCGCGCGATGTGCGCCTTGGTGACGTACCGGGTCAGGCCGGTGATCACACCGCGGGCGTCGGGGCGCCAGTACGGGGCGAACAGACCGGAGAAGGCCGGCACGAAGTACGCGCCGCCGTTGTCCTCGACCGACAGCGCGAGCGTCTCGATCTCGGCGGCGGACTTGATCAGGCCCATCTGGTCGCGCATCCACTGGACGAGCGAGCCGGTGACGGCGATGGACCCCTCAAGGGCGTAGACCGGCTTCTGGTCGCCGATCTGGTAGCCGACGGTGGTCAGCAGACCGCTGTACGAGTTGATGAGCTTGTCGCCGGTGTTCATCAGCATGAACGTGCCGGTGCCGTACGTGGACTTGGCCTCGCCCTCGGCGAAACAGGTCTGGCCGAACAGGGCCGCCTGCTGGTCGCCGAGCGCGGAGGCGACCGGGATGCCACCGAGCAGATCGCCCAGCTTGCCGCCGGTGACCTCGCCGTACACCTCGGCGGAGGAGCGGATCTCGGGCAGCATGTTCAGCGGGACGCCGATGGACTCGGCGATCTTCTCGT
Source organism: Streptomyces sp. NPDC017991 (assembly GCF_044328075.1). Taxonomy (NCBI): domain Bacteria; kingdom Bacillati; phylum Actinomycetota; class Actinomycetes; order Kitasatosporales; family Streptomycetaceae; genus Streptomyces; species Streptomyces sp. NPDC017991. The sequence continues at coordinate 278,288 of NZ_JBIRGP010000007.1, read as the reverse complement.
CCCACTGCATGGTGTGCAGGTTCATCAGCATCGTGCGGGAGGCGTTGGTGACGTCGGTGACGTGCCGGCCGCCGTTCACACCGCCCGTCAGGTTCCAGATGACCCAGCTGTCCATCGTGCCGAAGAGGATGTCGCCGGCCTCGGCGCGCTCGCGCAGGCCCTCGACGTTGTCCAGCAGCCAGCGGGCCTTGGGACCGGCGAAGTACGAGGCGAGCGGCAGGCCGGTCTCGCGGCGGAAGCGGTCCTGGCCGACGTTGCGGCCGAGCTCCTTGCAGAGCGCGTCCGTGCGGGTGTCCTGCCAGACGAGGGCGTTGTGGACGGGCTCACCGGTGTTCTTGTCCCACAGCAGCGTCGTCTCGCGCTGGTTGGTGATGCCGATGGCCTTGATGTCGTCGCGGGTGATGCCGGCCTTCTCCACGGCCGAGGCGACGACCTCCTGGACGTTGGTCCAGATCTCGGCGGCGTTGTGCTCGACCCAGCCCGGCTTCGGGAAGATCTGCTCGTGCTCCTTCTGGTCGACGGAGACGATCCGCCCGTCCCGGTCGAAGACGATGCAGCGGCTGGAGGTGGTGCCCTGGTCGATGGCGGCGATGAAGGGGCCGGCGGTGTGCGCGTCGGTCACGGTGTGCTCCTGAAGGTCCGTGGATGAAGGGCTGGCTTACGGCGTATTGCTCCCGGCTCCGGCCGACGTCCGTCCCGTACCGGACGGACGTCGGCGCCGAGCGGACGTACGGCTCCAAGCAAAGCTGTAAAGCTCTAAGCAAAGGCGACGTTGTAGATGCCCGCGGCGATCGCTCCGCCGATCAGCGGTCCGGCGACCGGGATCCAGGCGTAGCTCCAGTCCGAACCGCCCTTGTTGGGCAGGGGCAGCAGGGCGTGCACGATGCGCGGGCCGAGGTCACGGACCGGGTTGATCGCGTACCCCGTCGGACCACCGAGCGAGAGACCGATGCCGACGACCACGAAGGCGGTGATCAGCGCGCCCAGGGTGCCGAGACCCTTGCCGCTGTCGTTGAGCCCCTGGGTGAGGACCGCGAGCACCAGCACGATGGTGCCGATGATCTCCGTGGCGATGTTCTGCCACGCGACCCGGACCTCCGGGCCGGTGGAGAAGACACCGAGCACCGGACCCGCCTTGGCCTCCCGGGCCTCCACGGACTTGACGTCCTGTGTACCGGCGCCGCCCACACTGTGCTGGTCTCCAACGATGGCGCGGTCGGTGAGGTGCGCGAGGAACTGTCCGTAGTACGCGATCCACACGAGTACCGCGCCGATCATGGCGCCGAGGAGCTGGCCCGACCAATAGGTCAGGACGTTGCTCCAGTCGTCGTCCTTGATCGCGATGCCGAGGGTGACGGCCGGGTTCAGATGGGCACCGGAGAGCGGCGCCGATATGTACACGGCGGTCATCACCGCGAAGCCCCACCCGAAGGTGATGGCGAGCCACCCGGCGTTACGTGCCTTGGAGGCCTTCAGTGTGACGGCGGCGCACACGCCACCGCCGAGCAGGATGAGTATGGCGGTACCTATGGTCTCGCCGATGAAGATGTCGGAGCTGGACACCCGCGACTCCTTTGTCCTTCGTCCAGGGGAAGGCGAACCCCGGGTCCCTCCGGTGGTTCGCGACCTCAGGTGAGGTCGTTGCCGGCCCTTGGCCTTGTCACACTCTAACGCGTATTGCCGGTAGGTGTTCGACAATGCCGACCGATGGACGGGAGTCTTGCTCCGCCAATACCACCTCGTCAAGGCCCCTGTTGCCGAAAACACGATCGTTACTGACCGCTGTGACCCATCGATCATGAGAACGGCCGCACACCGCGTGCGAGCAGGAACGTTCCGTGGCCGGCGGGGCGCGAAGAAGGCCGGTACGTCGACGACGTACCGGCCTTCTTCCCACGATCGCGGGCCCGGACTCGGCCAGGCCCCACCCAGGGCTCGGCGCGGACTCAGAACCGCCCGGCGCCCAGGTCCCTGGAGACCGAACGGGCACAGTCGCGGACGGCGGCGATCAGCTCGGGACGCAGCCCGCCGTCCTTGTCGCAGACACGCTCCACCGCCCCCGTGACCCCCACCGCGCCGACGGGCATCCGCCGCTGGTTGTGGATGGGCGCCGCCACCGAGGCCACCCCCGTCCAGGTCTCCTCGACATCGGCCGCGTACCCGCGCGCGCGGGTCAGGTCGAGGACGTGCTCGAACGCCTCCGGCGCGCTGATCGTGCGCGCCGTGAACTCCTCGCGCTCGGCCTCCAGGACCTCGCTGTGCGCCACCGGGTCGTACGCCGACAGGACCTTGCCCAGCGCCGTGGAGTGCAGGGGCTGCATGGCCCCGACCTCCAGCACCTGCCGGCTGTCGTCGGGCCTGAACACGTGGTGCACGATCAGTACGCCCTGCTGGTGCAGCACCCCCAGATAGACGCTCTCGCCACTGGAGCGGGCCAGGTCGTCGGTCCACACCAGGGCGCGCGCCCGCAGTTCGTGCACGTCGAGATAGGTCGTCCCCAGGCGCAGCAGCTCGGCGCCCAGCTGGTAGCGCCCGGAGGGCCCGTCCTGCTCGACGAAGCCCTCCTGCTGCAGTGTGCGCAGGATCCCGTGGGCCGTGCCCTTCGCCAGGCCCAGCGACGAGGCGATGTCCGACAGGCCGAGCCGTCGCTCCCCGCCCGCGAGCAGCCGCAGCATCGCGGCCGCCCGTTCGAGCGACTGGATGTTCCGTGCCATCGCCGTCGTGCCCTCCGTCCCCTTGGACCGTCGGTCGCCGCTTCGCTGCCACCGTTCGGCAATGTCGAACATTACCGCTCGCCGCCGACCTCCCGCTAATGGGCGGCCGTGATGAGTTGCGAACGCATCCAGCCCGACGCCGGGAACGGATCGCGCGTCCGTCCCGTGGACGCTCCCGCCCCTCCGGCGCCGCCGCGGGCTACCCTGACGGCGTGCGCCTTCCACAAGAAGCGCAAAGCCGACAGCCGTCGCACTCCAGGGAGCATCTTCCATGGCCTCGTTGCCGAACCCGTCCCTTCCGTCCGAGTCGGCCTACAGCCGGGCTCGAACCGACGCCCTCCGCGAGGCGCTCGCCACCCGCGTGGTGGTGGCCGACGGCGCGATGGGCACCATGCTCCAGGCGCAGGACCCGACCCTTGAGGACTTCCAGGACCTTGAGGGCTGCAACGAGATCCTGAACATCACCCGCCCGGACATCGTGCGCTCCGTCCACGAGGAATATTTCTCGGTGGGCGTCGACTGCGTCGAGACCAACACCTTCGGCGCCAACCACGCGGCCCTGGCCGAGTACGACATCGCCGAACGCGTCCACGAGCTCTCCGAGGCCGGGGCCCGCATCGCCCGCGAGGTCGCCGACGAGTTCACCGCCTCCACCGGACAGCAGCGCTGGGTCCTCGGCTCCATGGGCCCCGGCACCAAGCTGCCGACCCTCGGCCACGCCCCGTACACGCTCCTGCGGGACGCCTACCAGCAGAACGCCGAAGGCATGATCGTCGGCGGCGCCGACGCGCTGCTCGTGGAGACCACCCAGGACCTGCTGCAGACCAAGGCGTCCGTGCTGGGCGCCCGCCGGGCCCTGGACAAGCTGGGCGTGGACCTGCCGCTGATCGTCTCCGTGACCGTCGAGACCACCGGCACCATGCTCCTCGGCTCGGAGATCGGCGCCGCGCTCACCGCGCTGGAGCCGCTCGGCATCGACATGATCGGCCTCAACTGCGCCACCGGGCCCGCCGAGATGAGCGAGCACCTGCGCTATCTGGCCCGCCACTCCCGCATCCCGCTGTCCTGCATGCCGAACGCGGGCCTCCCGGTCCTCGGCAAGAACGGCGCCCACTACCCGCTGACCGCCCCCGAACTCGCCGACGCCCAGGAAACCTTCGTCACCGAGTACGGCCTCTCCCTGATCGGCGGCTGCTGCGGCACCACCCCCGAGCACCTGCGCCAGGTCGTCGAACGCGTACGGGACCTGACACCCGCCCCGCGCGACCCGCACCCCGAGCCGGGCGCCGCCTCGCTCTACCAGACCGTGCCGTTCCGCCAGGACACCGCCTACATGGCGATCGGCGAGCGCACCAACGCCAACGGCTCGAAGAAGTTCCGCGAGGCCATGCTGGAGGGCCGCTGGGACGACTGCGTGGAGATCGCCCGCGACCAGATCCGCGAGGGCGCGCACATGCTCGACCTGTGCGTCGACTACGTGGGCCGCGACGGCGTCGCCGACATGCGGGAACTGGCCGGCCGCTTCGCCACCGCGTCCACCCTGCCGATCGTCCTGGACTCCACCGAGGTCGACGTCGTCCGGGCCGGCCTGGAGAAGCTCGGCGGGCGCGCGGTCATCAACTCCGTCAACTACGAGGACGGCGACGGCCCCGAGTCGCGGTTCGCGAAGGTCACCAAGCTCGCGCAGGAACACGGCGCCGCGCTGATCGCCCTGACCATCGACGAGGAGGGCCAGGCGCGCACCCCCGAGCACAAGGTCGCGATCGCCGAGCGCCTCATCGACGACCTCACCGGCAACTGGGGCATCCACGAGTCGGACATCCTCATCGACACCCTGACCTTCACCATCTGCACCGGCCAGGAGGAGTCCCGGGGCGACGGCGTCGCCACCATCGAGGCGATCCGGCAGCTCAAGCAGCGCCACCCCGACGTCCAGACCACCCTCGGTCTGTCGAACATCTCCTTCGGCCTCAACCCGGCCGCGCGCGTCCTGCTCAACTCGGTCTTCCTCGACGAGTGCGTCAAGGCCGGCCTCGACTCGGCGATCGTGCACGCCTCGAAGATCCTGCCGATCGCCCGCTTCACCGAGGAGGAGGTCACCACCGCCCTCGACCTCATCCACGACCGCCGCCGCGAGGGCTACGACCCGCTCCAGAAGCTGATGGCCCTCTTCGAGGGCGCGACCAGCAAGTCCCGCAAGGCCGGCCGCGCGGAGGAACTCGCCGCCCTGCCGCTGGACGAGCGGCTCAAGCGGCGCATCATCGACGGCGAGAAGAACGGCCTCGAACAGGACCTGGACGACGCCCTGAAGGAGCGCCCGGCCCTCGACATCGTCAACGCGACGCTCCTCGACGGCATGAAGGTCGTCGGCGAGCTGTTCGGCTCGGGCCAGATGCAACTGCCATTCGTGCTCCAGTCCGCCGAGGTCATGAAGACCGCGGTGGCCCACCTGGAACCGCACATGGAGAAGACCGACGACGACGGCAAGGGCACCATCGTGCTGGCCACCGTGCGCGGCGACGTCCACGACATCGGCAAGAACCTCGTCGACATCATCCTGTCCAACAACGGCTACACCGTCGTCAACCTCGGTATCAAGCAGCCCGTCTCCGCGATCCTGGAGGCCGCCCAGGAACACCGTGCCGACGTCATCGGCATGTCGGGGCTCCTGGTCAAGTCCACGGTGATCATGAAGGAGAACCTGGAGGAGCTCAACCAGCGCAAGATGGCCGCCGACTACCCGGTCATCCTCGGCGGCGCCGCCCTCACCCGGGCCTACGTCGAGCAGGACCTCCACGAGATCTACGAGGGCGAGGTCCGCTACGCCCGCGACGCGTTCGAGGGCCTGCGCCTGATGGACGCGCTGATCGCCGTCAAGCGCGGCGTGCCCGGCGCGAGTCTGCCGGAGCTGAAGCAGCGCCGGGTGCGGGCCACCGCCCAGACGGTCGTCGAGGAACGCCCGGAGGAGGGCGCGGCCCGCTCGGACGTGGCCGTCGACAACCCGGTCCCCACCCCGCCCTTCTGGGGCACCCGCGTCATCAAGGGCATCCAGCTCAAGGAGTACGCGTCCTGGCTCGACGAGGGCGCGCTGTTCAAGGGCCAGTGGGGCCTCAAGCAGGCCCGCACGGGCGACGGGCCCACCTACGAGGAGCTGGTGGAGACGGAGGGCAGGCCGCGGCTGCGCGGCCTCCTGGACCAGCTGCAGACCGGCAACCTCCTCGAAGCGGCGGTCGTATACGGCTACTTCCCCTGCGTCTCCAAGGACGACGACCTGATCCTCCTGGACGACCAGGGCAACGAACGCACCCGCTTCACCTTCCCGCGCCAGCGCCGTGGCCGCCGGCTGTGCCTGGCCGACTTCTTCCGCCCCGAGGAGTCCGGCGAGACGGACGTCGTCGGCCTCCAGATCGTCACCGTCGGCTCCCGGATCGGCGAGGAGACGGCGAAGCTCTTCGAGGCGAACTCCTACCGCGACTACCTCGAACTGCACGGTCTGTCCGTCCAGCTGGCCGAGGCGCTGGCCGAGTACTGGCACGCGCGCGTGCGCTCCGAACTCGGCTTCGCCGGCGAGGACCCGGCCGACGTCGAAGACATGTTCGCGCTCAAGTACCGCGGCGCCCGCTTCTCCCTCGGCTACGGCGCCTGCCCCGACCTGGAGGACCGCGCGAAGATCGCCCGCCTCCTGGAACCGGAACGCATCGGCGTCCACCTCTCGGAGGAGTTCCAACTCCACCCGGAACAGTCCACGGACGCCATCGTCATCCACCACCCGGAAGCAAAGTACTTCAACGCCCGCTGAGGGGGGGCGCCCCACAGGGGCGCGGGGAACAGCGCAGTCTTTCGTCTTTCAGGGGCGCGGGGAACGGCGCGAGCAACCACGACGCACCGTCAGCCGACCAGACACCCCGCGCCCCCGCCCCCCCCGGCAGGGGCCGCCATCCAAAGAGGCGCCGACGCGAGCACCGACGTACACTTGTCGGTCCAGCGCAGGCCGGTTCCCCAGGAGGGAACCGGCCTTCTCGTCCCCTAAACGGAGGTGCGCCTATGACCAGTACGGTCCCCCCGCCAGGCACCCGGACAGCCGAAAGCTCCACCCTCCAGGCAGTCCTCCTGGACATGGACGGCACCCTCGTCGACACCGAGGGCTTCTGGTGGGACGCCGAGGTGGAGGTGTTCGCCCAGCTCGGCCACCGGCTGGACGACTCCTGGCGCCACGTCGTGGTCGGCGGCCCCATGACCCGCAGCGCCGGCTTCCTCATCGAGGCCACCGGCGCCACGATCACCCTCTCCGAGCTCACCGTGCTGCTGAACGACGGGTTCGAGAACCGCATCGCCCGGTCCCTCCCGCTGATGCCCGGCGCCGCGAGACTCCTGGCGGAGCTGGCCGCGCACGGCATCCCCACCGCGCTGGTCTCCGCCTCGCACCGCCGCATCATCGACCGCGTACTGCTCTCGCTCGGCGCGCAGAACTTCACCCTGACCGTCGCGGGCGACGAGGTGGAGCGCACCAAGCCCTTCCCCGACCCGTATCTGATCGCCGCCGCCGGGCTCGGCGCGGATCCGGCCAGGTGCGCGGTCATCGAGGACACCGCGACGGGCGTGGCCGCCGCCGAGGCAGCGGGCTGCCAGGTCGTGGCCGTACCCTCCGTGGCGCCCATCGCCCCGGCTGCCGGAAGGACCGTCGTACGATCCCTCGAACAGGTCGACCTGCCTTTTCTCCGAGGTCTGATGACGGAAAAGCGCTAATCGTTCACCCACGGTGCGCGAGTGAATGCGGAAAAACCGCGTGGTCACTGCACCGGAATAATTCGATCACCCGCCGCGCGCCTCGGATGGCCGAATTCCGGTACTCTCACACACAGTTGAAGGTGTGACGTTCGCCACTGCGGAGGGGGTCGACAGAGGGCCCCCGGCGTGCCTGGTAGGCCTCTGTGATGGTCGCTGGCGTGCCCTTGTGTCCTTATTTGTGGAACGGTGTACGAATCCTTCCGCTGTCGGTTTTTCGGTGCGTCCACGGCCGGTCTCGCAGCGTGATGGGAACTCAACTCCGGTACCTGCGAACCGTCCTGCCGGTCCCGACTAATCTCATCGCGAGAACATCGCCGTAACCCCCGTGAACCCGACCGCAACACCCCGGCACGCCGGGCCCGCGGGATCGACAGCTCTGGAGAACTTCGAGCATGAACCGTAAGCCTTTGGTGCTGCCGGCCGCGATCGGTCTGCTCGCCTCTGTCCTCGCCGCATGCGGCGGATCCGACAGTGGAGGCGACGGCGGCGACGCAATCGTCGTCGGTACCACCGACCGGTTCACCGCCTCGAAGGAGGCACCGGCCCCGTTCGACCCGGCCTACGCGTACGACGTCGGCGCCTGGAACGTGCTGCGCCAGACGGTCCAGACCCTGATGGCCATGCCCAACGGCGGCGGCGACCCCACTCCGGAGGCCGCCGAGGAGTGCGGATTCACCGACTCCGGCAACGAGCGGTACGCCTGCACGCTGCGCAAGGACCTCAAGTTCTCCAACGGTGACCCGGTCACCGCCGAGGACGTGAAGTTCTCCATCGACCGCGCGCTGCAGATCAAGGCCGACACGGGCGTCTTCGCCCTGCTGTCGACCGTCGACGCCGTCGAGACCAAGGGCGACCGCGAGGTGATCTTCCACCTCAACAGCGCCGACGCCACCTTCCCGTTCAAGCTGTCCACGCCGGTCGCGGGCATCCTGAACCCCAAGGACTACGCCAAGAACAAGCTGCGGGACGGCTTCGAGGTCAGCGGCTCCGGTCCGTACAGCCTCAAGGCCGAGACCAAGGGCGACGACGTCACCAAGGTCGTCTTCACCAAGAACCCCTATTACCAGGGGATCTCGGACATCAAGAACGACAAGGTCGAGCTGCGCTCCTTCGAGGACACGGACTCCATGGGCGCCGCGATCGACAAGGGCGACATCGACATGATGACCCGCACCATGTCGCCCGAGCAGATCAAGAAGCTGCAGAACGCCAAGGACAGCGACATCGATGTGATCGAGCAGCCGGGCCTGGAGATCCGCTACCTCGGCTTCGACGTCGAGAAGCCGTCCCTGAAGGACAAGGCGGTCCGCCAGGCGATCGCCAACATCGTCAACCGCGGCGAACTGACCTCCAAGGTGTACGGCACCGGCGCCGACCCGCTGTACTCGATGGTCCCGGCCACCGTCACCGGCCACGCCAACTCGTTCTTCAACGAGTACGGCGAGCCGGATGTCGCCAAGGCCAAGGCACTGCTCACCGCGGCGAACATCACGACGCCGGTGAAGTTCACGATGAACTACACGACGGACCACTACGGTGCCGCCACCAAGGTCGAGTTCGAGACACTGCAGAAGCAGCTCAACGACACCGGCCTCTTCGACGTCGACATCAAGGGCGAGAAGTGGGAGACCTACCGCCCCAAGCAGCGTGAGGGCAAGTTCGCCGTCTACGGCATGGGCTGGTTCCCCGACTTCCCGGACGCGGAGACCTTCCTGACGCCGTTCCTGGACAAGGACAACACCATCGCGTCGCCGTACGTGAACAAGCGCATCCGGGAGGACCTGATCCCGGAGTCGCGTCGCGAGGCCGACCGCCTCAGCGCCTCGAAGAGCATCGAGGAGATCCAGAGCATCGTCGCCGACGACGTCCCGCTCCTGCCCCTGTGGCAGGGCAAGCAGTACGTCGCCGTACGGGACGACATCACCGGCGCCGAGTACGCGCTCAACTCGTCGGCCACGCTGCAGCTGTGGGAGCTGGGCCGCGGAGTGGGCAGCGACTGACGACCCCATGACAATGGCCGCCCCCTTCCAGAAGGGGGCGGCCATTCTTGCTGTGTCACCGGTACCGTTCTCGGCCGTCACCGCGGGCCGCGCACGGTCACTGAGCGCCGGGGCGCACCAGACCGCTCTCGTACGCGTACACCGCGGCCTGCACACGGTCCCGCAGCCCCAGCTTGGTCAGGACATGGCCCACATGCGTCTTGACCGTGGTCTCGCTGACGAACAGATCGGCGGCGATCTCCGCGTTCGACAGCCCCCGGGCCACCAGTTTCAGGACCTCGACCTCACGCTCGGTCAGCGTGTGCAAGGTGTCCGGCACCGGCTCGTCGCCCGAGGGCAGATGCCCCGCGTACTTGTCGAGCAGCCGGCGGGTGATACTCGGCGCCAGCATGGCCTCGCCCGCAGCCACCACCCGGATCGCCTGCACCAACTCGTTGGCCGGGGCGTCCTTCAGGAGGAAACCGCTGGCGCCGGCGCGCAGGGCCTCCACCACGTACTCGTCGAGGTCGAAGGTCGTCAGCACCAGCACCTTCGCCGGACCGTCCCGGCCCGGACCGGTGATCTGCCGGGTCGCCTCGACCCCGTCCATCCTCGGCATACGGATGTCCATCAGAACCACATCGGGCTGCAGGGCACGAACCTGATCGATCGCCTGGAGACCGTCACCGGCCTCGCCGACGACCGCGATGTCCTGCTCCGCCTCCAGAATCATCCGGAAGCCGGTGCGCAGCAGCGGCTGGTCGTCGACCAGTAGGACGCGGATGGCCACGTGAGTCTCCTTCGCTAGTCCGGCCCCATTCTGCCCTGCGGGGGTCACCCGCTACGCCCGCGGGGCACGCCGACGGCCCCCGCGCTCAGGCGTCCCCGGACCCGGGCACCCGCACCGGCAGCGGATACGGCGGGGGAGTACCACCGAATTCCGGACAGACCGCCCGGTGATCGCACCAGCCGCAGAGCTTGGTGGGCCGCGGACGCCAGTCACCGGTCTCCGTGGCGAGCCGGATCGCCTCCCACAACGAGTGCAACTTGCGCTCCACCCGCTCCAGATCCGCCGGCACCGGGTCGTACGTGAGCACATCGCCGCTGCCCAGATAGACGAGCTGCAGACGGCGCGGGACGACCTGCTTCAGCCGCCACACCACCAGGGCGTAGAACTTCATCTGGAACAGGGCGCCCTCCGCGTACTCCGGACGCGGGGCCTTGCCCGTCTTGTAGTCGACGATCCGCACCTCACCCGAGGGCGCCACGTCCACCCGGTCGATGATCCCCCGCAGCTTCAGACCCGAGTCGAGCTGCGCCTCCACGAACAGCTCGCGCTCCGCCGGTTCCAGACGGGTCGGGTCCTCCAGGGTGAACCAGCGCTCGACCAGCCGCTCCGCCTCACCGAGCCAGCGCGTCAGCTTCTCGCCCGCGCTCTGCTCGTCGGAGTCCGCGAACAACTCGGCCAGCTCGGGCTTCGCCTCCCGCAGCCGGTCCCACTGACCGGGGATCAGCGACTTCGCGCGCGGCGCGGTCCGCTCGGTGGCCGGGGCGTCGAAGAGCCGCTCCAGCACCGCGTGCACCAGCGTCCCGCGGGTCGCCGCCTCGCTCGGCTTCTCGGGCAGCTTGTCGATCACCCGGAAGCGGTACAGCAAAGGACACTGCATGAAGTCCCCGGCCCGCGAGGGAGACAACGAGGTCGGAGCCGCGGGATCCCTGACCCGACCGGAGGACCCGCTCTCGGCGGCCCGGCCCGTCGTGGTCGCGGCCTCCCCGGGCCCGGGCCCGGTGCCGTCGGACCGCGCTTCCGCACCCGGCGCCGACCCGCTGCCGCTCCCGTCCTCGGCCCCCGGCGACGCGACCGCGGACCCGGCGGCCGGGTCGGCGGGCCGGGGCACCACGGCTCCGGCGGGACCGGCCGGGCCGGCAGGGGGGACCGCGGGCGGCGCGGCCACGGCGTCGGACGGCTGGACCACGTCGTCCGCCGATACGGCTTCGGAGCCGTCCCGCGCGACGCCGTCGGTGCTGGTTTCCATGTCGACAGACCTTACGGCTCGCCACTGACACCGCGACACACGGTGACCTACGCGCCGTACGCCCGCCCGGGAAACGGAGGGGGTGCCGGGGCCGAACACGCCGCGACGGCCGCATACCATCGACCACAAGACCTCTCGCGTGCATGATCGCGAGCGGGACACGCGTCGAACGAGGGGACATCGTGGACGAGAGCGGCGGGAGCGGTCAGCCGCGATCCGGTACTGACGACGCGGACGAGTTCCGTACGGGTCAGCCGCGACCCGGTGACCCGGCGACCACGACGGCCCGGCCACCCTCCGACCAGCAGCCGCACGACGCCGGCACCCCGACGGAACCGGCTGGAACGACGGAAACGGCGGAAACGACGGGCCCGGCCCACCCCGAACCCACGGACGACCAGGGCAGCGAAGAGCGGACGCCCGCACCGCGCACCGGCACGAGCCACCACCCCGCCCCGACCCCGGCGGACACAGGGACCGACAGCCACACGACCGGACAGCCGCACGCCACCCACGAGACCGAGGCCCACAGGTCCGAGGCCCACACCACCCCGGCGCCCGGCGGCAAGAAGGGCAGGAAGGGCCCCGCCCCCAAGCGGCCCAAAGAACCCGGCGGCGGCCTCCTCATGGGACGCCCCTTCGGCGTACCCGTGTACGTGGCACCCAGCTGGTTCCTCGTCGCCGCGCTCATCACCTGGGTCTTCGGCGGCCAGCTCGACCGCGTCCTGCCCGAACTGGGCATGGCCCGCTACCTCGTCTCCCTGTTCTTCGCGGTCGCCTTCTACGCCTCCGTACTCGTCCACGAACTGGCGCACACGGTCGCGGCCCTGCGCTTCAAGCTGCCCGTGCGCCGTATCCAGCTGCAGTTCTTCGGCGGCGTCTCCGAGATCGAGAAGGAGTCCGAGACACCCGGACGCGAGTTCGTCCTCGCCTTCGTCGGCCCCCTGCTCTCCCTCATCCTCGGCGGCCTCTTCTACCTCGCCCTCCAGACCGTCGAACCGGGCACCGTCCCCGGCGTCCTGCTGGGCGGACTGATGATCTCCAACCTGATCGTCGCCGCGTTCAACCTCCTCCCCGGCCTGCCCCTCGACGGCGGCCGCATGCTCCGGGCGGTCGTCTGGAAGATCACCGGCAAGCCCATGAGCGGCACCATCGCCGCCGCCTGGGTCGGCCGCGCCCTCGCGATCTCCGTACTCATCGGACTGCCCCTGCTCACCCACTCCGGAGGCCTCGGCACCGACGCCCAGGACATCGGCGGCATGGACACCGTCATGGACGCCCTGCTCGCCGCGATCCTCGCCGGAATCATCTGGACCGGCGCCGGAAACAGCCTCCGGGTGGCCCGCCTGCGCGAACACCTGCCCGAACTGAGAGCCCGCGCCCTCACCCGGCGCGCGGTCCCCGTCGAGACCCACACCCCGCTCTCCGAAGCACTGCGCCGCGCCAACGAGGCGGGTGCCCGCGCCTTGGTCGTCGTGGACGCCGACGGCGACCCCCTCTCCCTCGTCCGCGAGGCCGCCATCGTGGGCGTACCGGAACACCGCCGCCCCTGGGTCGCCGTCAGCGGACTCGCCCAGGACCTCACCGACGGCATGCGCGTCTCCGCCGAACTGGCCGGCGAGGACCTCCTGGAAGCCCTGCGCGCCACCCCGGCCACCGAATACCTCGTGGTGGAGGACTCCGGCGAGATCTATGGAGTCCTCTCGGCGGCGGACGTGGAGAAGGCCTTCGTAAAAGCCATGGCAAGGCCTTCCTAGCCCCCCGTAGAACTCCGCCGGCCTGTGCGCACCAGGACCGTGGTCGGCGCCCTGCGCAATCGCCGGTAGGCTGAGTGACATGTCCGAACCGACCGGTGCCGCCCGCCGACGCGGGCCCTTCAAGGTCGGGGACCAGGTACAGCTGACCGACCCCAAGGGCCGCCACTACACGTTCACGCTCGAAGCGGGGAAGAACTTCCACACCCACAAGGGTTCCTTCCCGCACGACGAGCTGATCGGCGCACCCGAGGGCAGCGTTGTCCGCACCACGGGGAACGTCGCCTATCTGGCGCTGCGCCCCCTGCTCCCCGACTTCGTCCTCTCCATGCCCCGCGGCGCCGCCGTGGTCTACCCCAAGGACGCGGGGCAGATCCTGGCCTTCGCCGACATCTTTCCCGGCGCACGCGTTGTGGAAGCAGGCGTGGGCTCCGGCTCGCTCAGCACCTTCCTGCTCCGCGCCGTCGGCGACCAGGGCATGCTCCACTCGTACGAGCGCCGCGAGGACTTCGCCGAGATCGCCCAGCAGAACGTGGAGCGCTACTTCGGCGGCCCCCACCCCGCCTGGCAGCTCACCGTCGGCGACCTCCAGGACAACCTCTCGGACACCGAGGTGGACCGGGTGGTCCTCGACATGCTCGCCCCCTGGGAGTGCCTGGAGGCCGTCTCCAAGGCGCTCGTCCCCGGCGGCATCGTCTGCTGTTACGTGGCGACCACCACCCAGCTCGCCCGGACCGTCGAGTCCATCCGCGAGATCGGCTGCTTCGCCGAGCCGTCCGCCTGGGAGTCGATGGTCCGCAACTGGCACATCGAGGGACTGGCTGTCCGCCCCGACCACCGGATGATCGGCCACACCGGCTTCCTGCTCACCGCCCGCCGCCTCGCGGACGGCGTCGAGCCGCCCATGCGCCGCCGCCGCCCTTCCAAGGGCGCGTACGGCGACGACTACACCGGTCCGAACGCCGACGGCGGAGCCGCCGGCCGCTAAAGCGGCCCTGTGCCGCACACAACGCGCAAGCACCGTGGCCGAGTTCCCGAGGACCCCTCGGAACTCGGCCACAGCGCGTTTCCCTTGACGTTCCGCCAGTACCGTCCACCCCACCGTTCCCTCGCGGTGTGACGTGTGGCACCATTCTGGCCACCCCACCGGCACAGCCCTCACAGGAGACACTTCCTAGTGCAGCACTCCGCCGTCCCGGAACTGGCCCACACCCACGCCCGCCCCATCCATTGGGTCGCCACGGCGGCAGCGCTCGCCGCGGTCGTCGCCGCCTCGGGCTTCCTGCAGCCCGACGAGGCCAAGGCCGCCCCGCACGGCATCGAGGCGAGGAGCGCCCCGGCGGCCGTGACGCCTCCCGACCCGGCCCACGCCGACCTTCCCCTGGACTGCGGCCCCGCGAAGGTCCTCGTCCAGAAGAAGGCCTCGGGCGACCTCGACGGCGACGGCCTCCCCGAGACGGTCGCCGTCGTCCGCTGCGACGCGGGATCCGGCACCCCGCCCAGCGGCGTCTACGTCCTCACCAGGTCCGAGGGCACCTCGAAGGCCAGAGTCGTGGCCACCCTCGTGGACCCCAAGGACCGACTGTCCGTGAAGGACTTCGCCCTCCGCGACGCCACCGTCACCGCGACCCTGCTCGGCTACTCGTCGCCCGACATACCGAGTTGCTGCCCCGACGTGAACGAGGGCGCCAAGTGGCAGTGGAAGAACGGCGCCTTCATACGCTCGACACCACCCACGGCCCGCAGTATGTGAGACCGGGCACCCGAGCGGGTGAGCCCGCGCAGGTGAGAAGAATGACAACCGGGAGGAACCGGGCACCCGCGTCACGCGAGGTGCCCGCGCGCTCACTCCGCGTCGGGACCGTAGACCTCGACACTGTCCGACACGCGACGTACATGGATGCAGTCGCCCGGACACTCCTTCGCGGAGTCGGCGACATCACGCAGAAGCGTCAGGGGTACGGGCGTTGTCGCACCCGGGGTCTGCAGAAGCTCGTCACCCGGGCTCTTCACATAGGCCAGCCCGTCGATGTCCAGTTCGAACACCTCGGGCGCGTACTGGGCGCAGATCCCGTCGCCGGTGCAGAGGTCCTGGTCGATCCAGACCTCAAGCGCCTCGCCGTCGACTCCGGCCTCCTGCTGCACGGTCATTTCTCCTGCCGTTTCCTGCGCAGAGCGGCCTGAAGGCGGGGAATCGGGCCAGCTCTGACGGGTGTTGAACAGTTCGACCCTACCTCTGTCGGCTTCCCAACCATGTTGGGTGGGTATTCCACTGGCGTGAGGGAGAGCGCAAGGGTGAAGATCGGACACACCCCGACAGTCTTTTGATCTAGGGGTTTCAATCGACACCCACCCAGGTAGGGTCTGGAAGCGTCCAGCTCCCCTTGGAGGAGGTGAGGACCGTGGCAGCCCACGACGACGACATGAACCGCGGCATCCGCCCGGGACGAGGGTCCGACGACCCGTCCGGGCAGATTGCCTACCTTGAGCAGGAGATCGCCGTCCTGCGACGCAAGCTCGCCGACTCTCCGCGACACACGAGGATTCTCGAAGAGCGGATCGTCGAGCTGCAGACCAACCTGGCCGGCGTCTCCGCGCAGAACGAGCGGCTGGCCAACACCCTCCGAGAGGCCCGCGACCAGATCGTGGCACTCAAGGAGGAAGTCGACCGGCTCGCACAGCCGCCGGCCGGCTTCGGAGTCTTCCTCGCAGCGAACGAGGACGGCACCGCCGACATCTTCACCGGAGGCCGCAAACTCCGTGTGAACGTCAGCCCCGGCGTCGAGCTCGAAGAGCTCCGGCGCGGCCAGGAACTGATGCTCAACGAAGCTCTCAACGTGGTCGAGGCCATGGAATACGAGAGCGTCGGCGACATCGTCACCCTCAAAGAGATCCTTGAGGACGGCGAGCGCGCCCTCGTACAGGGGCACACCGACGAGGAACGGGTGGTACGGCTCGCCGAACCACTGCTGGACGTAGTCATCCGTCCGGGCGACGCCCTCCTCCTCGAACCCCGCTCCGGCTACGTCTACGAGGTCGTGCCCAAGAGCGAGGTCGAAGAGCTCGTCCTCGAAGAGGTCCCCGACATCGGCTACGAGCAGATCGGCGGTCTGGGCGGCCAGATCGAGATGATCCGCGACGCGGTCGAGCTCCCCTACCTCTACCCCGACCTCTTCAAGGAGCACGAACTGCGCCCACCCAAGGGCGTACTTCTGTACGGGCCCCCCGGGTGCGGCAAGACACTCATCGCCAAGGCCGTCGCCAACTCACTGGCCAAAAAGGTCGCGGAAGTGACCGGGCAGGCCACCGGCAAGAGCTTCTTCCTCAACATCAAGGGCCCCGAACTCCTCAACAAGTACGTCGGTGAGACCGAGCGGCAGATCCGCCTCGTCTTCCAGCGCGCCCGTGAGAAGGCCAGCGAGGGCACCCCCGTCATCGTCTTCTTCGACGAGATGGAATCCCTCTTCCGCACCCGCGGATCAGGCGTCAGCTCGGACGTGGAGAACACCATCGTCCCGCAGTTGCTCGCCGAGATCGACGGCGTGGAAGGCCTGCAGAACGTCGTGGTGATCGGCGCCTCCAACCGTGAGGACATGATCGACCCCGCCATCCTGCGCCCCGGCCGCCTCGACGTGAAGATCAAGATCGAGCGTCCGGACGCCGAAGCGGCCAAGGACATCTTCGCCAAGTACCTCACCGAGCGGCTCCCGCTGCACCCCGACGACGTCGGAGAGCACGGAGGCAGCAAGAGCACCACCGTCCAGAGCATGATCCAGACCGCCGTCGAGCACATGTACACCGAATCCGAGGAAAACCGCTTCCTCGAAGTCACGTACGCCAACGGCGACAAGGAAGTCCTCTACTTCAAGGACTTCAACTCCGGCGCCATGATCGAGAACATCGTCGGCCGCGCCAAGAAGATGGCGATCAAGGACTTCCTCGAACACGCCCAGAAGGGTCTGCGGGTCTCCCATCTGCTCCAGGCCTGCGTGGACGAGTTCAAGGAGAACGAGGACCTGCCCAACACCACCAACCCGGACGACTGGGCCCGCATCTCCGGAAAGAAGGGCGAACGGATCGTTTACATCCGGACACTCATCACCGGAAAACAGGGCGCGGACACCGGACGCTCCATCGACACGGTGGCGAACACCGGTCAGTACCTGTAAAAGACAGGCTGGCTGCGGGTGCCCTCACCGGGTACCCGCAGCCAACTGTTTTCCAGGGCACAGCTGGAGCTGAGCAATGACGCAAATGATCTCCCCACCAGTGCAAAGGCGCTCTAGGCTCTTCGGTACCGCCGAGTCGCGCAGTGCGGGGACGGGCACCGCACACGCACCGGAGCGCCAGCGGTACTTGAGCGGCGTCCCCGACCGAGGACGCCGCCGGGCAAGGAGGGCCGCATGACCGTACGGCGAGTAATGGGCATCGAGACGGAATACGGGATCTCCGTCCCCGGCCACCCCAACGCCAATGCCATGCTCACCTCGTCCCAGATCGTCAACGCCTACGCGGCGGCGATGCACCGGGCCCGGCGGGCCCGCTGGGACTTCGAGGAGGAGAACCCGCTGCGGGACGCGCGGGGCTTCGACCTCGCCCGCGAAGCCGCCGACTCCAGTCAGCTCACCGACGAGGACATCGGCCTGGCCAATGTCATCCTCACCAACGGGGCACGGCTGTACGTCGACCACGCACACCCCGAATACAGCTCCCCCGAAGTGACCAACCCACTGGACGCCGTCCTGTGGGACAAGGCCGGCGAACGCATCATGGCCGAAGCCGCCGAGCGCGCCGCCCAGCTCCCCGGCGCCCAGCCGATCCACCTCTACAAGAACAACACCGACAACAAGGGCGCCTCCTACGGCACGCACGAGAACTACCTGATGAAGCGGGAGACCCCCTTCTCGGACATCGTGCGCCACCTCACGCCGTTCTTCGTCTCACGCCAGGTCGTCACCGGCGCGGGCCGCGTGGGCATCGGTCAGGACGGACACGAACACGGCTTCCAGCTCAGCCAGCGCGCCGACTACTTCGAGGTCGAGGTGGGCCTCGAAACCACTCTGAAGCGCCCCATCATCAACACCCGCGACGAGCCGCACGCGGACGCCGAGAAGTACCGCCGCCTGCACGTGATCATCGGAGACGCGAACCTCTCCGAGATCTCGACCTACCTCAAGCTCGGCACCACCGCCCTCGTCCTGTCCATGATCGAGGACGGCTTCATCGCCGTGGACCTCGCCGTGGACCAGCCGGTGCGCACCCTGCACCAGGTCTCGCACGACCCCACCCTCAAGCGCCTGATCACCCTCCGCAGCGGCCGGACACTCACCGCGGTCCAGCTCCAGATGGAGTACTTCGAGCTGGCACGCAAGTACGTCGACGAACGCTACGGTGCCGACGCGGACGAGCAGACCAAGGACGTGCTGAACCGCTGGGAGGACGTCCTGGGCCGGCTTGAGACCGACCCGATGAGCCTGTCCGGCGAGCTGGACTGGGTGGCCAAGCGGGAGCTCATGGAGGGCTACCGGCGCCGTGACGACCTCGACTGGGACGCCGCGCGCCTGCACCTGATCGACCTCCAGTACGCCGACGTACGGCCCGACAAGGGCCTCTACAACCGCCTGGTGGCCCGTGGCCGGATCAAGCGGCTCCTGGACGAGACGGGTGTCGAGCGGGCCGAGACGAAGCCGCCGGAGGACACGCGCGCGTACTTCCGCGGGCGCTGCCTCGAACAGTACGCGGACGACGTCGCGGCGGCCTCCTGGGACTCGGTGATCTTCGATCTGCCGGGCCGGGACTCGCTCCAGCGCGTTCCAACCCTGGAGCCGCTTCGCGGAACGCGTAATCACGTGAAAGAGCTCCTCGACCGCTGTCGGACGGCAGAAGACCTGGTCAAGGTCCTGTCGGGCAACTGAAACGACCACCGGGCCGATCCGGCCCGACAGGGTGGAAAAGTCGTAGTCCGGGAATCATCGAGGTGGTTCCCGGACGTTGTGGCAACTGTGGGGCCGATGTCGGACCCTGCTTGTAGGGTCTGATCAAGAACGTCGAAACCGAGCGGGGTGAGGGTTATGGCGACCAAGGACACCGGCGGCGGACAGCAGAAGGCGACGCGCGAGACCGAGCAGGTCGAGGAAGCGCCCGAGGCACAGGCATCGGAGGACCTCAAGGAGCGCCAGGAGAAACTGAGCGACGATGTCGACTCGGTCTTGGATGAAATCGACGATGTCCTCGAGGAGAATGCCGAGGACTTCGTTCGTTCATTTGTTCAGAAGGGTGGACAGTAGGGGCTCGGTCGGGCTAATTGCCTTGGAATCGAAGGTTCAGGGTGTGGGGCTGTAAGTGTCAGGGGAGCTGAGGGTGAAGCGCTGTTCGCGGTGTAAAGAGTCCAGACCGCGGGCAGCGTTCGCCGGCAACAGTGCGACTCGGGACGGGCTGCAGGCGTACTGCCGAGAGTGCTGGGCGGAGTATCACCAGTCCCGTCAGGTAGCGAAGGGTGAGAACGTTCGGCCGAGAGTGGAGACGCCTGACGGACACAAGTTCTGCCGGAGCTGTAGCGAGATCAAGCCGCATGATGAGTGGCACCGCAACGCGACAGCCTCTGACGGTCTTTCGACGAGTTGTAAAGCCTGTCGCGCAGCCAAGGGGCGTGCGGGTCACCTTAAGCGCCACTACGGCATGACCGAAGCCGAGCGGGACGAGATGGTCGCCTCCCAAATGGGGCTCTGCGTGATCTGCCTGAAAGCTCCGGCCGTTCATGTGGATCACTGCCATGAGACGGGTAGGGTCCGTGGCGTACTGTGCTTCAACTGCAATTCGGCCATCGGCAAGTTGGGAGATGATCCCGACGCAGTTCGTCGGGCTGCCGCCTACTTGGAGGGATCCTCGTGGAAGCCAACACTCGTAGCACCGGGCGTCTACCAGCTGCCTTCCTGACGCCTGGGTCGTCGTCCTTCATGGACTTCCTGTCCGACCACCAGCCGGAGATGCTCCCGGGCAAGCGGCAGTTGCCGCCCATGCAGGGAGTCATCGAGGCCCCGCACGGCACGACCATCGTCGCCGTCACCTTCGCCGGCGGTGTCGTTCTCGCCGGTGACCGCCGGGCCACGATGGGCAACGTCATCGCGCAGCGGGACATCGAGAAGGTGTTCCCGGCGGACGAGTACTCGGCCGTCGGTATCGCCGGTACGGCAGGCCTGGCCGTCGAGATGGTGAAGCTGTTCCAGCTGGAGCTGGAGCATTTCGAGAAGGTGGAGGGCACCACGCTCTCCCTGGAGGGCAAGGCGAACCGCCTCTCCACGATGATCCGTTCGAACCTCGGCATGGCCATGCAGGGCCTCGCCGTGGTGCCGCTCTTCGCCGGGTTCGACGTCGACCGCGACAGGGGCCGCATCTTCTCCTACGACGTGACGGGCGGCCGTTCCGAGGAGCACGGCTTCGCGGCCACGGGCTCCGGCTCGCTCTTCGCGCGCGGTGCGATGAAGAAGCTGTACCAGAAGGGCCTGACGGAAGAGCAGGCCACGACGCTCGTCGTACAGGCGCTGTACGACGCGGCAGACGACGACTCGGCGACCGGTGGTCCCGATGTCGCCCGCCGGATCTACCCGATCGTCACCGTGATCACCGAGGACGGCTTCCGCCGGCTCACGGACCAGGAGTCCTCCGAGATCGCCGGCGCGATCATCGAGCGGCGCCTGGAGCAGCCCGATGGTCCGCGCGCCGCGCTGCTCTAGCAGCGGCCCGTTTTCAAGGTGATCCAGTGACTTCCACAGAAAGGGACGGATAGCCGGTGTCGACGCCGTTCTATGTATCACCCCAGCAGGCCATGGCCGACCGGGCGGAATACGCCCGCAAGGGCATCGCCCGTGGCCGCAGCCTCGTTGTGCTGCAGTTCGCCGACGGCATCGTCTTCGTCGGCGAGAACCCGTCCCGTGCGCTGCACAAGTTCAGCGAGATCTATGACCGGATCGGCTTCGCGGCCGCCGGCAAGTACAACGAGTACGAGAATCTCCGGATCGGTGGTGTGCGCTACGCCGACCTGCGGGGGTACACGTACGACCGTGATGACGTGACCGCCCGTGGTCTCGCCAACGTCTATGCCCAGACGCTGGGCACGATCTTCTCGTCCGCGGCGGAGAAGCCGTACGAGGTGGAGCTGGTGGTCGCCGAGGTGGGGGAGACCCCCGAGGGCGATCAGATCTACCGGCTGCCGCACGACGGGTCGATCGTGGACGAGCACGGGTCGGTGGCGGTCGGCGGCAACGCCGAGACGATCAGTACGTATCTCGACCAGCGGCACGAGGACGGGATGTCGTTGGCCGAGGCGCTCAAGCTGGCCGTTCAGGCGTTGTCGCGTGACACGAACGGCAGTGAGCGGGAGATTCCGGCGGAGCGGCTGGAGGTCGCTGTGCTGGACCGGACGCGGCCGCAGGCGCGGAAGTTCAAGCGGATTGTGGGGCGGCAGCTCGGTCGGCTGCTGGAGGAAGGTGGGGCTTCCACCGCTGCGGAGGCGGAGGACCCTGAAGACGAGGAGTGATCTTTTCGACCTCCTCGATCTTCTCGACCTGCTTCACCTTCTTGAACCTTGCGTGCCCTCGGCCTCTTCCGGCCGGGGGCACGCGGTGTTCTACGGGCCCGGTGGGGGCTGGTCGCGCCGTTCCCCGCGCCCCTTAAGACGAAAGACTGCGCCGTTCCCCGCGCCCCTGAAGACGAAAGACTGCGCCGTTCCCCGCGCCCCTGAAGACGAAGGATTGCGCCGTTCCCCGCGGCCCCCAAAAAAAGCCGCGCCTCCTACAAGATCCCCGGGCGTGCCGTGGAGCCTCGGATTACCAGGGTGACCGGGATGTCGTCGGGGGAGGGGGTGCGGGTGTCCAGGACGGCCAGGAGGGCTTGCATGCCGCGTTCGCCGAAGAGTTCGGCGTCCAGGCGGACGGTGGTCAGTTCGGGGTCGAGGGCGGTGGCGAGGGCCAGGTCGTCGAGGCCGGTGACGGAGAGGTCGTCGGGGATGCGCAGGCCGAGGCGGCGGGCGGCCTTGTAGGCGCCGGCGGCCAGTTTGTCGTCGTCGCAGACGAGGGCCGTGGGGCG
The DNA here is from genome assembly GCF_044328075.1 of Streptomyces sp. NPDC017991. Taxonomy (NCBI): domain Bacteria; kingdom Bacillati; phylum Actinomycetota; class Actinomycetes; order Kitasatosporales; family Streptomycetaceae; genus Streptomyces; species Streptomyces sp. NPDC017991. Next base: position 255,933 of record NZ_JBIRGP010000007.1, on the reverse strand, counting down.
GGGTCCGGGGGCGGAGAGGGCGGTTTCCGCGGCGGCCCGGGCGTCGTCGATCGTGATCGGGGCGGAGGCCGTGCGCAGTTCGGTGCCGGGGACGGCGGCCAGGCGTTCGGCGAGTTCGCGGGCGCGAATGTCGAAGGTCCAGGACGGGATGTCGGCCGCGAGGTGCAGGAAGCGGCGGTGGCCGAGGGCCAGGAGGTGTTCCGCGACCTGTCGGACGCCGTCGCGGATGTCGAGGTTGACGGTCGCCGCGCCGGTGCTGCCGGCCGGGTCGCTGTCGAGCATGACCAGGGGGAGCTGGTCGCCGCGGATGGCGGTGAGGGCGTCCGCGGCCATGGAGGAGGCGATGACGCCGTCGAGGGCGGCCTGTGCGGAGGCGAAGGGGTCGCGGGCCGGTCCGATGCCTTCGGGGGAGGGGTAGAGCAGTACGCCGAATCCGTGGTGGGCGGCCACGCGGGCCGCGCCGGTGTACACGCCCGCGAAGAACTCCGTGGTGAGGGCGGGTACCACCAGGAGCACGGTGCGGGTGCTGCCCAGGCGGAGGTTGCGGGCGGCGAGGTTGGGCCGGTAGCCGAGGTCCCGGGCGGCTTCGCGGACGCGTTCGGCGGTGCGTTCGGAGACCCGTCCGCGCCACTTGTCGCCGAGCACGAGGGAGACGGCCGCCTGTGACACTCCGGCGGCCTGGGCGACGTCACGGCTCGTGGGGCGGGGGCTGCCTGCTGCCACCGTCGACCTGTCTTTCTGCTGGACTCGCGGACAGCGCACATGGTACGTATGACGAGCGACGTTATACGTAAAACCTCCGACGTTCGCGACGACTCGGACAGGACATCGGACGGGACAGAGGGGCGGGACATGGCCGCGGGCTACCTGGAGATCCTCCGGACGAGACATGCGGCACGGCTGCTCGTGGGCACCCTGGTGGGCCGGCTGCCGAACGCCGCGGGTGCCATCGCCGTCGTGCTCTTCGTGCGCGCCGAGGGCGGCAGCTACAGCCTGGCGGGGGCGCTCACTGCGGTCTACGGAGTGTCCAACGCCGTGGGGCAGCCGCTGCTCGGCCGTCTCGTGGACCTGTATGGGCAGCCGCGGATCCAGTTGCCCGCCGCGCTCGTCTCCGCCCTCGGGATGACCGTGTTCGCCCTCACCGGCCTGCAGTCGCTGCCGCTCGCGTACGTCCTCATGGTGGTCGCGGGCTTCTTCACGCCGCCGCTGGAGGGCGGTCTGCGGGCGCTGTGGCCGTCGGTCCTCCGCAAGGAGGGGCAGGTGCACACGGCGTACGCGATGGACGCCGTGGCGCAGGAAGTCATGTTCACGGTCGGGCCGTTGCTGGTGACCCTGTGCGTGTCGCTGTGGTCCGCCCGGGCCGCGCTGGTCGTCATCAACGTCATCGGTGTCCTGGGTGCCCTCTCCGTGGTGGTCTCGGGGCCCTCGCGCGCGTGGCGTTCGGCGCCGCGGGAGGCGCACTGGCTCGGCGCGTTGCGCTCGCGCGGGCTCCTCGCGCTCCTCGGCGCGTTCCTTTTTGTGGGTATGGCGCTCGGCTCCATCACGGTCGCGGGCGTGTCGTACGCGGACGACCACGGAGGTGACGCGACGTACGGCTGGCTGATGGCGGCGCTCGGGCTCGGTGCGCTCGTCGGGGGCATGGTCTACGGGGCGCGGCAGTGGGGCGGTGAGCCGGAGCGGCGGCTGCGGGTGCTGGTGGCGCTTCTGGCGCTGTGCTACCTGCCTTTGACGCTCATGCCGGGCGCGGTGGCGATGACGGCGCTGGTGGCGCTCGCGGGTGTCTTCCTGGCGCCCTGCATCGCCTGTGCGTTCATCATCGTCGACCGGCACGCGCCGAGGGGCACGGTCACCGAGGCGTTCTCCTGGCTGGTGACGACGTTCACCGTGGGCGCGTCGGTCGGAACGGGCCTCGCGGGACCGGTCGTCGAGTGGGGCGGAGCGGTGCGGGGCTTCGCGGTGGCGGGGGGTGCCGCGCTGCTCGTTCTGCTGGCCACGCGGCGGGTCCTCGCAGCTACGGGCGGCGGTGTGGTGGTGGAGGGAAGTTCGGAAATGATCGAAACGTAGAAGCCGAACCCCGTTTCAGCACAGTCCATCAGGCGTAATGTTCAGTCATGGACCGCCGCATTTTCGGGCTGGAGAACGAGTACGGCGTCACGTGTACGTTCAGGGGACAGCGGCGCCTGTCTCCCGACGAGGTGGCGCGGTACCTCTTCCGCCGTGTCGTGTCATGGGGCCGCAGCAGCAATGTCTTTCTGCGAAACGGTGCCCGCCTCTATCTAGACGTGGGATCACATCCGGAATACGCCACTCCCGAATGTGACAACCTGACGGAACTCGTCACCCACGACAAGGCCGGCGAACGCATTCTGGAAGGACTCCTGGTAGACGCGGAGCGACGCCTGCACGAGGAAGGAATCGCGGGCGACGTCTACCTCTTCAAGAACAACACCGACTCGGCGGGCAACTCCTACGGCTGCCACGAGAACTATCTGGTGGCCCGTCACGGGGAGTTCTCCCGGCTCGCGGACATTCTCATTCCCTTCCTCGTCACGAGGCAGCTCCTCTGCGGTGCCGGCAAGGTGCTGCAGACCCCGCGGGGCGCGGTGTACTGCGTCAGTCAGCGGGCGGAGCACATCTGGGAGGGCGTCTCCTCGGCGACGACCCGTTCTCGGCCGATCATCAACACCCGGGACGAACCGCACGCGGACGCCGAGCGCTACCGCAGGCTGCACGTCATCGTCGGCGACTCGAACATGTCCGAGACGACCATGCTCCTCAAGGTCGGTGCCACCGATCTCGTGCTGCGCATGATCGAGGCGGGCACGGTGATGCGTGACCTGACCCTGGAGAACCCGATCCGGGCGATCCGCGAGGTCAGCCACGACATCACGGGCCGTCGCAAGGTGCGCCTGGCCAGTGGCCGGGAGGCGTCCGCGCTGGAGGTGCAGCGCGAGTACTACGAGAAGGCCGTGGACTTCGTGGAGCGCCGCGGTATCCGTACGGGCGTCGTGGACCAGGTTCTGGAGCTGTGGGGCCGCACGCTGGACTCGATCGAGTCGGAGGACCTCGACCGGATCGGTACCGAGATCGACTGGGTGATGAAGTACAAGCTCATCGAGCGGTATCGCGCCAAGCACAACATGACGATGTCGCATCCGCGCGTCGCCCAGATAGACCTCGCCTACCACGACATCCACCGGCGTCGGGGTCTCTACTACCTGCTGGAGAAGCGGGGGCAGGCCGCGAGGATCTGCAACGACTTGAAGATCTTCGAAGGCAAGTCCGTGCCGCCGCAGACCACTCGGGCCCGGCTGCGGGGTGACTTCATCCGGCGTGCGCAGGAACAGCGCCGTGATTTCACCGTCGACTGGGTGCATCTGAAGCTCAACGACCAGGCGCAGCGCACGGTGTTGTGCAAGGACCCGTTCCGGTCCGTCGACGATCGGGTGGAGAAGCTGATCGCCGGGATGTAGGAGTTCGTCGGCACGGCAGGGGTCCTGTGCGCCGCGGGGGTGCAGGACCCCTGTCACGTCCTCTGTATGTCTTCTGTATGTCTCGATCGGTACGGTCGGTTCCGCCTGCCCCGGCCCGGTGGTGTGAGGGCCTAGAGTGGCCGGACCCCATTCGAGCGACCTGAGGATCGATGTGCGACGCCGACTTGCTGCTCTCCTGATCGTGCCTGCCCTGGCGCTGACCGCGTCCGCCTGTGGAAGTGACGACGACAAGGGCGACAAGGACAAGGCCGATCCGTCGGCGTCGTCCTCCGCGTCCAACGCCGCGGCGCCGAAGCCGGTGGACTCGGCGTCGCCGATGCCCGCGGTGAAGGGTGCCTTCGGTAAGAAGGCGACGATCGAGGTGCCCAAGGGCGACCCGACCGACAAGTTCGTCGTGCACACGGTCTCCGAGGGCGACGGCTCGGTGGTGAAGAAGGACGACCTGGTGTCGATGAACTTCACCGGCAAGGTCTGGAAGAGCGGCAAGGACCTCGGTTCCTCGTACCAGGAGGGCGGGGCGCCGCAGTTGATCACGGCCGGTTCCGAGACGGTCATCCCGGCGTTCGCGCAGGCGCTGGTGGGGCAGAAGGAGGGCAGCCGGGTCCTGGTCGTCGCTCCGCCGGCCGCCGGTTTCGGCAGCCAGGGCAACCAGCAGGCGGGGGTCACGGGCACCGACACCCTGGTCTTCGCGCTCGACGTGGGCGACGTCGTCCCGAACAAGGTCGAGGGCGAGCAGGCCGCGATCCCGTCGGACCTGCCGCAGATCAAGGCCGACGACGAGGCGCCCGCCACGATCTCCGTGCCGAAGAACGACCCGCCGGCCAAGCTCGTCGACAAGGTCCTCATCGAGGGCAAGGGCGCCGAGGTGAAGAGCGGCCAGTCGGTCACCATGCAGTACAGCGGGGCCGCCTGGAAGCTCAACGAGGGCAAGGCGAAGGCCACGCTCTTCGACTCGTCCTGGAAGACCGGCCAGCCCTTCAGCACCGCCATCGGTCAGGGTCAGGTCATCGCGGGCTGGGACAAGGGGCTCGTCGGCAAGCACGTCGGGGACCGGGTCCTGCTGGTGATTCCGCCGGCCCAGGCGTACGGCGACGAGGCCAAGGGCGAGGAGCTGCCCGCCAAGTCCACCCTCGTGTTCGTGGTCGACATCCTGGCCACGAGCTGAGGATGACAGACTGTCCGGGTTGTCCCACCGAGAACGAGCAGGAGCACTGACGTGAGCATCGAGAAGCCCGAGATCGACTTCCCGGGCGGCGAGCCCCCCAAGGACCTCGACATCAAGGACATCTGGGAGGGCGACGGCCCTGTGGCCAAGGCGGGCGACACCGTCTCGGTCCACTACGTCGGTGTGGCCTTCTCCACCGGCGAGGAGTTCGACGCGTCCTGGAACCGCGGTACGCCGCTCCAGTTCAAGCTGGGCGTCGGTCAGGTCATCGCGGGCTGGGACCAGGGTGTGCAGGGCATGAAGGTCGGCGGCCGACGTCAGCTGGTCATCCCCTCGCACCTCGCGTACGGCGACCGCGGAGCCGGTGCCCGCATCGGCCCCGGCGAGACGCTGATCTTCGTCTGTGACCTCGTAGGGGTCTGACGTCCCGTTCTTCCTCTGTCGTGTGATCGTGGTCCGACCGGATTCGATCACTTGGGGCCCATGCCTGTCCGGGCATGGGCCCTCGGCTTTTGCCACGACACCCGGGGGCGGTACGGTCATCGGTCGGAAGCACCATAGGAAGGGCGTCCATGGCCATTGCCAAGGCAGAGCGGCTGATGAACCTGGCGCTGTGTCTGCTCGGGACGCGGCGACCCCTCAGCAAGCGCGAACTCCGTGAGTCCATCGAGGCCTATCTGGAGGCCGGCTCGGACGACTCCTTCAACCGGATGTTCGAGCGGGACAAGGACGATCTGCGCGAACTCGGCCTGGTCATCGAGACGGTGGAGAACCTCGACGGCGAGGTCGGCTATCTGGCCCGGCGCGACAGCAACCGGCTGCCGCCCATCACGCTCGACGCCGAGGAGGCCGCGGCACTCGGGCTGGCCGCCAAGGTCTGGCAGCAGGCCCGGCTCGCGGGCGCGGCGAGCGGCGCCCTGCAGAAGCTGCGCGCCGCGGGCCTGCCCGAGGGCGTCGACCCGTACGAGCCCCATGGGGCCCTGGAGCCGCGCATCCCCGTGCACGAGGCGGCCTTCGAGCCGCTGATGCTCGCCTGCCGCGACCGGCGTCCCGTCACCTTCGACTACCGCAAGGCGACCGCGGCCCGCCCCGGGCCCCGCCATGTGGAGCCCTGGGCCCTGGAGTGCTGGCGCGGCCACTGGTACCTGGCCGGCTGGGACCGCGACCGGGGGGCCGAGCGCGTCTTCCGGCTGTCCCGGATCACCGGCAAGGTCCGTACCCGCAGTGGCAAGTACACGGTGGAGGTGCCCGACGTCGTCACCGTGCGGGAGACCGTCGCGGGCTGGGCCGGTGACATCACCGACCGTTCCGCGCTGATCCGGCTGCGGACGGGCTCGGGCTACCCGCTGCGCGCCAAGGCGGCGTCCGTGCGGGAACTCGGCGACGGGTGGGACGAGTTGGAGGTTCCGTACGGGCACGGTCTGGACGCCTGGCTGGTGGAGTTCGGGCCCGACGTGGTGGTCCTGGAGCCGGCCGAGCTGCGGGCCGACGTCGTGGACCGGCTGCGCGCTGTGGCCAAGGGCTGAGGGGGACGTAGGAAAGTGGCAGGAAAACCGGCCAGGCCCACGAACGCGATCGACCAGACGCGACGGATGCTGTCCCTGGTGACGTATCTGCGTGAGCGCCCCGGCGCGCGGATCGAGGACGTAGCGCGGGCCTTCGGGATCACCGAGGACGAGCTGATCTCCGACCTCGACGTGCTGCCGCTGTGCGGGACCAGCTTCCGCGGCGGCGACCTGCTCGACATCGACACCGACGGCGACCGGATCTGGTGGCACAACCCGGACGACGTCGCGGAGCCGCTGCGGATCGCCGCCGACGAGGCGACCGCGCTCCTTGTGGCCGCGCGGGCCGTGTCGACCTTGCCTGGATTGCGCGAGGGCGACCGGCAGGCGCTGCTGCGGGCCACCGCGAAGGTGGAGGCCGCCTCCGGCGAGGCGGCGAGCGCCAGCTCCCGGCTGTCGGTCACCTTCGAGGCGGAGGGCGGGGTCTTCGCCGACGTCGACAGGGCCATCTCCGAGCGGCGCAGGCTGTGGATCCGCTACTACTCGCCCTCGCGGGACGAGCTGAGCGAGCGCGAGATCGACCCGATCCGTCTGGTCAGCGTCGGGCACACGTACGTGGAGGCCTGGTGCCGCCGCTCGGAGGCCCGGCGCACCTTCCGGCTGGACCGGGTCGCCGAGATCAAGATCCTCGACGAGCCGTCCGCGCCGCCCGAGATCGAACTGCGGGACCTCTCGGAGGGGCTGGTGCAGCCGGCCGCCGAGGACCCCGAGGTGGTGGTGGAGGTCGGCCCCGGCGGACGCTGGGTCGGCGAGTACTACCCCCACGACAGCGCCGAGGAACTGCCGGACGGCGGTCTGCGCATCACGCTGCGCACGCCGGACCCGGCGTCGCTGCGCCGCCTGGCCCTGCGGCTCGGGCGGGACGGCCGGATCGTCTCGCCGCCGGAGGTCGCCGACAGCGCCCGCCGGGCGGCCCGTGAGGCGCTCGCGGCCTACGACGGACCACTGGACGCGTACGACGCCGGGAGTGGGCCGCAGGCCCTCCCGGGGGCGCCTCGCGACGGTGTCACGGATGCTCCCTCCGGTGGTGACGGGGGAGTGCGGAGCCCGGTGGGCGGGCCGCACGGAGTTCATGACGGGCTGTACGGCAGGCAGGAGCAGGGGCTGTGAGCGGGTCGGCAATGTCTGGTACGAGTGAGATGTCCGTGGCGTCCGCGTTCTCCGGGATGACGAGAGTGGACCCCGTGGTGTTCAAGGCCGCGTGCCCGGACTGCCGGAGCGGCTTCGAACTCGCCGCGAGCGCTCTGCGCCTGGTCGTCGGCGCCACACATCGGACCACTTTCTACTCCTTCACCTGCCCGCAGTGCCGCACGGCGGTACGCAAACCGGCCGGGGAGCGCATCGTCGAGCTCCTCACCGGGGGAGGGGTGCGGGCCCTGCGTCTGCAGGGGACGGTCCGGGGGGCTTAGGGTCGAGCCATGTTCTGGCCGATGTTCGCGATCGCTGTGGGTTTCCTGGGAATCGCCGTGCTCGGGGTGCTCGCCGTCCGGGTCTTCCTGGAGGCGGAGCGTCTGGGCAGGCAGGTGGACGAATCCGCACGCCGGATCAGCCGCGCGGCCGAGGATCTGGAGCACGCCTCCGTCGCGGTGGCCCGCTCCGCGGACGCCCTCTGAGCCTTCCTGTCCCTGGGCTTTGAGCCACTCCGACCTGTCAACTTCGCGGGGTCGGCAGGTACGCTGCAGGTCGCGGACCGGAAAGTGAGGCGCCGACCGCGAACTGGGAGTACGCACAGGGATTGCCTCGCGTTCACCCCTGAGCGTTACGATCGCTGTCAGCGCGACCCTCGGGCAGACGTCCGACCGGTCGGGCAGCAACCCAACCACGCCGCCTCGGTGAGAAGGTAAAAGCTTATGTTCGGAAGGCTCGGCGCTCCCGAGATCATTCTCATCCTCGTCGTCGTCATCCTGCTGTTCGGCGCGAAGAAGCTTCCCGACATGGCCCGCTCCCTGGGCAAGTCCGCCCGCATCCTCAAGAGCGAGGCCAAGGCGATGAAGACCGAGGGCAAGGACGACACCGCCGCCCCCGCCGCCCCGCCGCACGACGACCAGCAGCCCCCGCGCACCATCCAGGCCGCGCCCGGTGACGTGACCAGCTCCCGCCCGGTCACCGAGCCCACGGACACGACCAAGCGCTGACCTAGGGGGCCGGTGACCGCCGGCCTGCCGCACGAGATGGGAACGTGGGTTGCTGAAGTCCGCCCGCAAGAAGGAAGAGAAGGATCCGGAGGGGCGGATGCCCCTCGCGGAACACCTTCGTGAGCTCCGCAACCGGCTCGCGAAGGCGATGCTGGCCATCGTCCTCGTCACGGTCGTCGCCGCTTTCTTCTACAACGACATCATCAACTTCTTCACGGAGCCGATCCTCAAGGAGGTCGGCTGCGACAAGACCTTCCAGCAGCTGGCGAGGTCGTCGTCCGACGACCCCTGCGCGCAGATCACGATCAACGGTCTGCTGACGCCCTTCACGCTGGCCCTGAAGGTGTCGCTGATGGCGGGTGTCGTGCTGGCCTCGCCGGTCTGGCTCTACCAGCTCTGGGCGTTCGTCGCGCCGGGCCTGCACCGCAGCGAGAAGAAGTACGCGTACGCGTTCGTCGCGTCGGGTGTCCCGCTCTTCCTCGGCGGAGCCTTCTTCGCCTACAAGGTGCTTCCCACCACCGCGAAGGTCCTGATCGAGTTCACGCCGTTCGGCGTCGACAACCTGCTGCCGCTGGACGACCTGCTCGACCTCGTGACCCGCATGGTCGTCGTCTTCGGTCTCTCCTTCGAGCTCCCGCTGCTCCTGGTGATGCTCAACATGACCGGCGTGATCACCGGCAGGCGCATGGCCGGCTGGTGGCGCGGCATGATCATGGGCATCACCGTCTTCGCCGCCGTCGCCACGCCCAGCACGGACCCGCTGACGATGCTGGCGCTCGCCGGACCGATCTGGATCCTGTACTTCGCGGCCACCGCCTTCTCCCTGCTGAACGACCGCCGCAGGGCCCGTCGGGAGGCCGAGGGCCCCGACGACGACGAGGCCGCCGAACTCGACCTCACCCCCGAGGACATCGGCGAGATCGAACCCGTGACGGCGAACCGCGCGCTGCCCGCGCAGGCGGATGCCGAGCGGGAGCGGATCAACGGTTACGACGACGTGACCTGACGACGTGATCTGACGTCGTGACCTGGCGTCGTGACCTGGCGTCGTCGCCGACCTTGTAGGGTCCGGGCCGTGACCAGCGAGATCACCCTCTTCGTGAATCCCACCGCGGGCCGCGGCCGGGGCGCCCGCGCGGCGCAGCCGGCCGCTTCGGCTCTGCGGGCCGCGGGCTTCTCCGTGCGTACGGTCCTCGGCGAGAACGCCCGGGACGCCCTCACGCGCGCGCGTGCCGCCGTGGCGGCCGGTACCGGCTGTCTGGTGGCCGTCGGGGGCGACGGCATGGCCGGCCTCGCCCTGCAGGCCGTCGCGGGGACGGACACGCCTCTGGGGCTGGTCGCCGTCGGTACGGGGAACGACTTCGCGCGGGCGCTGGGGCTGCCCGTACGGGACCCGGCGGCCGCGGGGCGGACGGTCGCAGAGGCGCTCAAGGAGGCCCGGCTGCGGGACGTCGACCTCGGGCGGGTGGGCGGCACCTGGTTCGGCACGGTCCTCGCCTCCGGCTTCGACTCGCGGGTCAACGACCGCGGCAACCGCATGCGGTGGCCCGGCGGCCGGTTCAAGTACGACCTCGCGATGCTCGCCGAACTCGCCGCCTTCAAGCCCTTCCCGTACCGGATCACGCTGGACGGCGGCGAGGTCCGGGAGATCGAGGCGACGCTGGTGGCCGTCGGCAACGGGTCCTCGTACGGAGGCGGTATGAAGATCTGCGCGGAAGCGGACCTCACCGACGGGCTGTTCGACATCACCGTGGTCGGCGCGTGCAGCCGCGCCTCGCTGCTCCGCGTCTTTCCGCAGGTCTACAAGGGCACCCATCTGAGCCACCCCATGGTCACCGTGCACCGCGCCGCGAAGATCGAACTGGCCGCGGAGGACATCACGGGCTACGCGGACGGCGAACCGCTGGGGCGACTCCCGCTGACAGCGGAATGCGTACGCGGAGCGGTACGCATAGCGGGGCCCTGACCGGGGCCCCGGCTCCCGGGCTTCCCCGGCTCCCGGGCTTCCCCGGCTCCCGGCTTCCCGGCCCCGCAGAGCTTCGGGGCCTCGGGCGTGCGCGCCTACCGGCCTTCGGCCTCGCACTCCTGCCCCGGGCTTCCCGGCCGTCCGGGCTTTCGAGGCCCGGGAAACCCCGTCGGCCTCCCGGCCCCCGGCGCCTCGGGCGTACACGCCTCCCGGCCCTCGGCGGCTACGACCGCCCGGCGTCCGCTCCCGGGACCTCCCGGCCCCGCTGGGGTGCCGGGCCGCAGCGGTCCGGCCTTCCGGTCCTCCCCGGGGTGTGCGGGTACGCCCTTCGGAGTGGAGCAGGGCGGGGCCGCCGCCCGGGAGGTGGCTGGGAAGTCGCTCGGACGTGGGCGGACACACCGGCCGGAACCGGGCGGAGGCGGATCCGGGTGCTCCGATCGGATAATGATCGTCCTGTTGTCAGTGGTGGCCGGTAGTCTCGAAAGCACGATGACAGACGACCTCTCACCGGCCGAGCGGTACGCGGCAGCACGGAAGCGCGCTGTCGAGCAGGCCACCGCGCTCGCCGGCTTCCGCGAGATGTACGACTTCGGCCTCGACCCCTTCCAGATCGAGGCCTGTAAAGCTCTTGAAGGGGGCAAAGGAGTCCTGGTGGCCGCGCCCACCGGCTCGGGCAAGACGATCGTGGGCGAGTTCGCCGTCCATCTCGCCCTCCAGCAGGGCAAGAAGTGCTTCTACACGACACCCATCAAGGCCCTGTCGAACCAGAAGTACGCGGACCTGTCCCGCCGTTACGGCGCGGACAAGGTGGGCCTCCTCACCGGCGACAACAGCGTGAACAGCGATGCCCCCGTGGTCGTGATGACCACCGAGGTGCTGCGCAACATGCTGTACGCGGGCTCGCAGACCCTCCTCGGCCTCGGGTACGTCGTCATGGACGAGGTGCACTACCTCTCGGACCGCTTCCGCGGCGCCGTCTGGGAGGAAGTGATCATCCACCTCCCCGAGTCGGTCACGCTGGTGTCGCTGTCGGCGACCGTGTCGAACGCGGAGGAGTTCGGGGACTGGCTCGACACCGTGCGCGGCGACACCGAGGTGATCGTTTCCGAGCACCGGCCCGTCCCGCTGTTCCAGCACGTGCTCGGCGGCCGGCGGATGTACGACCTCTTCGAGGAGGGCGAGGGCTCCAAGAAGGCCGTCAACCCCGACCTCACGCGCCTGGCGCGCATGGAGGCGAGCCGTCCGTCGTACCAGGACCGCAAGCGCGGCCGTGCGATGCGTGACGCCGACCGGGAGCGCGAGCGCAGGCAGCGGTCCCGGGTGTGGACGCCGGGCCGGCCCGAGGTCATCGAGCGGCTCGACTCCGAAGGGTTGCTGCCCGCCATCACGTTCATCTTCAGCCGCGCGGCCTGCGAGGCGGCCGTCCAGCAGTGCATGCACGCGGGCCTGCGGCTGAACGACGAGGACGCCCGGGGAAGGGTCCGCGCCCTCGTCGAGGAGCGCACGGCGTCCATCCCGGACGAGGACCTGCACGTCCTGGGCTACTACGAGTGGCTGGAAGGCCTGGAGCGCGGCATCGCGGCCCACCACGCGGGCATGCTGCCGACGTTCAAGGAGGTCGTCGAGGAACTGTTCGTACGCGGCCTGGTGAAGGCCGTGTTCGCCACCGAGACCCTCGCGCTGGGCATCAACATGCCCGCCCGTTCGGTGGTGCTGGAAAAGCTCGTCAAGTGGAACGGCGAACAGCACGCGGACATCACTCCCGGCGAGTACACCCAGCTCACGGGCCGGGCCGGCCGCCGCGGCATCGATGTCGAGGGCCACGCCGTGGTGCTGTGGCAGCGCGGTATGAACCCCGACCACCTCGCGGGACTCGCCGGCACGCGCACGTACCCGCTGCGCTCCAGCTTCAAGCCCTCGTACAACATGGCGGTCAACCTCGTCGAGCAGTTCGGGCGGCACCGTTCGCGTGAGCTGCTTGAGACGTCCTTCGCGCAGTTCCAGGCCGACAAGTCGGTCGTCGGGATCTCCCGCCAGGTACAGCGCAACGAGGAGGGACTTGAGGGCTACAAGGAGTCGATGACCTGCCACCTCGGGGACTTCGACGAGTACGCGCGGCTGCGGCGCGAGCTGAAGGACCGCGAGACCGAGCTTGCCAAGCAGGGGGCCTCCCAGCGGCGCGCCGAGGCTGCCGTCGCGCTGGAGAAGCTCAAGCCGGGCGACATCATCCACGTGCCGACCGGCAAGTTCGCGGGGCTCGCGCTCGTCCTCGACCCGGGGCTGCCCGCGGGGCGCTCAAACGGCCACCGGGGCTTCGAGCAGCACGACGGACCCCGCCCGCTCGTGCTCACCGCCGAGCGGCAGGTCAAGCGGCTCGCGTCGATGGACTTCCCGGTGCCCGTGGAGGCCCTGGAGCGGATGCGCATCCCGAAGTCGTTCAACGCGCGCTCGCCGCAGTCGCGCCGCGACCTGGCCTCCGCGCTGCGGACCAAGGCCGGGCACATCGTGCCCGACCGGCACCGCAAGAAGCGCGCCGAGGCTGCCGACGACCGCGAGATCGCCCGCCTGCGGACCGACATCCGGGCCCACCCCTGCCACGGGTGCAGCGACCGCGAGGACCACGCCCGCTGGGCCGAGCGCTACCACCGGCTGCGGCGCGACACCGCGCAGCTGGAGCAGCGCATCGAGGGCCGGACGAACACCATCGCCCGCACCTTCGACCGCATCGTGGCGTTGCTGACCGAGATGGACTACCTGCGCAACGACGAGGTCACCGAGCACGGCAAGCGGCTCGCCCGGTTGTACGGCGAGATGGACCTGCTCTCCAGCGAATGCCTGCGCGAGGGAGTGTGGGAGGGCCTCGGACCGGCCGAACTGGCCGCGTGCGTCTCGGCGCTGGTCTACGAGTCCCGGGTCGGCGACGACGCGATGGCGCCCAGGTTGCCGTCCGGCAGGGCGAAGGCCGCGCTGGGTGAGATGGTCCGCATCTGGGGCCGTCTCGACGCCCTGGAGGAGGACTTCCACATCACTCAGACCGAGGGCGTGGGCCAGCGCGAACCCGACCTGGGCTTCGCCTGGGCGGCGCACGAGTGGGCGTCGGGCAAGGGCCTCGACGAGGTGCTGCGCGAGGCGGAGATGCCCGCCGGTGACTTCGTGCGCTGGTGCAAGCAGGTCATCGACGTGCTCGGTCAGATCTCGGCGGCGGCGCCGACGTCGTCCGCCGCGAGTGCGACGGTGGCGAAGAACGCCCGCAAGGCCGTCGACCAACTGCTGCGCGGAGTGGTGGCGTACTCGTCGGTGGGCTGAGACGCCGCGGGCGCTGAGACGCCGGGCGGGTGGACGGACCCGGGCCCCTGACCGAGGGGTGCCCGGGTCCAGGCATGTCCAGGGGCTGCGCGAAAGCCGCCCTCACCCCTTCTGATGAGGGGTTTTCGTATGCCCGTACGCTGTCACGCTGAGTGTTCGTGTGAATGCGTGGCGTGTAAATGGGGCAGAGCGTACTCCTGTTGCGAGGGCGATTTCAGGTGGTTGCTGAATATGACACAGCGATGATCCGGTCGGACTAAGCTCGCCCGCAGCGCACCGAGTTGAGATGAATTCGTGCGCTTGTTCCCCCAAGTTCTGAAGATCCAGATACCTCCCCCCAGACCTTTAGTCGACTTGTCTCAGAGGGCATACATGGTGAGTGTTCAATTGCCTCCCGGTGGCCGCGAAGTTCCCTACGCGCGCGTGCTGTTGCTGCCGGCCATAGTGATGGCCGCAGCGACCGGCACCGCCGTCGCCCTGGTGACGCAGCCGGCTCGCGCGGCCGTCGGCTGGTGCGGAGCCGTCGCGACCCTGCTCGTGATCGCCACAACGGCGGAAGCGGTCCGGCGCGGCCGGGTCATCCGCGCGGCACGGGCCGAACTCGCCCGCCGCACAGAATCCATGGAACGGCGCGTCTCCCTGCACGACGCCGAGATCGACCACCTTCGCGAGCACCTGCTGCCCACCGTGCTCAAGGCGATGCGCGGCGGCCGGTCGCCCCAGGAGACGGTCCGGCGGCTCATCGACAACGACCCCGCCCAGCGGAACATCCCCCGCTCCCAGCGCGCGCTGCTGATCGAACTGCTGCGGATCATCGACAACGAGGAACTGCAGCGCGAGGCCGCGCAGCGCTCCTTCGTCAACATCGCCCGCCGCGTGCAGGCGATCGTCCACCAGCAGAACGTGGAACTCCGCGAGATGGAGGAGGACCACGGGCGCAACCCCGAGGTCTTCGACGACCTGCTGCGCATCGACCACGGCACGGCGCTGATCGGCCGCCTCGCCGACTCCATCGCCGTGCTCGGCGGCGGACGCCCCGGCCGCCAGTGGCCCGCGCCGGTCCCGCTGTACAGCGTGCTGCGCGGTGCCATGTCCCGCATCCTGGAGTACCGGCGCATCGAGCTGCACTCCATCGCCAAGGTGAGCGTCGACGGCATCCACGTCGAGCCGGTCATCCACGCCGCCGCCGAACTCCTCGACAACGCCACGCGTTACTCGCCGCCGCACACCAAGGTCCACGTCACCGCCGTCGAGGTGCAGACCGGCGTGGCCATCGAGATCGAGGACGCCGGAGTCAGCCTCAGCGAGGAGGCCCGCACCCGGGCCGAGCGGATGCTCGCGCAGGCGGCGGAGGGCCCCGACCTCAACCAGCTCGGTGAGGACCCCCGGCTCGGCCTCGCCGTCGTCGGCCGCCTCATGGACATGTACGACATGCAGGTCTCCCTGCGCCAGTCCGCGTACGGCGGCGTACGCGCGGTCCTCGTCGTACCGCGCAAGCTGCTCACCGAGGACAACGCCCCCGGTCTCGCCCACGGCATCGGCGCGGCGGCCGTGCCCAAGGTCGACTTCGACGGCGTCGAGGGCCCCAAGCGCGTCGAGAAGAAGCGCCGCCCCACCACCGGGCCCCGTACCTCCAGGCCGGACGAGATGGAGGACGACGTCCCCGAGGTCACCGAGTGGACGGCCAACGGGCTGCCGCAGCGCCGCAGCCGGGTCACGGTCCCCTACAGCCAGCGGGTGAAGGAGGCCAGGGCCGCCGCGGCGGAGGCGGAGGCCGCGCGCAAGGAGGGCCGACCCGTCATCGACTGGACCCGGTCGTCCACCCAGGTGCCCAAGAAGAAGAAGGAAGAGAAGGAACCCGGGCTGTGGGTCGAGGCGTTCATGGCCGGCCTCAAAGGCGACGCCGACCAGCAGCAGACGCCCGGAGCGACGAACAGTCCGGCCCGCACCGAGGCCGACGACGAGGGGGACCTCAAGTGATCCAGCAGCGCGCCAATTTCGACTGGATGCTCAAGGAGCTGTCCGACGGGGTCTACGGCACCCGGCAGGTGGTCGTCCTCTCCGCCGACGGTCTGCGCATCGCCCGGTACGGCGGCGACCCCGACGCCGCCGACCGCATCGCCGCGGCCTGTGCCGGACTCCAGAGCCTCGCCGGGGCCGTCGCCACCGAGATCCCCGACACCGACGGCAAGATGCGCATGGTCATCATCGAGATGGAGGGCGGCTACTTCTACATGATGGCAGCGGGCCCCAACGCCTATCTGGCCGTGCTGGCGGAGGCCCACGTCGACGCCGGACTCATGAGCGCCCGGATGCGCGACCTCGTCGTCCGGATCGGCGCGCACCTCACGAGTCCGCCCCGGCGGAACGGGCAGACCGTATGAGTCCTCCCCAACGACGCCGCCGCCTGCCCAAGGCGGCGCCCAAACCGAAACCCGCGCCCCCGCCGGAAGGGCCCGGCGGACAAGCCGGGCCGGGCGGGCCGGGCCGGCCCCGCGAGCCGGAACGGCTGTATGTCGTCACCGGTCAGGTCGAGGGCGGCGACCGCGCCGAACTCGACCTGGTGACCTTGATCGTGGCGTGCGCCGACGCCCCGCCCACAGCCCAGCCGGAACAGTCGGCGCTGCTCCGGCTCTGCCAGGCCCCCATGTCCGTGGCCGAGGTCTCGGCCTATCTCCATCTGCCGTTCAGCGTGGTGACCGTACTGC
The DNA here is from genome assembly GCF_044328075.1 of Streptomyces sp. NPDC017991. NCBI lineage: Bacteria > Bacillati > Actinomycetota > Actinomycetes > Kitasatosporales > Streptomycetaceae > Streptomyces > Streptomyces sp. NPDC017991. The sequence goes on along the minus strand of NZ_JBIRGP010000007.1, from coordinate 239,594 downwards.
TGACCGAGCTGCTGACGGCTGAACTGGTACAGGCGCGCGCTCCCATAGTCCGCGCGGAGCTGCCCGACCGTTCCCTTCTCGAAGCGGTGATGCATGGACTTCAAAAGCTCTGACACCGTCCCGGGGCCCCGCGCCGAGGACCATCTCCCGCACACGGCGACCGCCGCGGTGAAGATCGTGATCGTGGGCGGATTCGGGGTCGGCAAGACGACGATGGTGGGTTCCGTCAGCGAGATCAGACCGCTGACCACCGAAGAGACCATGACGCAGGCCGGCATCGGGGTCGACGACAACTACGGCTCCGACACGAAGACGGCCACCACCGTCGCGATGGACTTCGGCCGCATCAGCATCACCGAACAACTGGTGCTGTACCTGTTCGGCACCCCCGGACAAGAGCGCTTCTGGTTCCTGTGGAACGGACTGTTCGAGGGCGCTCTGGGCGCGGTCGTCCTGGTCGACACCCGGCGCCTGGAAGTCAGCTTCGACGTCATCGGGCGCCTGGAGGAGCGCGGCGTGCCGTTCGTCGTCGCCGTCAACGACTTCCCGGACGGTCCCCGTTACCCCATGGAGGACCTGCGGGCGGCGCTCGACCTGTCCGAGGAGATCCCCATGATGACGTGCGACGCGCGGCGGCGGGCTTCCAGCCGGGATGTCCTGATGACGCTGATGCGCTTCCTGCACTCCATCGCGATGGCCTCGGCGTAGGTGCTCCGCGTCGGCGCTCCGCTCTGGGTGCGCTGACATCTGCGGGTCCGTGGGGGCTGGCCGCGCCCGCGCGGCGGAGCCGCAGATCGACACAGCCCCGCGCCCCTGAACGACGGGGCTGCGCCCCGGTCTTTCCGCTCCATCCGCCCGACTTCCCTGACCCCGGAACAACCCATTCCCGAAAGCGATCACCGTGACGTCTGAATCCCCTTCCCTGACCGATACGGACGACCCCATGTCCGTGCCGCCGCCGGGCTGTCCGGCCCACGGCACGGGTCCCGGCGGGCTGCGCCGGCTGTACGGACCCGACGCGCAGGATCTGGCGGGTCTGTACGAGAAGCTGCGCGCCGAGCACGGCGCCGTCGCGCCTGTGCTGCTCCACAACGACGTGCCCATCTGGATGGTGCTCGGCCACGGCGAGAACCTCCACATGATCAGCAACCCCTCGGTCTACACCCGTGACAGCCGTATCTGGACCCCCCTCCTGGACGGTACGGCGGGCGCCGACCACCCGCTGATGCCGCTCATCACCTGGCAGCCCATCTGCTCCCACGCCGAGGGTGACGAACACCAGCGGCTGCGCGGCTCGGTGATGGGCGCCATGTCGACCATCAACTCCCGCGACCTGCGCCGCCACATCAGCCACTGGACCCAGGAGCTGGTCAACCACTTCTGCCACCGCGGCACCGCCGACCTGGTCTCCCAGTTCGCCGAACATCTGCCGATGGCCGTGTTGTGCGAGATCCTCGGCATGCCCGAGGAGTACGACGACCGGATGGTGCAGGCCACCCGTGACCTCCTCAAGGGCACCGAGACCGCGATCGCCAGCAACGAGTACGTCATGAGCGTGCTGATGCGGCTCACGGTCCGTCGCCGGGCCGAGCCCGCCGAGGACTTCACCAGCCACCTCATCAACCACCCGGCCGGACTCACGGACGAGGAGGTGGGCCAGCACCTGCGGGTCGTTCTCCTAGCCGCCTACGAGGCCACGGCGAACCTCCTGGCCAACGTGCTGCGTGTGGTTCTCACCGACCCGGGCTTCCGCGCCCAGCTCAACGGCGGCCAGATGACGGTGCCCCAGGCGGTGGAGCAGTCCCTGTGGAACGAGCCGCCGTTCAGCAACGTCCTCGGATACTTCGCCAAACAGGACACGGAGCTGGGCGGGCAGCGCATCCGCAAGGGCGACGGGCTGCTCTTCGGGATGGCGGCGGGCAACGTCGACCCGCACGTCCGCCCGGACCTCAAGGCGAACATGATGGGCAACCGCTCGCACCTCGCCTTCGGGGGCGGCCCGCACGAGTGCCCCGGGCAGGACATCGGCCGTGCCATCGCGGATGTCGGCGTCGACGCGCTCCTCAAGCGGCTTCCGGACGTCCAGCTCGCCGTGGACGAGGACGACCTGACGTGGACCGCGTCGATCTCCTCGCGGCACCTGGCGGAACTGCCGGTCGTCTTCGCCCCGGCTTCGCCGCAGGACGTCATGGAGCGGCCCGGCGTCAGTGAGGTGCCCCGCCCGCGTCCGGACTGGGACCTCTCCGACCCGTCCCTGGACGCCGCCCCGGTGCCGCGTCCCACGATCGACCTGCCGGAGCCCCCGGCCGCCGAGCCGGCCACCGGGTCGGGACACCCGCTCGGCGCCTGGCAGCGCTTCGTGCGCTGGTGGCGCGGCTACTGAGCCCGACTGCCACCGACGTCAGCGGGTCTGTCCCTCTCCGGCCCAGTCGTCGTGCGCGGACCACGCCAGGAGTGTCCGTCCGCTGCGGAACGAATGGCTGTGCCCCGTGACCGGGTCGGTGAACTCCAGGACCCGTGCCAGCAGTTGGAGCGGGCGCCGGAAGTCACCGGCCGGCACGGGGCCGGTGACCACCGGATACAGCGGGTCGCCGAGGATCGGCACACCCAACGCGCTCATGTGCACCCGCAGTTGATGGGTCTGCCCGGTGTGCGGCAGCAGCCGGTAGCGGGCCCGGCCCGCCCGGTGCTCCATCAGCTCGACCCGGGTCACGGCGTTCGGCTCGCCCGGCACCTCCTGGGCGGCGAGCACCCCCCGCTCCTTGTGGATCCGGCTGCGGACCGTGACGGGCAGGTCCAGCGCCGGTGCGTACGCCGCCACCGCCTCGTACTCCTTGCGTACGAGCCGGTCGCGGAACAGTGACTGGTAGGCGCCCCGTTCCTCGGGCCGCACCGTGAACAGCACGAGCCCGGCGGTGAGCCGGTCGAGCCGGTGCGCGGCGCCCAGGGCCGGCACCCCCAGTTCCCGCCGCAACCGTGCGAGAACCGTCTCGGTGACGTGACTGCCCCGGGGTGTCGTGGCGATGAAGTGCGGTTTGTCGGCGACCACGATGTGCTCGTCGCGGAAGACGACCTCGACGGGGAACGGCACCCGCTCCTCGTTCGGCAGCTCCCGGTGGAACCACACGAACATCCCCGGCACGTACGCCGTGTCCGCCGTCACGGGCCGCCCGTCCGCGTCCACGATCTCTCCGGCGGCGAGCAGTCCGTCGATCACCGCGGCCCGCGGTGCGAGCCGCTCCGCCAGATACTCCCGTACGGTGCGCCAGGCCCCGTCGGCCGGCAGCCGCACCCGCACCGGATCCACCCCTTCGCGCTGGGGCAGGGGAGAGGGCGGAATCCTGCTTCTGCGTCTCACCTGGTCAGCGTACGCAGGGGCGCTGCCTCGAACGCACTCTGTCGAGTGCGGGGGCAAAAGCCGGGGCGAAGCCCCGCTTTCTTCGAGGGGCGCGGGGAACTGCGCGACCAGCCCCCACCGACCCGCAGAAAAAAACCGTACCCCGCCCCGGAGGGGACTCCCTCAGGCAGAGGCGGCAGGCGGCGCACTCTCCTGCTCGGCCTCGACCTGCGCGTTCCAGTCCCGCTTCGCGGCCTGCCACCCGTCCTCGTTGTGCCCCAGCCGCCAGTACCCGGAGATGGAGATGTCCTCACGCGGAATCCCCCGCTCGACCCGCAGCAGCCGCCGCAGCTCCTTCACGAAGCCCGCCTCGCCGTGCACGAACGCGTGCATCCGGCCCGCCGGGAACTCCAGCGCCCGGACGGCCGCCACCAGGGCCTCGCCGACCGGCCGGTCGCCGCGGTGCAGCCAGACGACCTCCACGGCGGAGTCGAACTTCTGCTCCTCCTCCGGCCCCGAGACCTCCACGAAGGCACGCACCTGCGCTCCGTGGGGCATCCCCTCCAGCGAGGCACCGATGGCGGGCAGCGCGCTCTCGTCACCGGCCAGCAGATGCCAGTCGGCCCCGGTGTCGGGCGCGTACGCCCCACCCGGTCCGAGGAACCGCACGAGCTCACCCGCCTGTACGTGGGCCGCCCAGGGCCCGGCAAGCCCCTCGTCGCCGTGGATCACGAAGTCGAGGGTCAGTTCACGCTGCTCGGGGTCCCAGGCACGCACGGTGTACGTACGCGTGACGGGCCACTGCTCACGGGGGAACTCCTCGCGGATCCGCGCCATGTCGAAGGGCTCCGGATACGTCACGCCCTCGGCGCCGAACAGCAGCTTCACGTAGTGGTCGGTGCTGGTGCCCGCCGTGAAGTCGGCGAGCCCCTCGCCCCCGAGGACCACGCGCTGCATATGCGGAGTCAGCCGCTCCGTACGGACGACTCGCGCGGAGTGCGGCTTGGGAGTCTTGCGTGCCGGACGCTCTGCCATAACGGCCTCCTGGATAAGTTCGCTAAGGCTTACCTAAGTTAGCACCTCTCCCTGTGCCGCACCCTTGTGACACGCCTCAGTCGAACAGGGGGCAGTGGTGCGGCCCCACAAGTCCAGTGTCCCTCTCAGGACCCCAGAGTCGACAACAGGCGCGTCAACGAGCCGCCGAGACCCCAGCGCGCCGCCAGCGCGTCGAGGGCCGCCGGATCGCGCGGCGCGCGCGGCACCGCGGTGTCCACCTCCGGCAGGGGCACGTCACCGGCCACCTTGACGACCTTCGGCGCGACCGACACGTACGGCCGGGACTCGTCCAGGCGCTTGCGCTGCGAGGGAGTGAGCCTGGCCTTCGGGTCGTCCACCGCGGCCATGATCCCGGCCAGGTCCCCGAACTCGGTTAGCAGTTTGGCGGCCGTCTTCTCGCCGATGCCCGGTACGCCCGGCAGTCCGTCGCTGGGGTCGCCGCGCAGCAGCGCGAGATCCGCGTACCCCGGCCCGTCCACGCCGTACCTCTCGCGCAGCCAGGCCTCGTCCGTGAGCTGCAGGGAGCCGACGCCCTTGAGCGGGTACAGCACGCGGACGCCCCGCCCGTCGTCCACCAGTTGGTACAGGTCGCGGTCGCCGGTGACGATGTCGACGGGGCCCGTGGCGCGGCCGGCGAACGTGCCGATCACATCGTCCGCCTCGTACCCCTCGACGCCCACGCGCGCGATGCCCAGCGCGTCCAGGATCTCCTCGATGACCGGCACCTGCGGCGAGAGGGTGTCGGGCACCTCTTCCTCGTCCGGTCCCGTCCCGGTCTCCTGGGCCACGCGGTGCGCCTTGTAGGAGGGGATCAGGTCGACCCGCCACTGCGGGCGCCAGTCCGCGTCCATGCAGGCCACCAGGTCGTCCGGCCGGTGGTCCTTCACCAGCCGGTCGATGAACTCAAGAAGTCCCCGCACGGCGTTCACAGGAGTGCCGTCCGGGGCCTTCACGGATTCCGGCACCCCGAAGTAGGCCCGGAAGTACAGGGAGGCGGTGTCGAGGAGCATGGTGCGCCGGGGCTGCTGAGTCTGCTGGGTCACGTCTCGCATCATGCCGTACGCCACTGACAGTCACCGGGTGACGCGGACAGTGCGCGAAGGGGCCGGTGCGGACAGGCGGGCGGGAACGAGTTCCGCAACCGTCCGGAAGTAAACAAAGTGTGAACTGGGACACGGTCGGGTTTGCGCCACGGCAGTGGGGGCAGGGGCGCACCCGGAGCGAACCCGGTCGCATTTTCAACCACACCTGAACATGCGCGGACCGGATGAGCGGGCGGAACCCGCATCGCTCCACGGCCCGCCGGCGGGGGAGGCGGGCCGTCTTCGTTCGACCGGAGAGGTACTTGTGTCATCCAGGCTGCAGGCGGAACAGCTCTACAAAGTGTTCGGCAGACGACCCGGCGAGGCCGTCGAGCGACTGCGAGGGGGAGCCGACCGCGAGGAACTGCGCGCCGACGGCATCACCGCCGCGGTGATCGACGCCTCCTTCACGGTGGAACCGGGCGAGATCTTCGTCGTGATGGGACTGTCCGGATCCGGCAAGTCCACGCTGCTGCGTATGCTCAACGGGCTTCTGGAGCCGACCGGGGGCCGCGTGGTCTTCGACGGGCAGGACCTGACCGCGCTCAACGACCGTGAGATGCGCGAGGTCCGCTCCCGCAAGGTGAGCATGGTCTTCCAGCACTTCGCGCTCTTCCCGCACCGCAGCGTCCTGGAGAACGCCGCGTACGGCCTTGAGGTGCAGGGGGTGCCGCGCGCCGAACGCCACGAGCGCGCCAACAAGGCCCTGATCCTGGCCGGCCTGGCCGGCTGGGAGAAGTCCTGGCCCGACGAACTGTCCGGCGGTATGCAGCAGCGCGTGGGCCTCGCCCGGGCGCTCGCCACCGACGCCGATCTGCTGCTGATGGACGAGTCCTTCAGCGCGCTCGACCCGCTGATCCGCCGCGACATGCAGGACCAGCTGATCGAACTCCAGAAGAAGCTCAAGAAGACCATCGTCTTCATCACCCACGACCTCAACGAGGCCATGCGGCTGGGCGACCGCATCGCCATGATGCGGGACGGCCGGATCGTCCAGATCGGCACCGCCGAGGACATCCTCGTCCGCCCCGCGAACGACTACGTCGCCTCCTTCACCCAGGACGTCGACCGCTCCCGGGTCCTCACCGCGGCCTCCGTCATGGACACCGAACTGGTCGGCGACGAGGCCGACTGCGGCTGCGAGACCGCCCGGCCCGACTCCTCGTTCGGTGACCTGTGCGCGATCAGCGCGCGGCTGACGCATCCCGTCGCCGTCGTCGACAAGAAGGGCAAGCTGGTCGGAGTCGTGCCACGGCGACGGCTCGTCGGCTTCCTCGGCGACGAACAGGGCGAACCGGCACCGTGCGACACCCCGCGCGACAAGAACCTCGGAGCGGTGAAGACCGATGCCTAGAATCCCCTTCGGCGACTGGGTCAACGACGCGGTCGACTGGCTGCTGAACCACATGGCGTGGCTCTTCGACTTCTTCAAGACCGTCTTCCTCGGCGCCTACGACGGCATCAACGCCGTCCTCCAGGCCCCCGAACCGCTCCTGCTCGCGGGCATCTTCGCGGTCATCGCGTTCTGGCTGCGCGGCACCTCGGCAGGTGTCCTCACCTTCGTGGGATTCGCGTTCATCGACTCCCTCGAACTGTGGGAGAACGCGATGGTGACCCTGTCGCTCGTCCTGGTGGCGACGATCATCGCGCTCGTCATATCCGTGCCCGTCGGCATCTGGGCGGCCCGCTCGGACCGGGTCAGCAGCGTCGTGCGGCCGGTGCTCGACTTCATGCAGACACTGCCGGCGATGATCTACCTGATCCCGGCGATCCTGTTCTTCGGCACCGGCGCCCCCGCGGGCATCGTGGCCACCCTGATCTTCGCGCTGGCACCCGGCGTCCGGATGACCGAGCTGGGCATCCGGCAGGTCGACAAGGAACTGGTCGAGGCCGCCGACGCGTTCGGCACCACCCCCGGCAACATCCTGCTGCGCGTCCAGCTGCCGCTGGCCCTGCCCACCGTCATGGCGGGCGTCAACCAGGTCATCATGCTGGGCCTGTCCATGGCCGCCATCGCGGGCATGGTCGGCACCGGCGGCCTCGGCGGTGACGTCAACGAGGCCATCGGCCAGCTGAACGTCGGCCTCGGCTCCGAGGCGGGCGTCGCCATCGTCATCCTCGCCATCTACCTGGACCGGATGACCAGCGCGCTGGGCACCCAGGTCTCCCCGCTCGGCCGCCGCGCCGCCGCCAAGCTGCGCGCCACGCAGGGCCTGAAGATCTGGACCTACCGTCCGCAGCCCACCGTGGCCGTGATCGGTGTCGTCGTGCTGGCGCTCGTCGCGGGCGGCATGGGCATGTTCGGCTCCGGTGACAGCGAGACCACCGCGTCCGACTCCAAGAACGTCGGCCAGGGCAAGAAGATCACCATCGGCTACATCCCCTGGGACGAGGGCGTCGCTTCCACCTTCCTCTGGAAGGAGATCCTGGAGCAGCGCGGCTACGACGTCGAGGTCAAGCAGTTCGACGCCGGCCCGCTCTACACCTCCCTCGCGCAGGGCGACATCGACTTCCAGACCGACTCGTGGCTGCCCACCACCCACGCGGAGTACTGGAAGAAGTACGGCAAGCAGCTCGACGACCTGGGCTCCTGGTTCGGCCCGACGTCCCTGGAACTGAGCGTGCCCGCCTACATGAAGGGCATCGACTCCCTGGAGGACCTCAAGGGCAAGTCCGGCGAGTTCGGCGGCAAGATCACCGGCATCGAGTCCAGCGCCGGAATGATGGGCCTCCTCAAGACGAAGGTCCTCAAGGAGTACGGGCTCGACAAGGAGTACAAGGTCGTCGACAGCTCCACGCCGGCGATGCTGGCCGAGCTGAAGCGCGCGTACGCCAAGAAGGAGCCGTTCGTCGGCACGCTCTGGTCGCCGCACTGGGCGTACAGCGAGTACAAGCTGACAAAGCTCAAGGACACCAAGGGTGCCTGGGGCAAGGGCGACGGTGTGCACACGCTCTCCCGCAAGGGGTTCGCCGAGGAGAACCCGGTCGTCGGCAAGTGGCTCAAGAACTTCAAGATGACCGAGACGCAGCTCACCAGCCTTGAGGCGGAGATCAACAAGGCCGGCAAGGGCGCGCAGCAGGACGCCGTGCGCACCTGGCTGAAGAGCAACTCCAAGGTCGTGGACAAGCTGGCCCCGGTCGCGAGCTCCTCGTCGAGCACCCCCGCCGAGGCGAAGAACGCCATCGACGTCGCCTGGTTCCCGTGGGACGAGGACGTCGCCGTCACGTACCTGTGGAAGAACGTCCTGGCCCGCCGCGGCTACACGCTGAACCTGAAGCAGATGGACGTCGGCCCGGTCTACACCGGCCTCGCCTCCGGTGACATCGACCTCAACTTCGACGCGTGGCTGCCGTACGCGCAGTCGAACTACTGGAACAAGCACAAGGACAACCTGAAGGACCTCGGCACCTGGTACGAGCCGACGTCCCTGGAGGTCGCGGTGCCCTCCTACGTCAAGGGCGTCAAGTCCCTGGCGGACCTCAAGGGCAAGGCCGACACCTTCGACGGCAGGATCATCGGGATCGAGCCGGGCACCGGCGAGATGAACCTCCTCAAGAAGGACGTACTTCCGGGCTACGGCCTGGACAAGGAGTACAAGGTCGTCGACGGTTCCACGCCCGCGATGCTCGCCGAGCTGAAGCGCGCGTACGCCAAGAAGGAGCCCGTCGCCGTCGTCCTGTGGTCCCCGCACTGGGCCTACAGCGAGTACGAGCTGACCAAGCTCTCGGACGAGAAGAAGCTGTTCGGTGAGGGAAACACGATCCGGACCATCTCCAACAAGAAGTTCCCCGGTCAGTATCCCCAGCTCACCAAGTGGATCAAGAACTTCAAGATGAGCGAGGACGAACTCGGCAGCCTGGAGGCCGAGATCAAGGACCGCGGCCAGGGACACGAGGAGGACGCCGTCGCCGCGTGGCTCAAGGAGCACCCGGGCATGGTGGAACGCATGACTCCGCAGTAGCGGACAAGCACGACCAGGAGGGGCGGACGGTGCCGTACGGCACCGTCCGCCCCTCGCGGCATATACACGACGGACGCGGCAATGTTCACGGGGATGTGACGGCCGCATGAAACGGTTTGGCGAACACCCGTAGGGTGCAGACAACACATCAGGAACCCGCGCACCGACGACGCACAGGGGGGAGCCGAAGCGATGGACGAGAACAAGGAATCCCTTCGCGTGGGCGCGGCCGTCAGGCGGCGGCGCCGGGCGCTGGAGCTCACCCTCGCCGTCGTCGCCGAGCGCAGCGGTCTGTCGGTGCCGTTCCTCAGCCAGGTCGAGAACGAACGGGCCCGGCCCAGTACGCGCTCCCTGGAACGCGTCGCAGACGCCCTCGGCACGACCCGCGTGGAGCTGCTGGCGGCCGCCGACCCGGCGCGCAGTGTCGATGTGGTGCGCGCCGACGACTCCGAGTTCACCCATGAGCCCCGCGTGCGCCCCCTGGTGCGCGGTCACCACCAGTTGCACGCCATGGAGTTCTCCGGCGACCAGGACGCCGGCCGTGAGTTCCAGCACCGCAACGACGAGTTGATGTACGTGGCCGAAGGCGTCGTCGAGGTCGAGGCGGAGGGCCGCGTGTACCGCCTGGGCAAGGGCGACACCCTGTACCTCACCGGCGGGGTGCGCCACCGCTGGCGGGCCACCGATGAGGACACCCGCGTCCTGGTCGTCGCGGTCGCGGACCACATCGAGGCGGTCGACGATCTCAGCCGGTGAGCAATGCGTCGGCTCGGCCGCCGGAGCGGGGCCGAGAGTGGTGTCGCTGGTCCCCTCCCTCACCGAGGCCGTCGCCGTGTCCGCGCCGGGGGCCCTCGTCGGAGCGACCGACTGGTGCAGCCACCCCGCAGGACTCGACGTCGTACGCGTCGGCGGCACCAAGAACCCGGACGTGCGGCGGATCGTCGCGCTCACCCCGGACCTCGTGATCGCCAACGAGGAGGAGAACCGCGAGCCCGACCTGACAGCGCTACGGCAAGCGGGCATCGAAATCCTCGTCATCGAGGTACGGGACCTGCCGGGGGCCTTTCTGGAACTGGCGCGAGTGATCGGGGCGTGCGGCCTGCGCGGGCGGCCCCGCTGGCTCGACGAGGCCGAGGAGGTGTGGCTCGACCCACCCTGCCCGTCGGTCCGGTTGCGCGCGGCCGTGCCAATCTGGCGGCGCCCCTGGATGGTGCTCGGGCGGGACACCTTCGCGGGGGACCTGCTGGCGCGCCTGGGCGTCGACAACGCGTACGCGGACCACGCCGAGCGCTATCCGCGTGTCCCCGCCGACGAACTGCGCGCCGCCCGCCTCGATCTGGTGGTGCTGCCCGACGAGCCGTACCGCTTCACCAGGGAGGACGGCCCCGAGGAGTTTCCCGGGGTGCCCTGCGCGCTCGTCGGCGGGCGCCATCTCACGTGGTACGGCCCGTCGTTGGCACAGGCCCCACGGGCACTGGCCGGGGCGCTGCGAGCAGCCGTCCGCTGAGCAGGCCCCGGGTAGTGTGCGCGGCGGCCACGGTCCAGGCGGCTAGCAGCAGGGCGTAGAGGGCGACCGTGAGTGCGTCGTAGACCAGGAGCCCCGTGTGCCGGGCGAGTCCCTCGGCGCCCGTCACAGACGTACCCACCGGGAAGGTGAACGCCCACCAGGTCATCGTGAAGCGCATGCCCCGGCGGTGGGCCCGCACCACCATCGCACCGGCCAGCGTGAGCCAGAACAGCGCGAAACCCATCACCGGCACGCCGTAGAACACCGCCAGGACGGCGAAGCCCCGGTCGTACGGGGCCGGTACGACCCCCGGCGCGGCGACGCCGAAATTGGCCACGGCCGTCGTGGACTGCCCCAGCGGACCCAGGACCAGGAACAGGGCCGGGGTGAGGGCGAGCGGCAGCGGGCCGCCCGTGAGGAGCCTGGCGAAGATCATCGGCAGCATCACCAGCGTGGCCAGCAGGCTGAGGCCGAACATCGCGAAGCAGGCGAGCAGCAAGGTCGCGCGGGGCGCGCCCGGCGGCAGATGCGGTACGAGCAGCGGGCCGAGGGCCGCGGACACCATCGGGGCGACGAGGGGGAGCAGCCATACCGGGCCGGCCTGCGAGGCGTCCAGCCGGTGACGCGTGATCATCAGGTACGGGACGGCCACAGCGACCGTCAGGCCGGTCAGGGTGCCGGCGGTGTACAGGACGGCGTCCAGGGCGACCGCCGCCGGGGTGCCGATCCAGTCCCGGCCGACGACGAGGGCGCCGCCCCCGACGGCGAGCAGGGCCATCGAGAGGCACCCGTAGAACGGTGCCATTGCCGGGTCCATGAGATGGGCCCTCGCCCGGTCCCCGTGCTGGATCCAGTGCGTGGCCCGCGCGACGAGCAGACCCACGAGCAGGACCAGGGAGAGCGCCCAGAACGCCGTGCAGACGGTACGCGGACCGGGGGAGCCGAACGGGAGTCCGGCTCCTGCCGTGGCCACGATCGCGGTGCCCATGACGGGGGCGTACCAGTTGGGGCCGAGGTGGCGGACGGCGATGGCCCTGGAGCGGCGAGGGTGGGCGGTCCGGCGAGTGGGGCCGGTGTGACCGGTGTGCCTTCTGGAGGTGGGAAGGCGGGGGACGGCGGTGACCATGAGTCCACGGTGCTCCCCGGGCGGGGAGGTCACCAGGGAGTACCGGGCTATGGGGGCATAAGGTGGGCTTATGAGTCGGGATGACGGAACGGATGACCGGCCGGTCCGCGCGGCGGGGGCGGCGGGCGGGCTGTCGCACCGGGTGCCCGAGCTGGGCGCGCTGGAGCTGCTGCTCGCCGTGGCGCGGCTCGGGAGCCTGGGCCGGGCGGCGCGGGAACTCGGGATCACCCAGCCCGCCGCCAGCAGCCGCGTCCGGTCCATGGAACGGCAGTTGGGGGTCGCGCTGGTGGAGCGGTCCCCGAGAGGGTCACGGCTCACCGACGCGGGGGCGCTGGTCACGGACTGGGCCCGGCGGGTGGTGGAGGCGGCGGAGGCGTTCGACGCGGGGGCGCAGGCGCTGCGGGACCGGCGCGACTCACGGCTGCGGGTCGCGGCGAGCATGACGATCGCCGAGTACCTGCTGCCGGGCTGGCTGATCGCGCTGCGCGGGCAACGGCCGGACACGGCGGTGTCGTTGCTCGCGGGGAACTCGACGGTGGTGGCCGAGAGGGTGCTCTCCGGTGAGGCGGATCTCGGGTTCGTGGAGGGGGTGTCCGTGGCGGCCGGCCTCGACTCGGTGGTGATCGCACACGACCGGTTGATCGTGGTCACCGGGCCCGGACACGCGTGGGCGCGACGTCGACGGGCTCTCGGAGCCGCGGAGTTGGGGGCGACGCCCCTGATTCTGCGCGAGGAGGGATCGGGGACGCGGCAGGTGCTGGACGCGGCGCTCGGCGGCCTGGCCCGCCCCCTGATCGAACTGTCCTCCACGACCGCGGTCAAGGCGTCCGCGGCGTCCGGGGCGGGGCCGGCGGTGCTGAGTGAACTGGCACTCGGAGAGGAACTCTCGGCTCGGCGGCTGGTGGCGATTCCGGTGGAGGGCGTGCGGCTGAGCAGGGCCCTGCGGGCGGTCTGGCCCGCTGGACACCGGCCCGCGGGGCCGGCACGGGATCTGCTGGCGTTGACGCGGTCCTAGGCGTCCTAGGCGGCGTTCCATGTGGGAGGCGTCGGCCGATGTCTGTCGTGGTTCCCGTCGTGGACCGGCCGGTGCCGTGAGGTGCCCGCCTTCGGAGGCGACGGCCCATCGGCGTGTCGGTGAGTGGTCGAGGGCTGTGGGCACGGAAAGTCACCGTCTCGGCCTCGGGTGAGGACGACCCCGGCATCGGGTGAGGGCATCACGATGCGTACACGATCCGTTCGGCAGGCGTGCGGCTACGCGACCGGGAAGCTGCCTGCACGCCTCCGCGCCTCCGCATCTCCACGCCTTGACTCCGGGGCGCACAGCGGTGACAGAGGCGTGAACTCCTAGGTCAGGGGCTCAGGTTGGTGTTGTGTGCGCGCCGGGGGGCGCGCGCCCGAATACCTCTAATGGTCTATCGTCACCGGCGCCCCACAGAAGGCATGATCACGCTAGGTAGTCGCGTTGAGCGCGCCTGGCCGCGGTGTTCGCGGGCGAGAGGGAAGACTCGCCCGTCACTCTGCGCCGCGAGCGGACACGCCCCCGCCCCGTCCGACGACGAACGGAGTCCTGTCATGCCGTTGAAGGCCGAGTACGTTGCCCAGGAACTGGAGAAGGCGAGCACAGCCGGGGACCCGGAGGCGGACGCGCTGGTGTCCGACCTGATCGACAACCGGAAGGTCGACGGGGTCAATGCCCTGTTCCGCACCGTCGCCTCTCTCAAGCACGGGCAGGACCGCTCTCATCTGCCCCCGGAACTGGCCGAGTTCCTGGCCGGCGCCGAGGCCGAACCGCCGGGGTGGGGCGACGCGGATGTCAAGGCGGCGGAGAAGTTCTTCGACCGCCACCGTGGTGAGGTGGCCATGCTGCAGGGCACCGTCGGGCTCATCGGCACGTATCTCTCTCCCACCGGCGCGTTCACTTTGCGCTCCACGGGCCGTCTGGGCGGTGTCGAGGGCCCGGGTCGGCGCCTCTCACAGTCCTCTCGCTTGTTCATCGACATGGACAAGAAGGGGGCGATGACGGACGGGACGCTGGCTGCGAACGTCACCAAGGTCCGTCTCGTCCACGCATCGGTACGCCAGATGCACAAGAAGAGCGGCGAGTGGGACTACGCCAAGTGGGGCGAGCCCGTCTCCCAGAAGTACACCACCGGCGCCGCCTGCGTGTTCTCCACCCAGATCCTCCAGGCAATGGCCAACCTCGGCCTCGACGTGTCCAGGGACGACGCCCACGGCTTCATCTGCGCCTGGCACTACGTCAACCACTACCTCGGCACTCCCGAGAAGTGGCTGCTGCCCAAGGACGCCGACGAAGTCGAGCGACTGTGGAACCAGGAGCGCGACAAGGAGTGGAAGAAGACCGACGACGGTGTCTTCATGACGCAGCAGGCCCTGAACTACTACAAGCAGTTCGTGCCGGGTCCCTTCCACAACGCGTTCGTCGCCATGATCCGTACCGCTCTGACCGACAAGTACGCCGACATGGCCGGCCTGCCGCAGGGGGTCCTGGACGCCGCGGCCAAGCCCCTGGCAGCAGGCCACGGCCTGGTCAGCAAGGCGGGCGGGGGCCTGTTGGGTGGCGCCGCCGAGAAGACGACCGGCGTCAATCCCTACAAGGAGGTCCTGGGGGTGGCCTCAAGCGCGTTCCGGGAGATGGAGCACGCCGCGGTGACCCAGGGACAGGACGACCAGCCCCAGATGCACCAGGAACTGGGCGACAACCGCTGAAGACGGACACCGCACGGCACACGGCGCCCGGAGTACGGCCGCTGAGGTAGGACGGCCGGAGTAGGGCGGCCGGTGTAACGCAGGGCCCGACCGAATCGGAGCCGTTGCGCACCGTGCCCCCCCGCATCCGTGCCACTCATATCCGTGCCCCTCACACCCGTGCCACTCGTACTTGCATGGTCACTCGGAAAACTCCCCGCCCCCGCCCCCGTGTCGGCGCACAGGGTCGGATTCCACTGGACGTGATCACGGGCTCCCGCGCTCACAGGAGGTTCCTTTGCCCCGTCGTCAGCAACTCGCCCCGCACAGTGACGGCCGTGTGCCGACTCGCGACTCCGCGGCCGAGACCCTTCCGGTGACCGCAGGGCAGCGTGAGGTGTGGCTGGCCGAGCAGCGCTCCCCGAACACTCGCTCGGCTCTGCGGCTGGGGGAGTACCTGGAGATCCGGGGGCCGGTCGACCCGACCACCTTCGAGAAGGCGCTGCGTCAGGTCGTGGCGGAGACCGACGCTCTGCGGGTGCGGCTGGTGGCCGACAAGGACGGCCCTGTCCAGGTGCTGGAGCGGACACTGGGGTGGACGCTCCCGTTCGTCGACGTCGGTGACGAAGCCGACCCGGAGGCGACCGCCCTGGAGTGGGTCACCGCCGACATGGCCCGGCCCATGGACCTCGCCTGCGGACCTCTGTTCAGCTTCGCGCTGTTGCGGCTGGGGCCGGACCGGTTCTGGTGGTACCACACCTACCACCACGGTGCCGTGGACGCCTTCGGCTACTCCCTCGTGGCCCGGCGGGTCGCCGACGTCTACACCGCCCTCGTACAGGGGCGGGAGGCGGGCCCGAATCCCTTCGGGTCGTTGTCGGAGCTGGTGCGGGCCGACGAGGAGTACCGGGACTCCCCGGCACGTGTCGCCGACCGGGCCTACTGGAAAGGGCAGTTGTCCGGATGGGCGCGGGACGGGGCATCGCCGCCGAGGCAGGACACGGACGGCCGGAGCGCCCGGCCCGTCCCCCGGACCGAGTTGCTCCCGCTCCTGCGACCGCGGGAGCTGAGGGCTGCGGCATCGCGCAGCCAGGTCTCACGTTTCAGGTTCGTGTTCGCCGCCGTCGCGCTCCACACCCATCGGTTGACGGGGGCGCGGGACGTGGTGGTCGGACTGACCGTGGCCGGCCGTACGGACCAGACCTCTCGCACGACGCCCGGGATGCTGGCCAACGCTGTCCCCGTACGGCTGGCGATCCGGCCCGACATGCCGCTGAGGGAACTGCTGGCCCAGGTCGACGACCGTATGCGGGAAGCGGTGGAACACCAGCGTTACCGCGGGGAGGACCTGCACCGCGATCTCGGCCTGTCACAGGAGTCCGGCGCGGCCTACTCGCCGGTCGTCAATCTCATCGGCTTCGACTACGACATCACCTTCGCCGGCCACCGGTGCTCCGCGCACAACCTCTCCTTCCCCCTGGGCGCCGACCTACAGATCATGGTCTGGGACCGCCGGGACGGAACCGGCCCGCACATGCGGCTGCACGCGCCCCCCGGAACCCACAGCGACGCCGACCTCGCGGACTCCCAGCAGCGTCTCCTGCGTTTCCTGGCGAGCATGGCGGACCTCGATCCCGACCTGCCGGTCGGCGTGCTCGACGTGCTCTCGGCCGAGGAGCGACGGCGCCTGTTCGCGTGGGGCGACGCCACCGCGTCAGGCGTTCCCGCGGTCCCCCTGCCGACGCTGTTCGAGAGGCAGGTGCGCCGCGCGCCGGATGCCGACGCGGTGGTCACCGGCGACACGACCTGGACGTACGCGGAGCTGAACGCCCGCGCCAACAGGCTCGCGCACGCACTCACCGCCAGGGGCATCGGGACCGAGGACGTCGTCGCGCTCGTCCTGCCGCGGTCCGGCGACCTGGTCGTGGCGGCCCTCGCCGTGGTGAAGACCGGTGCCGCCTACCTGCCGGTGGACCCGGAGTACCCGGCGGCACGCAGGGAGTACATGCTCACCGACGCCCGGCCCGCCCTGGTGATCGACGATCCGGGGGTGATGGACGAGCTGTCCGCGGGGCAGCCGGACACCGATCCGGCCCTCGCCGTGGACCCGCGCCACCCGGCGTACGTGATCTACACCTCGGGTTCGACCGGACAGCCCAAGGGAGTCGTGGTGACCCACTCGGGCATCGCCTCTCTGGTGCGGTTGCAGGCGGAACGCTCGGTCATCACCTCCGACAGCAGGGTGCTGCAGTTCGCCTCTCCCAGTTTCGACGCCTCGGTGCTGGAGCTGTGTGCCGCTCTGCTCACCGGAGCCGCTCTGGTGGTCGCCCCGACGGCCGACCCGGTAGCAGCCCTGACCGACCCCGACCTCCGGGTGACCCACGGGCTCGTGCCGCCGTCGGTCCTGGCCGCACTGCCCGAGAAGGACGTACGGATCTCGACGCTGCAGGCGGGCGGAGAGGTATGTCCACCGTGGCTGGTGGCGCGCTGGGCACCGGGACGGCGCATGCTCAACGCCTATGGGCCGACGGAAGCCACCGTGATGGCCACCCTGAGCGACCCGCTGGCACCCTCGGACTCGGTACCGCCGATCGGACGGCCCACCCACGGCACCCGCCTCTACGTCCTGAACGGCACACTGCAACCGGTGCCCGCCGGCAGGCCGGGGGAGCTGTACATCGCGGGTACGTCCCTGGCACGCGGCTATCTCGGCAGGCCGGCACTGACGGCCGAGCGCTTCGTCGCCGACCCGTACGGCCCTCCCGGAGCACGGATGTACCGGACGGGCGACGTGGTGCGTTGGCGGGACGGGGGCCAGCTGGAATACATCGGCAGGGCCGACCACCAGGTCAAGGTCCGCGGTTTTCGCATCGAGCCGGGAGAGGTGGAGGCGGCGCTGACCGCGTGCCCCGGTGTGGCCCAGGCCGTGGTGCTCGCCCGTCCGGACCGGCAGCGGGGCGCCGTCCGGCTCGTCGCCTACGTCGTAGCCGGCGAGGAGGGGACCCGCGTGCGGTCGCTGCGTGAGAACCTGCGCGAACGACTGCCCCACTACATGGTGCCCTCGGCGTTCGTCATGCTCGCGGAACTGCCACTGACCCCGAACGGGAAGCTGGACCGCGACGCCCTGCCCGAACCGCGGGAGACGGCCGCCACCTCTCTCGTACGGCCGCCGGGCACCCCTCGGGAACACGTGCTGAGCGAGCTGTTCGCGGAGGTGCTGGGACTGACCACCGTCGGTGCGGACACGCACTTCTTCGAAGCCGGCGGACACTCACTGCTGGCGATCCGCCTGGCATCCCGCATCCGCGCGGTGCTCGGCGTGGACCTGGACCTCAGCGTGCTGTTCGACGCTCCCACCGTCGCCCGTCTCGCGGCGAGGCTGGGCAGCGGGAGCCGGGACCGGCCGGCACTGACCGTCCAGGATCGGCGGGACCCCGCACCGCTGTCGTTCGCACAGCAGCGGCTCTGGTTCCTGCACCGCGCGCAGGGCCCCAACGCCACATACAACGTTCCCGTGGCACAGCGGCTGACCGGCGAGCTGGACCGGGAAGCGCTGGAGCGCGCGCTGGGCGACGTGGTCGGCCGGCACGAGAGTCTGCGCACCCTCTTTCCGGAGGTCGACGGCGAGCCCCGTCAGCAGATCATCGACGGTCCCGCCGCCCGGCCCTCGCTCGCGGTCACCGCGGTCGACGGCGAGGAGTCGCTGCACGCGCGGCTGGCGGAGGCCGCCCGGTACACGTTCGACCTGGCGACCGAACCGCCGCTGCGCACGGAACTGTTCGTACTGGGCCCCTCCGAACACGTCCTGCTGATCGTGGTGCACCACATCGCCGCCGACGGCTGGTCCATGGCCCCGCTCAACCGGGACCTGGCCACCGCCTACGCCGCCCGGGTCCGGGGCGGGGAACCCGACTGGGAGCCCCTGCCGGCGCGGTACACCGACTACACCGTGTGGCAACGCGAGCTCCTGGGCGCCCCCGACGACCCCGACGCCCTCGCCAACCGGCAGCTCGCCCACTGGAGGACGGCCCTGTCGGGACTGCCCGAGGAACTCGCCCTCCCCTACGACCGCCACCGCCCCACCACAGCCTCGTACGCGGGCGCCCGCGTTCCTCTGCGTATCGACGCGCAGTTGCACACGGCGCTGGCCGAACTGGCTTCGCGAACGGGCACGAGCCTGTTCATGGTGCTGCACGCGGCTCTGGCGGCACTCCTGACCAGACTGGGCGCGGGCACCGACGTCCCCGTCGGCAGCGTGATCGCGGGACGCACCGACGAGGCCCTCGACAAGCTCGTGGGTTTCTTCGTCAACACCCTGGTGCTGCGCACCGACACGTCCGGAGACCCCTCCTTCACCCACCTGCTGGAGCGCGTCCGGGGCGTCGCGCTGGCCGCCTACGCCCACCAGGAAGTCCCCTTCGAGCAGGTCGTCGAGGAGCTGAACCCGGCGCGCTCCCCGGCGCGCCACCCGCTGTTCCAGGTCGCGCTCTCCCTGGACGTCGACGAGGCCGAGGTCTTCGCACTCACCGGCCTGCGGACGTCCCGAACCCCGGTGTCGACCGCGACGGCCAAGTTCGACCTCGACATCGGCATCTACGAACAGCGCTCCGGCGACGGCCGGTGCCTCGGGCTGTACGGGACCGTCGACCACGCCGTCGACCTCTTCGACCACGGTACGGTCGGCGATCTGGCGGCACGCTGGGTGCGCCTGCTCGAAGCGGTCGTCGGGAGCCCGGACCTTCCGATCAGCCACATCGACCTGTTCTCCGACGACGAGCGTCATCTCCTTCTCGGGGGCGCCGCCGCCACGGAGTCGGCGGAGCCGCCCGGGGGTACGATCCCCGACCTGTTCGACGCGCAGGTGCGCGCCGCTCCCGACGCGGTCGCCGTGGTGGCGGACGGAGCCTCGCTCACCTACGCGGAACTGAACGCCCGATCCCGTTGGCTCGCGCAGGCACTGACCGCCCGCGGCGTCGGAGTGGAAGACGTCGTCGCTCTCGCCGTGCCGCGCTCCGCCGACCTCGTCGTCGCCGTTCTCGCCGTCCTCAAGGCCGGGGCGGCCTACCTTCCGCTGGACCCGGACCATCCGGCCCCGCGCATCGCGGCCATGCTGGAGGACGCACGTCCGGTACTGCTGCTCACGACCACGACCGCCGGCCTCTCCGGCGCCCTCGACACGGGGTTGCCGCGCATGCTGTTGGACGCGCCGGACACGGAGAAGGCGCTGAGGAAGTTCCCGGAAACCGATCCGGTGACGGGGCTGACGCCCGACCACTGCGCCTACGTGCTCTACACCTCGGGTTCGACCGGCGCTCCGAAGGGTGTCGTCGCCCGTCACGGGAGCGTGGTCAACGTGGCCGGGCAGTACCGCACGCAGGTGTTCAGCCCCGCGGCCGACCGCCTCGGCGGCCGGCCCCTGAGGGTGGCGCTGACCGCCTCCGTGTCCTTCGACGCCTCGTGGGGCCAGCTCGCCGCCCTGCTGTACGGCCATGAACTGCACGTAAGCGACACGGCCACCTGGACGGACGCGGAGCGGTTCGTCTCCTGGCTGGCCGACCATCGGATCGACAGCCTCGACGTCACACCCTCCTACCTGCGCGTCCTGTGCGACCACGGCCTGCTCACGCGTGAGCGGTGGCGGCCGAGTGTGGCCGTGGTCGGCGGCGAACCCCTGCCGGACCGGTTGTGGCAGGAACTGCGTGCGGCGGACGGGCTGGTCGCCCACAACATGTACGGGCCGACCGAGTGCACGCTGGACTCGCTGCAGGCGCGACTGGAGGCCGCCACCACTCCGGTCCTAGGACGGCCGATCGCCGGCGCCCGCGCCTACGTGCTGGACGCCACGATGCGGCCGGTGCCGCCCGGCGTGACCGGTGAGCTGTACGTGGCCGGCGCCGGCCTGGCGCGCGGCTATCTCCGTCGTCCCGGCATGACCGCTCAGCGGTTCGTGGCCGATCCGTACGGCCCGCCGGGCGAGCGCATGTACCGCACCGGCGACCTGGCACGATGGCGCCGCGACGGACAACTCGTCTTCGCGGGGCGGTCGGACGACCAGATCAAGGTGCGCGGCCACCGCATCGAGCCCGGTGAGATCGAAGCGGTTCTCTCCACCCATGCCAGGATCGCCCACACCGCGGTCGTCGCCCGCGAGGACCGCCCCGGCGACACCCGACTGGTCGCGTACGTGGTGCCCGCCACCGGCAGCGGGGCCGACACCGCTGACCTGCGAGCCTTCCTGCGTACGCGAGTTCCCGCCTACATGGTGCCCTCGGCGTTCGTGGCCGTGGACGCGCTGCCGTTGACGCCGAACGGGAAGCTCGACCGGGAGGCCCTGCCCGCGCCGGGACCGGTCACGGCCACGGAGAGCATCCGGCCCCCGCGCACCGCGCAGGAGCGCACGCTGTGCGACCTGTTCGCCGAGGTGCTGCAGGTACCCGCGGTCGGTGTCGACCACGACTTCTTCGCCCTGGGCGGTCACTCCCTCCTCGCCGTGCGCCTGGCCGGCCGGATCGCCCGGACACTGGCGGTGCCCTTCGGCCTGTCGACGCTGCTGGAGGAACCGACCCCGGCGGGTCTGGCGCGGCACCTGCGGGCGGAGACGCCCACGGACGCACCCGCGTGGGTACCGGACACCGAGGCGCGGCTGAGCCCATCCCTGAAATTCACCTCCGCCCTGCAGGAACCGGACGGCCCGCACGAGATCCTGCTCACCGGAGCCACCGGATTCGTCGGCACCTTCCTGCTGGCTGAACTCCTGCGCCGGACAACCGCACGGGTGCACTGCCTCGTCCGGGCGCGCACCGAGGCCCAGGCCGGTGAGCGGCTGGCCGCGGCCATGCGGGCCCACGGACTGGAGGCAGCGCTGGACGATCCCCGGCTCAGCATCGTCCGGGGCGATCTCGCCGCCGGTGCGCTGGGCCTCGGTCCGGCAAGCTGGACACGGCTGAGCGAGACGGTCGACACGATCGTCCACTGCGGCGCCCGCGTCCACCACGTGTCGCCGTACGCCCAGCTGAAGTCGGCCAACGTGGAGGGCACTCGCGCCCTGCTGCACCTGGCGGGCGAAGGACGCCCCAAGGCGTTCCACCAGCTGTCCACCCTCGGTGTGTTCCGCTCCGGCCAGGGCTCCGGGCCGGTCACGGAGAACTCACCGATCGACGGTGAACGGCACCCGTTCGGCAGAGGTTACGCAGCGAGCAAGTGGGTGGCCGACCGGCTGGTGGAGCGAGCCTTCGAGCGGGGAGCGGGTGGCGGCATCCATCGGCTGGGCCGGATCTGGGCCCATTCGTCGACCGGTGCGGTCAACCGGAACGACATGTTCTCCCGGCTGCTCACCAGCTGCGCGACGCTCGGCTGCCATCCGTCGGATCCGGGACTCCTGGAGGGCCTGCTTCCCGTCGATACCCTCGCCGTCGCCGTCGTCGCGCTGCTGCGCCACGACGGCACGGCCGGCCGCGTGCACCACCTTCACCACCCGCACAGGCTCGGACCCGGCGACTTCCTGGCCGTCCGGGACCGGATGCACGGGACGCACTCCGAGGAACTCCCGCTGCACATCTGGCTGCGACGCCTGCGCCGAGCGAGCGATCGCGGGCAGGACCTGCCGGTCCTGCCCTACCAGGAGCACTTGGAGAAGTACGCCGAGGCGGCGCGGTCCACGCAGCACACACAGGCGGACACGCAGTTCGACAACAGCGCGACCATCCGTCGGCTGCGGCAACTCGGGGTCACGCTCCCCGAGATCGACGTCGATGCGATCGCCGCGTACTGGAGCTTCATCGACAGGTGAAACGTGCTGTACGGCCCTGTCAGTGATCAGAAAAACGGTGAGTATTCGAAATGACGTCGTCCGCAAGCCCATCCACCATCGTCCTGAGGGCGAACCACCCGCGACGCGTAGCACGGCTGTCACGCCGCTCGATCGTCCCGGGCCGCCAACGCTGGGACGTGGACCTTGTCCGCGGCAGACCGGCCCTGGCCAGGGCCGCCGAGGCCGCGATGGACCAGACCCCCGGCATCGAGGAGGCACGTGTCAACCCGGTCACCGGCCGGGTGCTGCTGCGGCACGACCGCACCCTCAGCCCGCGGGACGTCACCCAGCTGCTGTACCGGACCATCGAGCGGGCCCTGACACACCTGCGCGGGTCCGCGGCGAACCTGGTCGCCCACCGCTCGACCACCCGGCCCGAGGGCCCAGGACCCGCGGAGCACCGATCAAGCCCTCCGCAGGGCATCCCCGAACCGCGCCGGCACAAGGACAGGAGCAGCGCCGGGCGGTGGCTGCCCAAGGCGTTCGCACTGGGGGGCGCGCTGGCGGCGGCGGTCGCCGGAGGGCCGTTCCTCCTGAAACTCCTCAGCCGCCCCCTGCTCACTCTGGGACTCGCCACCGCGGCGACCGCCGGTGTCGTCCGGAAGGCGTGGAGCAGAGCGGACCAGGTACGGCAGCAGTCGGGCGAGGACCCCCCACGCGGCCACGCGCTGAGACGCGTCATCGGGAGTCACAAACGGAAGTTCGGTGTGGCAGCGCTGTTGTCCGGGATCGCGCAACTGGCGGAGATGGCGCTGTTCGCCCTGACCCCCTCGATCGTGCTGCTGGTCGCCAAGGGCGGGAGCGCGACCATGGCCGGTCTCGGCGTGGTCGGTGTCTCCGCCCAGCTGGCGACGCTGGCCGGCGCCGGCGCACTGGCCTGCCTCGCCATGGCAGGCAGTGGATACGCGGCCGGTGTCGCATGGCGCGGTCTGGCGCAGGATGTCGAGGACGACTGGCGCACCCGTACGTATGCCCACATCCAGCAGATGGCGCCGGCCGATCTGGAGAGCGAGCGCGTCAGCCGGGTCAACTCGGTCCTGTCCGAGGACATCGGCCAGCTCGGCACCTTCGTCGGGTCGAGCATGCACGATGTCGTGCAGCTGGGTACCAGCCTCGCGCTGCTCATCCCGATGTTCCTGCTGCTCGCCCCGCAGATCGCCTGGGTCGCCTTCGCGCCGATCCCCGTCGTCGCCTGGCTGTCCTTCCGGTTCCACGAACGCGCGGTCGCCGGAACCGCCCTCGCCGGGGAACACCGGGACCGGCTGAACGGCCGGGTGACCGAGAACCTCCACGCCCATCCCACCATCAAGTCCGCTGCCACCGAAGAACACGAGATCGCACGGGTGGGCGAACTCAACCGGAAACACAGTGACATCAGCCGCTCCACCGGCCGCAGCGCGGCACTGCCGCCCCAGATCCTGCGCCTGGCCGGTGGTTCGGCCCTGGTCGGCACCGTGTTGCTGGGCGGACGGGCCGTGTTGCGGGGCGAGCTGTCGACCGCGTCCTTCGGGCCGTTGATCGAACTGCCGGGCATCGCCATGCTGCGACTGTCCCGGCTGGGCAACATCACCGATCAGTATCAGCGCACCCTGAGCGCCCTGGACCGGGTGGAGAACCTGCACCGTCTTCCCGTCGAACCGGTCACGGAGGGCGACCCGGTCCCCATCCAGCAGGTGAAGGGGGAGGTCGAGCTGCGGAGAGTGACGTTCGCGTACCCCGGCCGGTCGCCGGTGCTGCGTGACACCTCCCTGACCTTCGCCTCGGGACGGACCACCGCCATCGTCGGGACCACCGGTGCCGGAAAGACCACCGTCGCCAAACTGCTCATGCGCTTCCGCCACCCCGACCAGGGACGAGTGCTGCTCGACGGAACCGACGTGAGCAGCCTCGCCCTGCCCGACCTGCGCCGTGCGATCGGATACGTGACCCAGGAGCCCTTCCTGTTCGACGCGACGATCGGCGAGAACATCCGGTACGGCAGCTTCGACGCCTCGGACGAACAACTCGTGGCCGCTGCCCGCACCGCCGGTGCGGACACGTTCATCGACAGCCTGCCCGACGGCTACGCCACCCAGGTCGGTGAACGCGGCGCCGCATTGTCCGGCGGCCAGAAACAGCGCATCGCGCTGGCCCGCACCATTCTGCGTGACCCGCCGGTCATCATCCTCGACGAAGCCACCTCCGCCATCGACAACGAAACCGAGGCCACCATCCAGCGAGCACTTCACATCTTCAAAACGGGCCGGACGATGGTGGTCATCGCCCACCGGCTCTCCACCGTCCAGAACGCCGACCGCATCTACGTCATGGGCCCCGGCGGACTCGTCGCCGAAACCGGAAAACACGAGGAGTTGGTGGCACGAGGAGGCATCTACAGCAGTCTTTGGAAACTGCAGGTCGGCGAACCCGCACTCGTTTAGCTGTGGCCGGGGCTCATTCCTCCGGAAACAGAAAACCCAGAACTCGGTAGAGACGACCCAGCCCACCGGCCGGCCGCGGCCGATGAGAACCGGAGCGTTCGGTATGACGCACCCGACCAATCCCTTCGACGAGGAAGCCCGTTTCGTCGTTCTCGTCAACAGCGAGGGCCAGCATTCCCTGTGGCCGACCTTCGCCGACGTACCGAACGGCTGGACCGTGGCCTGTGCGGAGGACACCCGGCAGGCGTGCCTTGAGTACGTGGAGAGAGTATGGACCGATATGCGGCCGCGCAGCCTTGTCGAGGTCATGGACGGCGGGCGCTGAGCCGGTGTCCGCTCTCCCCACGTGACCTGCGGACCTGCGCGCAGGCCGCCGAGCGAAGAAACCTACTGCCGCGGCCAACTCCCCGACGAGCGGCAGGTGCAGGGCTGAGCCATTGGCCGACTCCGAGTCGGCCTCGGCGTCATGAACGACGAGTCATGTGGGGATTCCGCTCCGGGGTGCCCACACATCCCTCAAGTCTTCTAGGACACGCTACGTGTATACCTCAGAATGCTGCGCCGTCCTCTCCCGTCACCCCGGCCTGCGGGAATTCGCTGCCTGCGTCACCGACTTCCTCGACAGACACCTGCCCGAGCCCGTCACGGAAGAAGCGTCCCGGCCACCCTGGCTCAAACTGCGCAGGTACGCCGCACAAGCCGGGTTGACGGGCTTCGACATCCCACCGGCTCCGGCCGAGCCGTGTGACGGTCCGGCCCTGAAACCGGGACCGGACGAGGCTGTGGCCGTCCCCGCGGACCTCGTGCGAGTCGGCCAGGGACTGGCGATGTACCTCGCCGGGCGTCGGGACTGCGACGCCCGGGAGATCTTCAGTTCGGGACACGCCGCCATGCCCCTGCGATACGGCACGCCCGCCGTCGTCAGGGAAGTCCGCGACCAGATCGTGCACCGCGGCGAGCTCGCGGGCGTGGCGTCCAGCGAACCGCACTCCGGATCGGACCTGCGCGGTCTGCGGACCGTGGCGGTCGATCACGGCGACCACCTGGTGCTCTCCGGCACGAAGGGCCTGGTCAGCCGGGTCGAGGAGGCCATCGGATTCGTCGTGTTCTGCAAGGTGGTCGGACCGGAGCAGACCGGCATGACGGTCGCCGACGGCGCCGCGCTGCGTGAAGTGCCCCTGTCGGCGCTGTGGCTGTCGATGGATTCGGTCGGCGTCCTGACCGAGACCGCCGCCCCCATGGGCCTGCGCGGGTGGAGTCTGGGGCACCTGCATCTCGACGGCGTGCGGGTCGACAAGGACCGGATGCTCGGGGCCCCCGGCGACGGCCGCCGAATCTTCGACACGCACTTCTCCGGCTGGCGCCTGATGATGGCGCTCGTCTGCCTGGGCGCGGCGAGCGCGGCGATCGAGGAGGCGGCGGCCCGTGCCCGCCGGCGCAGTGTCGGCCAGGTGTCGCTGGTCAGCATCCCCTCCGTGGCGTCCCGGCTGGGCATGGCGGCAGCCGAGGTCCAGGCGGCCACCGCCTGGTGCTTCTCGCTTCTGGAACGGATGGCACAGGACGGCGAGGAGGTCGACGCGGCGGCTTGTTCCGCCGCCAAGGCACTGGCTACGGACGCGTCCTACCGTGCCGTCGACATCGCGCTCCAACTGCACGGCAGCGATGGATTCACCCGGCACACCCCTATGGAGAAGCGCCTCCGGGACATCCGGGGGCTCCGTATCGCCGACGGCCCCAACGACGCTCTCTACAGCGTCATGGCCCACTCGATGCTCACCGGTGGCTCCCGGCCGAGCCCGTCCCTGGTGGCGCAGCGGCGGGGATGAGCGGCGGCACGGCGCGTGCCCGCTCGGGCACGGCTGCCGGCGCGTGGCCGTGCTCGGTGCGGTTCAGCCGAGTTTGCCCTTGAGCATCGAAAGGTAGAACGGAAGCTTCTGCGCGGCCTTTTCCGGCACCACGTACATCTCCACGCTGCCCTTGAGGTGGTCGTTGACGGTGAGGACGCACTGTCCTTTTGTCTGGCGCATCTCGGCGGAATACAAAACCTCCCCCGCCCCGCTTTCATCCGCAGGATGCGTTTCACCAGTCGTGGTGTTTTCCATGTGGACTCCTGTGTCGATATCCGGGTTCATATCGTCCGACGGTGAAGCCGACGGCTGGGGACAGGTGCACAGTAGGCCATCCGGCAGAAGCAAAGATCATCTGACCTGGGCCTGTACTCGAAAGAGTGAACTGGTGTGATTGCCCTGGTAAGGCCAAAAAGTAAGGAGCTAGAGTTGAATACAGAGGAACTGTCGGTATTTCACGCAGAAACGAGAAGGAGTGTTTTTACCATGCTTCCTGTGATCCCTGTCTTCTTGATCGGAGCGGCTGCGGCGCCCCTCATGAAGAAGGTCATCCGAGGGACCGTCAAATCCTCGGTCAAGCTGGTGCTGGATGCCAAGCGAGTGGCTCACGAGATCAACGAAGACCTCAGTGACATCGCCGCCGAGGCGACGGCCGAGGTCTTCGCGGCCGACCTTCGGGAAGGGGCGGAGGTGCCCCCTCAGGGCGCGAAGAAGACGCGTACGACCACGGCGCCCGCGTAGCCCGTCCCCGCCCGCCGGCTGTGCGAAGCAAGCGGTGCGGTGCGGTGCGGTGATCAGGATGACGCCGCCACGAGCCCTGTCATGACGCACAGGTCCGTGCCCATCTCGGGATGCCACTGGACTCCCAGGGCCCATCCGGGTCCGGGGAGTTCGAGCGCCTCCACCGTCCCGTCCCCCGCGTACGCGCTCGCCACGAGCCCCGCCCCCAGCCTCTCCACCGCCTGGTGGTGGTACGTGGGCACGGACGCCTCCGCGCCGACCAGCCCCGCGCAGAGCGACCCCGGCACCGGCTTCACCACATGCCGTCCGAAGACCCCCACCCCTTCGACATGCCCGTCGATGTGCTGCACGAGCGTCCCGCCGAGCGCGACATTCAGCAGCTGCATCCCCCGGCAGATGCCGAGCAACGGCGTCCCCGACGCCAGCGCCGCCTCGATCAGCGCGAGTTCCCAGCTGTCACGGGCCTGCGCCTCCGGCCCGCAGCGCGGGTCGCGCCCGGCCCCGTACCGCGCCGGATCCACATCGGGACCGCCCGCGATCACCAGCCCGTCGAGCCGGGCCACGGCCCCGGCGGCGTACGCCGGATCGTCCGGCGGCAGCATCGCGGCCACCCCGCCCGCCGCCTGGACCAGCCGCGGATAGCCGGCCGGCAGCAGCGCGGCCTCCAGCTCCCACACCCCCCACCGAGCAGTCTCCAGATACGTACTGACCCCGATCAGTGGCCGGTCAGCCATCCCCACGCTCCCCATTCCCGCCGAGTTGTCCAAAGACTGCGACCCCATACCTTTACCGCGAACTCATACCGTTGAGGCTGCCGTACGCCGGCTACGTCAAGAAGCCGCGCAGCAGCGCCGCCGTACCCGCGCAGTGCGCACGCATCGCCCCGCGCGCCCCGTCCGCGTCCCCGGACAGCACCGCCTCCACCAGCGCCGCGTGCTGGCGCTGCGAGTGCTCCAGGTTGCGTACCAGGAGGGGAATGCAGTCGAGGAGGTCGTTCACGGTCGAACGGACGGCCGCGTACTGGGCGGTGAGGGTCGGCGACCCGCACAGTTCGGCGAGGGTCAGATGGAGGAGGGTGTCCAGACGGCGGTACTCCGCCAGCGGAGCGTCCTGGGTGCGGGCCAGTGCCTCGCGCAGGAGCCGGGCCCGCGCCCCGGAAAGGCCGTGGACCGCGCAGAGTTCCGCCGCGCCGACCTCCAGCACCTCACGGAAGCGCAGTACGTCCTCGATGTCGACCCCTTCCACGCGCCGGCGCAGCTCGGCCCCGCCCGTCGCCCCGGACGCCCCGGAGCGGCCCCGCACGAAGGTGCCCCCGTACCGGCCGCGCCGGGACTCGACGAGCCCCTGGTCCTGCAGCACCTTCAGGACCTCGCGGAGCGTCACCCGGCTGATCCCGAGCCGCTGCGCCAACTCGCGCTCGGCGGGCAGCCGTTCACCCGCGGGGACCAGGCCGAGCCGGACGACCTGGAGGATCTGCTCCAGCGCCTCCTCGAAGCCGTTGCCCGCGCGCACCGTCCGCAGCACCGGCGCCAGCCGATCGCCGTGGCCGTGTGGATCAGAGTCCGGCATCCGGCCGCGCCCCCTTCCCAAGCAATGGTCCTCGGCAATACCTTATGGCCATCGCCGATCATTGACGGCCAGAGACGGCGGGGGACGGCCGGGGACGGTTCCTGGCCGAACCGAAGGAGGCCTTTCCTGTGGCAGACCGCACACCACCGCTCACCGTCGAGGAGCTGCACGCCCTCGTCGCGAGCGGCGAGATCGACACGGTCGTCCTGGCCTTCCCGGACATGCAGGGACGGCTCCAGGGCAAGCGGTTCGCCGCCCGCTTCTTCCTCGACGACGTCCTGCGGCACGGCACGGAGGGCTGCAACTACCTCCTCGCGGTCGACGCCGACATGAACACGGTCGACGGCTACGCGATGTCGTCCTGGGAGCGTGGTTACGGTGACTTCGCCATGCATCCCGACCTGGCCACCCTCCGCAGGGTTCCCTGGAACGAGGGCACGGCCATGCTCGTCGCCGACCTCGCCTGGAACGACGGCTCGCCCGTCGTGGCCGCGCCCCGCCAGATCCTCCGCCGCCAGCTGGAGCGGCTCGCCGAGCACGGCTTCACCGCCCAGGTGGGCACCGAGCTGGAGTTCATCGTCTTCAAGGACACCTACGAGCACGCCTGGGACGCCAACTACCGCGGCCTGACGCCCGCGAACCAGTACAACATCGACTACTCGGTGCTCGGGACCGGGCGCATCGAGCCCCTGTTGCGCAGGATCCGCAACGAGATGGCGGCGGCCGGGCTGACCGTCGAGTCCGCCAAGGGCGAGTGCAACCCCGGGCAGCACGAGATCGTGTTCAAGTACGACGAGGCCCTGGTCACCTGCGACCAGCACGCCATCTACAAGACCGGGGCCAAGGAGATCGCCTCCCAGGAGGGCGTCTCGCTCACCTTCATGGCCAAGTACAACGAGCGGGAGGGCAACTCCTGCCACATCCACCTCTCGCTGGCCGACGCCGACGGCACCAACCGGATGGCCGGCGACGGCGACGGCGGTATGTCGCAGGTGATGCGGTACTTCCTCGCCGGGCAGCTGGCCGCGCTGCGGGACTTCTCCCTCCTGTACGCGCCCAACATCAACTCGTACAAGAGGTTCCAGCCGGGTTCTTTCGCGCCGACCGCCGTCGCCTGGGGCTACGACAACCGCACCTGCGCGCTGCGCGTGGTCGGCCACGGCCGTTCGATGCGCTTCGAGAACAGGCTCCCCGGCGGCGACGTCAATCCGTATCTCGCCGTCGCGGGACTGGTCGCGGCCGGGCTGTACGGCATCGAACAGAAGCTGGAACTGCCCGAGGGGTGCACGGGGAACGCGTACACCGCGGACTACGAGCACGTGCCCACCACCCTGCGCGAGGCCGCCGAGGTCTGGGAGAACAGCCCCATCGCCCGGTCCGCCTTCGGTGACGAGGTGGTCGCCCACTACCGCAACATGGCGCGTGTCGAGCTGGACGCCTTCGACGCCGTGGTGACCGACTGGGAGCTCCGCCGCTCCTTCGAACGCATGTGAGAGGTCCTTCGTTGTCGCACACCCCCACCCGGTCCGAACAGCACGACGGGCACGAGCTCCTCGTACTCAACCCGGCCACCGAAGACGTCGTCGCCACCGTCCCGGGTACCGGCCCGGCGGACGTCGACGCGGCCGTCGTACGGGCCGGTGCGGCGCAGGTCCGCTGGGCGGCCCTCGCGCCGGGCGAGCGGGCCCGGCTGCTGCGCCGGTTCGCCGTCGTCGTCGACGAACACCTCGAAGAACTCGCCCGGCTGGAGGTCCGGGAAGCCGGGCACACCATCGGCAACGCCCGCTGGGAGGCGGCCAACGTCCGCGACCTGCTCGACTACGCGGCCGGGGGAGTGGAGCGGCTGACCGGGCGCCAGATCCCGGTGGCGGGCGGCCTCGACGTCACGATCCTCGAACCACTGGGCGTGATCGGCGTCATCGCGCCCTGGAACTTCCCCATGCCGATCGCGGCCTGGGGCACGGCCCCCGCGCTCGCCGCCGGGAACGCCGTCCTCCTGAAGCCGGCCGAGACGACCCCGCTGACGGCACTGCGGCTGGCCGAACTCGCCCTGGAGGCAGGCCTTCCCGAACACCTCTTCCAGGTACTGCCGGGCGCGGGCCCCGTCACGGGCAACGCGCTGGTCGAGCACCCGGGCGTCGCGAAGATCGTCTTCACGGGGTCGACCGCCGTGGGCAAGCAGGTGTGGACCAAGGGGGCGGCCCGCCTCAAGCGCGTCACCCTCGAACTCGGCGGCAAGAGCCCCAACATCGTCTTCGCCGACGCCGACATCGAGGCCGCCGCGGCAGCCACCCCGATGTCCTTCCTGGACAACTCCGGCCAGGACTGCTGTGCCCGTACCCGCATCCTCGTCCAGCGTTCGGCGTACGACCGCTTCCTCGAACTCCTCGCTCCCGCGATCGAGTCCGTCGTCGTCGGCGACCCGGCCGACGAGAAGACCGCCATGGGCCCGCTGATCTCCGGGGCCCAGCTGGAGCGCGTACGGTCCTACGTCACCGATGACCTGGCGGGCATCCGGGGCAGCGCTCCCGACGGGCCCGGCTTCTGGTTCCCGCCCACCGTCCTGACCGGAGTCGAGCCCCACGCGCGCGTGGCCGTCGAGGAGGTCTTCGGGCCGGTCGCCGTGGTCCTCCCCTTCGAGGACGAGGCCGACGCGATCCGGCTCGCCAACGCCACCGACTACGGCCTCGCCGGCTCCATCTGGACCCGGGACGTGGGCCGCGCCCTGCGCGTGTCGAGCGCCGTCCGCGCCGGGAACCTCTCCGTCAACTCCCACGCCGCCGTCCGCTACTGGACCCCCTTCGGCGGCTTCAAACAGTCCGGCATCGGCCGCGAACTCGGCCCGGACGCCCTGACCGCCTTCACCGAGACCAAGAACGTCTTCATCAGCACGGAGGGCCCCGCACAGTGACCTCATCGACCCCGGCCACCTCGATTCCGGCCACCTCGACGACGTCATCGACCGACGCCGTCGTCTGCCGCCGCCTCGTCGGGCGTACCGCTGTCATCACGGGCGCCGGCAGCGGTATCGGCCTCGCCACCGCGCGCCGGCTCGCCTCCGAGGGCGCCCATGTCGTCTGCGGCGATGTCGACGAGACCCGCGGCCGGGCCGCCGCGGACGACATCGGCGGGATCTTCGTCAAGGTCGACGTCACCGACCCGGACCAGGTCGAGGCGCTCTTCGAGACCGCGAACGACACGTACGGATCCGTCGACATCGCCTTCAACAACGCGGGCATCTCACCGCCCGACGACGACTCGATCCTGGAGACAGGGCTGGAGGCCTGGAAGCGCGTCCAGGAGGTCAACCTCACCTCGGTGTACCTGTGCTGCAAGGCCGCGATCCCTTACATGCGGCGCCAGGGCAAGGGGTCGATCATCAACACCGCGTCCTTCGTGGCCCGGATGGGCGCCGCGACCTCGCAGATCTCGTACACCGCGTCCAAGGGCGGGGTGCTGGCGATGACCCGTGAGCTGGGCGTGCAGTTCGCCCGCGAGGGCATCCGCGTCAACGCCCTGTGCCCCGGGCCGGTCAACACCCCCCTCCTCCAGGAACTGTTCGCCAAGGACCCGGAGCGGGCCGCGCGGCGGCTCGTGCACATCCCGCTCGGGCGGTTCGCGGAGGCGGACGAGATCGCCGCCGCGGTCGCCTTCCTCGCCAGCGACGACTCCTCGTTCGTGAACGCCACGGACTTCCTGGTGGACGGGGGGATCTCGGGCGCCTACGTCACACCGCTGTAAAGCCCGTCGGGCGGAGGGCCCGGTGCCTGTGCCGGGCGGCGCCTAGAGTGCCGGGATGAGCATGACGACCCCGCCCGGCTGGTACCGGGACCCCTCCGCCCCGCACACGGAGCGCTGGTGGGACGGGACCGCCTGGACCGAGCACCGCCGCACACCCGGGACACAGCAGCAGGAACAGCCGTACGGGCAGCCGTACTCGCAGTCTTACTCGCAGCCGTACGGTCAGGCCGGAACGGTGCCGATGCCGTCGGCCGGCGGCTCCGGACGTGCGAAGGCGGTGGCCCTCACCGCCGCCGCGGCCGTCCTCGTCGCCGCCATCGTCACGGGCGCCGTCGTCCTGAGCAAGGACGACGGCGACGGCGACCCCGGGGCGGCGACCGCGCCCACGGCCTCCGGCCCGGCAAGCCCGCCGCCTTCGTCCTCGGAGTCCGCCCCGGAGCCGTCCGCCGATCCCGGCCTCGTCGTGGACGAGCTGAACGGCATCACCCTGCCGCTCCTCGACGGCTGGGCCAGGCCCGAGAACGTGTCCGACACCGATGTAGTGATGACCACCCCCGGGACGTACGACTGCCCGGGCGACGACGGCCTCTGCCGCCACGGCACGGTCCTCTCGCGCACGGTGACCGCGAACGACGAGAAGTCCACGGCGGCGCTCGCCCGGGACGACATCTCCGACGCGGCCGATCTGGCGTACGACCGCAACAGGGTCGACGAGCGGCCCTTCCACGGCATCGTGTCCCACCGGCTGGTCGAGCAGGGCCCGGTCGCGGTCGCGGGGCGCACCGGGTACTTCGTGCGCTGGCGCGTCAGGACCGTGGCGGGGCCCGGCGGTTACGTCCAGTCGATGGCGTTCCCGTCCAGCGTCGGCTCGGAGTCGATGGTCATGGTGCGGTACGTCTTCGACGCGGGCGCGGAGGGGCCGCCGCTCGCCGACATGGACCGGATCACCAACGGGATCCGGCCGGTGGGCGACGAGGACGCGAGCGGGGGCGTGGGCAGCGACATCGGCCCCTCGCGGTAGCGCCGGGACAGCCCTTGGGCTCACAGGAACGTGTGGCCCTCGCCCCGGTACGTCGGCACCGACGCCGTCACCGTGTCGCCCTCCACGAGGTGCAGCACGTCGAAGCGTTCGCACAGCTCCCCGGCCTTCGCGTGCCGGAACCACACCTTGTCGCCGATCAGCAGATCGTCGGCGGGCGAGCCGAGCAGCGGCGTCTGCACCTCGCCGGCGCCCTCCTGGGAGTCGTACTTCAGCCCCTCGGGGAGGTACGGCACGGGCAGCCGGTCGGGGCCGGGGGCGCCCGACGCCGGGTAGCCGCCGCCGAGGACGGTCACGACACCGACCCCGGGCCGGCGCACGACGGGCTGCGCGAAGAGCGCGGCCGGACGCCCGCTGAACGACGTGTAGTTGTCGAAGAGACGCGGGACGTACAGCCCCGACCCGGCCGCGATCTCGGTCACCGACTCCTCGGCCGCGGTGTGCTGGACGCTGCCCGTGCCACCGCCGTTGACGAATTCCAGGTCCGGCGCGACGGCCCGGACCGCCCGCACGACGTCCGCCCGGCGCCGCGCCAGCTCCTTACGGGCCGTGGCCTGCATCAGCCGAATCGCACGCGACCGCAGAGGGCGCCCCCGCAGAGCGTCGCCCACCCCGGCGATGTGCCCCTCGTACGCCATGATCCCGACGAGCCGGAAACCGGGCCGGCGGGCGACCGTACGCGCCATGTCGGCGACCTGGGCGGCGGAGTACAGGGGCGAGCGGCGGGCGCCGACCCGGACCCGGCCGCCGAACATCTTCAGCGCGGTGTCCAACTCCAGGCAGACGCGCACCTCTTCGTGTCCGCCGTCCCGGGCGTCGTCGATCAGTTGCAACTGCGCGGGGTCGTCGATCATGACGGTCACGGCGGCGGCGAGTTTGGGATCACCGGTGAGTGCCGCGTACGCGGCCCGGTCGGCGGACGGGTAGGCGAGGAGTACGTCGTCGAAGCCGGAGCGGGCCAGCCACAGCGACTCGTCGAGTGTGTAGGACATGAGTCCGGCGAAGCCGTCCCGGGCGAGGACGCGTTCGAGCAGTGCCCGGCAGCGCACCGACTTGCTCGCGACGCGTACGGGTTTGCCCGCCGCCCGCCGTACGAGATCGTCCGCGTTGGCGTCGAAGGCCTCCAGGTCCACGATCGCGACGGGTGCGTCAAGGTGGGCGGTGGCCCGGTCGTAGCGGGCTCGGTCTGCGGCGCGGGCTGTCATGTGCGAAGCCTGCCAGACCGGATTACCGCAGGGTAGGGGGACGTTCCGGGCAGATGCCCCGGGCCCGCGGACTGGTTCCCACGGGCACCGCGTCAGCCCGTAGAGTGACGCGCACGCAAGCGGGGAACGGATCCGGAGGGGTTCCTTCGGCCAGTCTCGGTCGTCCGGGGTCGAGGAAACGGGGGGTGCATGAGCACGGAAGCGCGCCGCGCCTCCATTCCTCCGCGTCCGGTGACGCCGCCGGGGGCGCCTGTGGCGCCGGCGGCGGACGGTGGACGAGAGCCGTCGGAGTGGCCCGGGGCCACGGACCGCCGACCGGATTCGCCTTCGTCCACACCTTCGTCTTCGTCTGCGCCTTCGGCCTCGGACCGCGAGGGTGGGGAGCCCGCCCGGGGTGACTGGTTCGGGCCGCGCCGTCCCGTCGGCGCACCGCCGCGACCGCGTACCTCCGAGGAAGCCGGGCCCCGGGACGCCTCCTCGCCCGAGACACCGCGTTTCCCGAACCTGCGCCCCAGTGACGGCCGGGAACGGCACACCCCCGAGACGGCTCCGCCCCCGCGGGCTTCGGCCCGCTTCCCGGACACGCCGCCCGGCGGGACGGGCACCCTGCCCCGCGACGCGGAGAGGACCGAGGTCCCGCCGCGTCCGACGACCGAACCGCGCGCTCCCCTGGGGGGCGCCGCGTGGGCGGGCGTCACGCCCCGCCAGGGCGCCGGTCCCGGGGCGGACGCGGGCCGTGCCGCCCGAGCCGCTGCCCCGCCGCGTCCGACAACGGAACCGCGTGCTCCGCAGGGAGGCGGTGAGTGGGCGAGCGCCTCTGCCCCGTCTCATGTTCCTTCGCGGCCTTCGGAACAATCCCCCTCACGTTCCACCTCGCGTCCGGTGGACGAAGCGGGTACGCCGTCGGGTCCGGGCGCGCCTCCCGGGCGGCCTCCGCGTGCCGACCAGCAGGATTTCCCGCTCCGCCCCGCGAGTGAACCCGCTCACTCCGCCGAGGTCCCCCCGCGTCCCGCGAGCGACCCCCGCCCCACGCCGCCGAACGGCCCGGAACGGCCGGCCCCGCCCCGCCCCGCGACCGCCCCGCGAGCAACCGTCGACAACTCCGCCCAGCATCCCGCCCCCGACCGCCCCGAGTCCCGCCCGACCGGCGCCGACACGGCCCGGCGGCCTGGTGGTGGCGGAGCTGAGCCCCGAGTGGCGGGTGGTGACTTCGAGCAGTGGCCGGTCTCCGGTCGGGCCGAGTCCCGCCCGACCGGCGCCGACACCGCGCAGCGGCCCGCCTCCGGCCGGCCCGGGTCCGGAGTTGCCGAGCCTGGTGCGGTGGGTGGCGGTACCGCGCAGCGGCCTGGCCCCGGCCGGGCTGAGCCCCGAGCGGCCGGTGGCTTCTCAGGGCAGCGAACCGGGGCGGCCGAGCCGGGAGCGGGCGGTGGCGGTTCCGGTCGGCCGGACGGGGGCGGTCTGCCGTTGCGGCCTTTCGCCCCGCCGGCACCGGGTGCCCATCAGTCCTTCGCGCGGCGGACCGGGCCGGCCGCCCAGGCTCCGTCGGAGACCACGACCCGGCTGCGGCCCGTGCCCGCCGAGCCGCCCCCCGCATCACCGTTCCCGGCACCTCCGAGCACGTCCCCGCCCGGCGGGGGCGGGTCGTTCAGAGGTGAGTCGTTCACCGGTGAGTCCTTCTCGGGCCCCGCCCGGCACGGACACGGGCACGTGCATGTGCCTCCGGAAGAGCCGCCGCTCCGGCCGTTCGTGTCCCTCGCGGACCCGGACACGTACGACGCCGACACCGCGCGGATGCGTCCGACGGGCCCCCGCCGGCGCAGCGGCGTGGCCGCCGCCGCGGCCTGCGTGGTGCTCGGCCTCGGCCTCATCGGCGGTGCGCTGACGGGGAGTTGGCTCACCGGGGACAGCTCCGGAGGTCCGGCGGCGCCGGACGCGTTCACCGCGGCCGGAGAGCTGTGGCACAGCGTGCCCGTCGACGAACTCTTCCCGCCC
Source organism: Streptomyces sp. NPDC017991 (assembly GCF_044328075.1). Lineage (NCBI taxonomy): Bacteria > Bacillati > Actinomycetota > Actinomycetes > Kitasatosporales > Streptomycetaceae > Streptomyces > Streptomyces sp. NPDC017991. The sequence goes on along the minus strand of NZ_JBIRGP010000007.1, from coordinate 202,454 downwards.
ACGGTCAAGGGCGACGGCGCGGGCCCCGGCGGCTCCGACCGCACCTGGACGCGTATCGCCGTGGCCCCCGACAGCGGCTGCGGCGACGCCTTCGACCCGCTCCTGCAGAAGGCCCTCGCGCCCGCCGGCTGCCTGCGCCTCCTGCGGGCCACCTACACGGACGCGACCCGCAGCCACGTCACCACGGTCGGCCTGCTGTTCACGAAGGCCGACGCCGCCGCCATGGGCGTACTGCACCGCCGGTTCGAGGAGCAGAAGCTCGACAGCCGGCGTGACCTCATGCCCCGTACGTACGCGGCCAAGGGCACCGTCGCCGCGGGCTTCGGCGACGACCAGCGCGCGTCCTGGACGCTGTCGGTCCTGACCGACGCCCCGGTCGTCACCTACGCGGTCTCCGGCTTCGCCGACGGCCGTCCCGTCGGTGAGGCGCAGCCCGCCGAGGACGCGGTGAAGGCCGACGCGACCACACCGCCCGCCCAGGCCGGCCTCGGGCACGACGCACAGGGCCTCGCCGACCGCGTCGAGCGAAGCCTCCGTAAGACCGTCGACTCGGCCACGGAGAAGCCGTCATGAGCCCCCGGGCCCCGCGCGGACCCCGCAGGGCGCTTCGCGCGAGGGGCCTGCTGGTCGTCACGCTGGCCGCCGGTCTCGCCCTCCTGCCCTCCACCGCCGCCCACGCCGACGGCATCCGCGCGAAGCAGTGGGCGCTGGAGGCCATGCACACGACCGAGGCGTGGCAGACGACGAAGGGCGCGGGCATCACCGTCGCCGTCCTCGACACGGGCGTCGACGACGAACACCCGGACCTCGCGGGCAACGTCCTCACCGGCAAGGACATGGTCGGTTTCGGCGCGGGCCGGGGCGACCGCCCCTGGGCCCGGCACGGCACGGCGATGGCCGGCATCATCGCGGGTCACGGACACGGCCCGGGCAACGACGACGGAGTCATGGGCATCGCCCCCGAAGCGAAGATCCTCCCCGTCCGGGTGATCCTCGAAGACGGCGACTCGGCCCGCGGGAAGGCCCGCAACACCCGCGGCAACGCCCTCGCCGAAGGCATCCGCTGGGCCGCCGACCACGGCGCCGACGTCATCAACCTCTCCCTCGGCGACGACTCCAAGTCCGCCCACCCGGAGGCCTCCGAGGACGCCGCCGTGCAGTACGCCCTGAAGAAGGGCGCCGCCGTCATCGCCTCGGCCGGGAACGGCGGCGAGAAGGGCGACCACATCTCGTACCCGGCGGCCTACCCGGGCGTGATCGCCGCGACCGCCGTCGACCGCTACGGGACCCGCGCCTCGTTCTCCACCCGCCGCTGGTACGCCACGGTCAGCGCCCCCGGCGTCGACGTGGTGATAGCCGATCCCGACCGGAAGTACTACGAGGGCTGGGGCACCAGCGCCGCCTCGGCCTTCGTCTCCGGGGCCGTCGCCCTCGTCAAGGCCGCCCATCCCGGTCTGTCCCCGGCGCAGATCAAGGACCTCCTTGAGGACACGGCCCGCGACGCACCCTCCGGCGGTCGCGACGACTCCCTGGGATACGGCTTCGTGGACCCGGCGGCAGCCATCAAGGCGGCGGCCGGTCTGAAGCCGGAGAACCTGAGGGCGGCGGCCAACTCCGACCAGTACTTCGGCAAGGGCCCGGACACCGCCGAGGACGACGGGCCCTCGACCGCCTGGGCCGGCCCCCTGGCGGGCAGCGTCGGCGGCGTCCTCCTCGTCGTGGCGGTCATTCTGTGGCGAGGCAGCAGACGGCCCCGCCACTCCGACATCCCGTAGACCTCACCGGACCCCGCAGGGATCTCGCAGGGGTTTCGCGGGGGTTCGGCGCGGTGCTTCAGCGCGGTGGTTCAGGTGCCGGTCAAGGCGGTCACGGCGGCCTTCGCCGCCGCCTCCACCATCGAAATCCCCTCGGTCTTCGTGGAGTTGCCGTCCGACAGCACCGCGACGAGGTACTCGCGGCCGTCCGCCTCCACCCGCCCGACGCTGTTGATGTCCCACAGCCCGGTCGCGGTCCGCGGCAGCCACCCGTTCTTCAGGGCGAACCCGGTCTGCCCCGCGGCCGACACCCCCCAGTCCTGTCCCACGGCGATGTCTTCCATCAGCCCCCGCAGATAGGACCGGGAGTCCTCGTCCAGCTCCGAATCTTCCGCGTCCCCGAACACCTGCCGCAGCAGGGTGAGTTGATCGGCGGCCGTGGTCTGCGTCAGCCCCCACAGCACCCCGTCCCCGCCCTCGGTGTCGCCGAGCCCGAAGCGTGCGTTGGCCTCCGCCAGTCCCTGCGCCCGGCCGATCGCCTTCCACAGCGCGGTGGCGGACGCGTTGTCGCTGTCGCGGATCATCGCGGAGGCGTACGTCTTCTCCTGCGCGGTGAGATCCCGCCCCGCGTCCTGCGCCTGCAGCAGCAGCGAGGCCAGGATGTCGGCCTTCACGATGCTCGCGGTGTCGAACGCCCCGTCCCCGTACACCGCGCTCCGCCCGGACTCCGTGTCCAGCACCGCCACCGACAGCCGCGCCCCGGCCTCGACGGCGACGGAGCCCACCGCCTCGACGAGCAGCGCGTCCGCGTCCCCGGACGCGGGGGTGGGATCCGCGGACGTGGGTGCCGTCACAGGTTCCACCGTCGCCTCCGTCGTGGCCGTCGTCCGGGATGACGCCGAGGAGGATACGAGTTCACCGGCGTCGTGTGCCCGCGCCGTCACGTACACCGTCCCCGAGGCCGTGGCGCCGAGCAGGACGAGGGAGGCGACCGCCGCGTGCCCGAGCGGCCTGGCGCGGGACGGTCGGTCACCGGGCCGGCGTGCTCTGTGAGGGAACATGCCGCGAGCCTGGGCCGTGCCACTGTGCGCCCGGTTGGACGCGGGTGAGAAGCGCGTCAGGGATCGCTGAGAAATCCCTGAGTCCCGGGAACAGCCTGTTTCCGGGACGGGCAGGCAGGGGCAGGTACGGGCAGAAACGAATAGATACGGGCAGGCGCGGGCAAAGCGTGCGGTCGTCCGCGAAGGCCCCGGCAGGCCCGCGTCGGCCCACCGGCGGGACCGGACGACCGCCCCCGATAGGCTCGGTTCCCGTGGCGAACAAGAACATCCCCGACCCCGGTTTCTCCGACGACGACGGCTCCGCCGATCCCCGGCTGAGCGCGGCGCTCGCGACCTGGGCCGAGGACCGGTCCGCGCACGGCCCCGTCCTGGCGGCCCTCAAGGGCGCGCGGCTCCTCGTGCCCGTGGTCGCCGTGCTCGGCGAGGTCGAGGAGGACGAGAACGGCCTGCGCCACGAGAAGACCAGCGACATGGCCGTCCCCACCCTGAAGGCGGGCGACCGCACCGCGCTGCCCGCCTTCACCTCCACCGAGTCACTGGCCCGCTGGGACCCGGCGGCCCGCCCCGTCGCCGTACCCCTGCACCAGGCCCTCCAGGCCGCCGCGCACGAGAAGGCCGACACGGTCGTCCTCGACCTGGCGGGACCCGTGGCGTACGAGCTGACCGGCCCGGCGCTGCTGGCGCTCGCCGAGGGGCGTACGACGACGGATCCGCTGGCCGACCCCGCCGTGGTCGCCGCGGTACGCGCCGCGGTCGCCGCCGAGCCCCTGGTGCTCCGCGCCCACCTCGGCCCCGGGCGGGCCGACGGCACCCTGGCCCTCGTCCTGGACCCGGCCGCCGCGCCGGCCGAGACCGCCCAGGCCGTCGCCCGGCGCCTCGCGGCCGACGAAACGCTGAGGGCCCGCCTGGTGCGCGGCCTCGACCTGGCACTTCTGCCGGCCGAGGCGACGCCACCGGGCGAGCCCCTGTACGTACGCCGCTAGTGCCGTGCGAGGAGGGCGGCCGGTCTCAGCCGTAGACCGGGCCCGTGTACTTCTCGCCCGGGCCCTGGCCCGGCTCGTCCGGGACGAGCGACGCCTCGCGGAACGCCAGCTGGAGCGACTTCAGGCCGTCGCGCAGCGGCGACGCGTGGAAGGAGCTGATCTCGGTCGCGCTCGCGTCGAGCAGTCCGGCCAGGGCGTGGACCAGCTTGCGCGCCTCGTCGAGGTCCTTGTACGTGTCACCCTCCTCGGACAGGCCGAGCTTCACGGCGGCGGCGCTCATCAGGTTCACGGCGACCGTGACCAGGACCTCGACCGCGGGGACCTCGGCGATGTCGCGGGTCATGTCGTCGAAACCGGGGGTCTGGGGAGGGGTGTCACTCATGCCCCACACGATAGGCCCCGGCCCGCCGGGCCCCGCCCGCGGGAGACGCGTACGGCTCTCGGCGCGCGCCAGGAACCGATGCGCGGCCCGGAACCGGCGCGTGCCCGGAACCGGTGCCCGCACACCGATTCGCACCACCCGGGGGGAACTGCTAACCTTGTGTAACGACCGGCCGGACACTCCTGTGCCCGGCCCACAAGTGGAGGCTCCGAACTCCCACCCGACCATCCTCCGGGAAGGCGGGTCACCCGGTCAGGCGGCCCCCATCGTTCCGTACGGACGATGGAGCCGCTGGATATGCGCCCCGCGGTTGACCGCGGCGGTGCTCCGGTCATCCTTGGAGCCACCGCCTGTGTCCCGTCCGGGGCATTTTTCATGTCCCATGGCGGTTGGTTCAGTGAGAAGACGTACGCGAGCTGTCTGCCAGACAGCCGTGTGGTGCTATCCGAGGAGGATCCATCAGCGCCGAGCCCCGCATCAACGACCGGATTCGCGTTCCCGAGGTACGACTTGTAGGTCCCAGCGGTGAGCAGGTCGGGATTGTTCCGCTTGCCAAGGCCCTGGAGCTTGCGCAGGAGTACGACCTCGACCTGGTCGAGGTGGCCGCGACCGCGCGTCCGCCGGTCTGCAAGCTCATGGACTACGGGAAGTTCAAGTACGAGTCGGCCATGAAGGCCCGTGAGGCGCGCAAGAACCAGGCGCACACGGTCATCAAGGAGATGAAGCTCCGGCCGAAGATCGACCCGCACGACTACGACACCAAGAAGGGCCACGTCGTCCGCTTCCTCAAGCAGGGCGACAAGGTCAAGATCACGATCATGTTCCGTGGTCGCGAGCAGTCCAGGCCGGAACTCGGCTACCGACTGCTGCAGCGTCTCGCCACGGACGTCGAGGATCTCGGGTTCATCGAGTCGAACCCGAAGCAGGACGGCCGAAACATGATCATGGTTCTCGGCCCGCACAAGAAGAAGACAGAGGCGATGGCCGAAGCCCGCGAGGCCCAGGCGGCCCGCAAGGCGGAGGCGAAGGCCAACCCGGGCAAGTCGCAGAACCACGCGGGTGACGAGATCTCCGACGAGGAGGTCGCCGAGACCGAGGCCGTCGAGGCTCCGGCCGAGGCTCCCGCCGAAGCCTGATCCGGGGTGCGAGTCCCAGGGGTTTCCGGACGCGAGTCCGGGGACGTCAGCCCATACATATGACGTTCCGTTGTGCCCGGTCTGACGACCGGGCACAGGAACGCCACCGACGAGGAGAGAACGGCGCCATGCCGAAGAACAAGTCGCACAGCGGTGCCAGCAAGCGCTTCAAGATCACCGGCTCCGGCAAGGTGCTCCGCGAGCGTGCCGGCAAGCGCCACCTGCTTGAGCACAAGTCGTCGCGCGTGACGCGCCGCCTCACCGGTACCGCCGAGATGGCCCCGGGCGACGCCAAGAAGATCAAGAAGCTTCTCGGCAAGTGACGTGCCGGCGCTCCGGCGCCGTCTGTCAGGACCGGGACCCCATCGATTTCGGACCGTGTGACGACCACCACGGTCCCGCTGCAAGGAGTTAACAAGTGGCACGCGTCAAGCGGGCAGTCAACGCCCACAAGAAGCGCCGGGCAATCCTCGAAGCCGCCAGCGGCTACCGCGGTCAGCGCTCGCGTCTGTACCGCAAGGCCAAGGAGCAGGTCACCCACTCCCTGGTCTACAACTACAACGACCGCAAGAAGCGCAAGGGCGACTTCCGTCGGCTGTGGATCCAGCGCATCAACGCTGCGGCCCGCCAGAACGGCATGACGTACAACCGCCTCATCCAGGGTCTGAACGCCGCCAACATCGAGGTGGACCGCAAGATCCTCGCGGAGCTGGCCGTCAACGACGCCAACGCGTTCGCCGCGCTCGTCGAGGTCGCGCAGAAGGCCCTGCCGTCGGACGTCAACGCGCCCAAGGCTGCGTGACACTGGCGCTGGCCCCGGCCGGAACCTCTGTGTGGGCTCGCTTGCCTTCGGGCTGCGGGCCCACATTTGTTGTGTCCGAGTGTTCTCTTCAAGATCTTCAAGAGGGGCACCCCTCTCGGCGCGGCAAGCGGTACGCCCCGCCCGTGAACCGAAGGTGAGTCCATGTCCAGCGGCCCCGAGCTGATCTCCCCCCGCTCGCAGCGCGTCTCCGCCGCCCGGCGGCTCGCCAGGCGGAGCTTCCGGGGCAAGGAGCGGCTGTTCCTCGCCGAGGGGCCCCAGGCCGTGCGGGAGGCCGCCGCCCACCGCGTCGGAACCGAGCCCGCGCTCGTCGAACTGTTCGCCACGGTCGACGCCGCCGAGCGGTACGCCGACATCGTGGGGGAGGCCCGGGACGCCGGAGCCCGGCTGCACCTCGCCGACGACGACGTGATCGCGGACATCTCGACGACCGTCACCCCGCAGGGGCTCGTCGGGATCTGCCGGTTCCTGGACACCCCCTTCGAGGAGATCGTCGCGGCGCGGCCCAAGCTGGTCGCCGTCCTGGCACATGTGCGGGACCCCGGGAACGCGGGCACCGTCCTGCGCTGCGCCGACGCGGCCGGCGCCGACGCCGTCGTCCTCACCGACGCCTCCGTCGACCTCTACAACCCCAAGTCCGTACGGGCGTCGGTCGGCTCCCTGTTCCATCTGCCCGTCGCGGTCGGCGTACCCGTGGAGCAGGCCGTGCAAGGGCTCAGGGACGCCGGTGTACGCATCCTGGCCGCCGATGGCGCGGGCGAGGACGACCTCGACGACGAACTCGACAAGGGCACCATGGGCGGGCCGACCGCCTGGGTCTTCGGCAACGAGGCGTGGGGGCTTCCGGCTCAGACACGTGCGCTGGCGGACGCCGTCGTGCGCGTGCCGATCCACGGCAGGGCCGAAAGCCTGAACCTCGCGACGGCCGCCGCCGTATGTCTCTACGCGTCGGCTCGCGCGCAGCGTGCCCGCCGTGCTCGTTCCTGAGGGGGTCCGTCCGGTCACTCCCAGCTAGTAGGGTGACGGGCCCGGGGACCCGCCCCCCAAGCTCTCGGCTGCGCTTGAGCAGGGAGGTTGCCCCGGATGCCGGACGAGAGGTGGGGTACGGGGATGAGTGTCGGCACGAGCGGTGCGCAGAGCGCGCTGCGGGCACACGGGGTGCGGAGCGCTCCCGCGCCGCGGCACGCCGATCCCGCGGAACTCGGCATCGACCCGGACGACCTCCCCGACGGCCTCGTCATCGCCGACGAACGCGGCCGGGTGATCTGCTTCAACGCCGCCGCCGCCCGGATCACCGCCACCCCCGCCGCCGAGGCCCTCGGCCACCATCTGGAGCGGGCCCTGCCGCTGGAGGACCTCGAAGGCCGCCGCTGGTGGCAGCTGACCGACCCGTACGGCGGTCTCGCGATCCGGGTCGGACAGCCCGAGCGCAATCTCCTGCTCCCGGGCGGCCGGGAGGTCCTGGTCACGGCGCGGTACGTGCGGGTGCGGCCCACCGGCCCGGTCCGCCGGGTCGTCGTCTCGCTCCGCGACACCGAGGGCCGCCGCCGCACCGAGCGCAGCCATGCCGAGCTGATCGCCACGGTCGCCCACGAACTGCGCTCGCCGCTCACCTCCGTCAAGGGCTTCACGGCCACGCTGCTCGCCAAGTGGGAGCGGTTCACCGACGACCAGAAGAAGCTGATGCTGGAGACGGTCGACGCGGACGCCAACCGGGTCACCCGCCTCATCGCCGAACTCCTCGACATCTCCCGCATCGACTCCGGGCGCCTGGAGGTACGGCGTCAGCCGGTGGACATAGGCGCCGCCGTCGGCCGCCACATCCAGGCGTACGTGGCCTCCGGACAGTCCGCCGACCGCTTCCTGCTGCGCATCGGCCAGCCGCTGCCCGACCTGTGGGCCGACCCCGACAAGGTCGACCAGGTGCTCAGCAACCTGCTGGAAAATGCGGTGCGGCACGGCGAGGGAACCGTCACCATCGACGTGGAGCCCGCGCCGTCACCCCGCGAAGGGGAGGACGTCTGCACGTCGGTCACGGTGAGCGACGAGGGCCCCGGAATCCCGGAGGAGTCCATGAACCGCGTCTTCACCCGCTTCTGGCGGGGCAGCAAGCGCGGCGGCACCGGCCTCGGGCTGTACATCGTCAAGGGCATCGTCGAGGCCCACGGCGGCACCATCACCGTCGGCCGCGCCCCCGAGGGCGGCGCACAGTTCCGATTTACGCTGCCCGTGGGCACCCCGGCGTATCTGCAGTAACGCCGAAGCGGCCCCCACGGGCGCGTTCGCACACCCGGCTCAGCTCGGACCAGGCGTCGGAGCCGGGTGCTCACCCCCGTTAGACTCGGCCTTTGGCACCTTTGCGTCCCCTTTTCAGGGACAGGGCGTCCCGCGAGTCGCGACGGGGACCGTCGGCCAACCAATCGGAAGCACGGGAAGAGATGTCGGCACCGAACAAGTCGTACGACCCTGTTGAGGTCGAGGCACTGAAACCGGAAGAGATCGAGCGCATGCGGGACGAGGCGCTCGCCGCCTTCGCCGCCGCCGGTGACCTCGACACGCTCCAGGAGGCCAAGGTCGCCCACACCGGCGGCGCCTCGCCGCTGGCCCTGGCCAACCGTGAGATCGGCGCCCTGCCCCCGCACGCCAAGGCCGCCGCCGGCAAGCTCGTCGGCCAGGCCCGCGGCGCGGTGAACAAGGCACTCGCCGCCCGCCAGGTCGAACTGGAGGCCGAGCGGGACGCCCGTGTGCTGGTCGAGGAGGCCGTGGACGTCACACTGCCCCACGACCGTGTACCGGCCGGCGCCCGGCACCCGCTGACCACCATGATGGAGCGGGTCGCGGACGTCTTCGTGTCCATGGGATACGAGATCGCCGAGGGCCCCGAGGTCGAGGCGGAGTGGTTCAACTTCGACGCCCTCAACTTCACCCCGGACCACCCGGCCCGGCAGATGCAGGACACCTTCTTCGTCCGGGGTGCGAAGGGCGCGCAGGGTTCCGAGGGCTCCGGCGACGAGTCCGGTGTCGTGCTGCGCACCCACACCTCGCCGGTGCAGGCCCGCGCCATGCTGGACCGTGAGCCGCCCGTCTACATCGTGTGCCCCGGCCGCGTGTACCGCACGGACGAGCTGGACGCCACGCACACCCCGGTCTTCCACCAGATCGAGCTGCTCGCCATCGACGAGGGCCTGACCATGGCCGACCTCAAGGGCACCCTGGACCACATGGTCCAGTCGCTCTTCGGCGCCGACATGAAGACCCGGCTGCGGCCGAACTACTTCCCCTTCACCGAGCCGTCCGCCGAGATGGACATGCTCTGCTATGTCTGCAGGGGCGAGTCCGTCGGCAACCCCGACCGCCCCTGTCGCACCTGCTCCAGCGAGGGCTGGATCGAGCTGGGCGGCTGCGGCATGGTCAACCCGCGGGTGCTCACCGCCTGCGGTGTGGACCCCCAGAAGTACAGCGGATTCGCCTTCGGGTTCGGCATCGAACGGATGCTGATGTTCCGCCACAACGTCGAAGACATGCGAGACATGGTCGAGGGTGACGTCCGGTTCACCCGGCCGTTCGGGATGGAGATCTGATGCGGGTCCCGCTTTCCTGGCTGCGGGAGTACGTCGACCTCCCCGCCACCGAGACCGGCCGCGATGTGCAGGCCAGGCTCGTGTCCGCCGGCCTTGAGGTCGAGCGGGTCGAGCAGCTCGGCGCCGGCCTCAAGGGGCCGCTCGTCGTCGGCAGGGTGCTGACCATCGAGGAGCTGGAGGGCTTCAAGAAGCCCATCCGCTTCTGCACCGTCGACGTCGGTCAGGCCAACGGCACCGGCGAGCCGCAGGAGATCGTCTGCGGCGCCCGCAACTTCGCCGTCGGCGACAAGGTCGTCGTGGTCCTGCCCGGCGCCGTCCTGCCCGGCGACTTCGCGATCGCCGCGCGCAAGACGTACGGCCACACCTCGCACGGCATGATCTGCTCCGGCGACGAGCTGGGCATGGGCGACGACGGCACCGGGGGCATCATCGTCCTGCCGCCCGAGCACGAGGTCGGCACCGACGCGATCGAGCTGCTCGAACTCGTCGACGAGGTCCTCGACATCGCCGTCACGCCCGACCGCGGCTACGCCCTGTCGATGCGCGGTGTGGCCCGTGAGGCCGCCACCGCCTACGGCGTCGACCTGCGCGACCCGGCGCTGCTCGACGTGCCGGGCCCCAACGCCTTCGGGCACCCGGTGCAGGTCGCCGACCCGGTGGGCTGCGACCGCTTCACCGCGCGGACCGTCACCGGTCTGTCGCCCGAGGCCCGCTCCCCGATCTGGCTGACCCGCCGCCTCCAGAAGGCGGGCATGCGCCCGATCTCGCTGGCCGTCGACATCACCAACTACGTGATGCTGGAGCTGGGCCAGCCCCTGCACGCGTACGACCGCTCCCGGATCCAGGGTGCGATCGGTGTGCGCCGGGCCGAGCAGGGCGAGAAGCTCACCACCCTCGACGGCGCCAAGCGCACGCTGGACGCCGGGGACCTGGTGATCACCGACGACCGCGGGCCCATCGGCCTCGCGGGTGTCATGGGCGGTGCCAACACCGAGATCGACGACACCGAGGGCACCACCACCGAGGTCGTCGTCGAGGCGGCGCACTTCGACCCGATCTCCATCGCCCGCACGGCCCGCCGGCACAAGCTGGCCTCCGAGGCGTCCAAGCGCTTCGAGCGGGGTGTCGACCCCGAGGCCGCTGCCGCCGCCGCGCAGCGCACGGTCGACCTGCTGGTCCTCCTCGCCGGCGGTACCGCCGACGCGGGTGTCACCCAGGTCGTCTCCCCGTCCGCGCCGCACACCATCACCATCCCGGCGAACCACCCGGACAGGGTCGCGGGCGTCGACTACGGCCGCGAGACCGTCGTACGCCGTCTCCAGCAGGTCGGCTGCGACGTCTACGGCCAGGACGAGCTGATCGTCACCGTGCCGTCGTGGCGGCCCGACCTGACGGATCCGAACGACCTGGCCGAAGAGGTCATCAGGCTTGAGGGCTACGAGAACCTGCCCTCGACGCTGCCCAGGCCCCCCGCGGGTCTGGGCCTGACCGACCGGCAGCGGCTGCACCGCCGGGTCGGCCGCGCGCTGGCCGGCGCCGGGTACGTGGAGGCGCTGAACTACCCGTTCATCGGGACCGAGGTGCTCGACCAGCTCGGTCTGGAGGCCGACGACCCGCGCCGCACCGTGGTGACGCTGGCCAACCCGCTCTCCGACGAGGAGCCCGCGATGCGTACGACGCTGCTGCCGGGGCTCCTCGGCGCGCTGCGCCGCAACGACGGCCGGGGCTCGCACGACCTGGCGCTCTTCGAGACCGGCCTGGTCTTCCGGCCGACCGGCGAGGAGGGCAGGGCCGAACGCCTGCCCGTCGACCGGCGCCCCACCGACGAGGAGATCGCCGGGATCGACGCCGCGCTGCCGCGCCAGCCGCGCCGTGCCGCCGTCGTCCTCGCGGGCGCCCGTGAACAGGCCGGCTGGTGGGGCAAGGGACGCCCGGCCAACTGGGCGGACGCCGTCGAGGCCGCCCGTACCGTGGCCCGGGAGGCCGGCGTCGAACTGACCGTGCGCGGCGACCGGCACGCGCCCTGGCACCCGGGGCGCTGCGCCGCGCTGTACGTCACGGTGAACGGCGAGGAGACGCTCGTCGGTCACGCCGGTGAGCTGCACCCGCGGGTCGTCAAGGCGCTGCATCTGCCGGAGCGCAGCTGCGCCATGGAGATCGAGCTGGATCTCCTGGAGCGGGCGGGCGCGGGTGCGCCGGCCGCGCCGCGCATCTCCGCGTTCCCGGTCGCGACGCAGGATGTCGCGCTCGTCGTCGCGCGGGACGTGCCGGCCGCCGATGTCGAGGCCGCGTTGCGTGAGGGTGCGGGTGAACTCCTCGAATCCGTCCGGCTGTTCGACGTGTACGAGGGGGAGCAGCTCGGTGAGGGGCGGAAGTCGCTCGCTTACGCGTTGCGCTTCCGTGCGGGGGATCGCACGTTGACCGTGGACGAGGCGTCCGCCGCGCGGGACTCGGCGGTCGCCCTCGCGGGCGAGCGTACGGGGGCGGTTCTGCGTAGTTAGTTCCGCTGGTCCTGATGGGGGTGGGGGGACTGCGGGTCGCTCGTCGGGTGCGGGTCCGATGTGGCCGGCCGCGCAGTTCCCCGCGCCCCTTGAGGGCGTTGCCCTCGGGCTGTGTGGTGATGTGCGGGTGCATCGTGGCTGGCCGCGCAGTTCCCCGCGCCCCTGAAGGCACAGGGCGTCTCCTTGCGGGGGCGCCCTTTGTGCTGTTTGTGGGGGGCTCACTCATTTGGGTGACATGCGTGGGTGGTTCGGGTCGGGCGGGGGGTGTGGTCGACAGAATCGACCCGGCCGAAGAGGCCGGTGCCTGCGCTGGACAGGGTCTGGGGGGCCGTCGGCATGATCCGTTTCAAGGCTGGGGTGCCCCGTCGGGCCGGGCCCCGGAGGAACCACCTGACACTCGGCCGCACCAGGGCCCGCGCCCGCCGTCGGCAGCGGCTGCGCCGCCTGCTCGCGCTGGGGCTGCCCACCGCCTGGGGCGCGGTGGCGATCACCTACAAACTGGCCTGTCCGCTCGCCCAGCAGAACGGGCTGGGCGCGCGGATCGCCACCTGTGCCGTGTTCTTCGCCGTCGGCACAGGACTGATGCTGCACGTCAGACGGGGGCTGCTGCGGGAGTTGCGGCAGATCCACCGGGTCGCCGGCGCCGCCCAGGGCGTCCTCCTGCGTCCGCTGCCGCCGAGCGTCGACGGCCTGAACGTCGCGGCCGCCCAGGTCTCCGCGGACCGCGGGGCCCGCGTCGGCGGTGACCTGTACGAGGTGATCGGTACGGAACACGGCGTCCGGGTCGTGATGGGCGACGTCCGCGGGCACGGGCTCGCCGCCATCGGGACCGTCGCCGCCGTACTGGGCAGCTTCCGCGAGGCCGTCCACGACGAACCCGAACTCCCCGGCGTGCTGCGGAAACTGGAGCGCGCCATGGCCCGGCACCTCAGGGAGCGGGCGAAGGCCGAGCACCCCTCGTCCGGACTCGACCCCGACAGCCCGGTCGCCGAGGAGTTCGTCACCGTGCTGCTTCTGGAGATCGGCCGTGACGGCGAGGTGAGCGCCCTGAACTGCGGTCACCCGTGGCCGTATCTGCTGCGCGCGGACGGGGGAGCGGCCGAGGCGACAGGCCGGGAACGAGGACACGTGGAGCACCTCGGCTTCGGAGACCCCCTGCCTCCCCTCGGGGCCTTTCCGCTCCCCGCCGAACTGCCCGTCGTCCGCTGCGGGCCGCTGTTGCCGGGCGAGGCGCTTTTCCTCTACACGGACGGTGTCGAGGACGCTCGCGACAGCACCGGCCGCTTCTTCCCCCTGCCCGCCGCGCTCACCGAGGCCACCCGTACCCACGCGACCTCACCACAGGAGGTCCTGGGCTCGGTCTTCACCCAGCTCCTGGCCCACGCGGACGGCCTCCCGACCGACGACGTCGCCCTCCTGGTACTCGCCAACGGCAGGACACAGGTCCCGGCGTCCCACCGAGAGCAAGTGGCAACACCCCTCTAAGGGCTCGGGGTTGTGACAGGTGCGGCTCCGCCGCGTGGGCGTGACCGGTGGAGACGGAGCCGTCCGCCCGCCACGGAGTGTCGGGCAGGCGGCAGGGCGGACGGCGTAGTTCCGGGCCGCCGCACTGTACGAGGGGGAGCCGGCGGCCCGGCCGGCCTCTTGCGAGGCATTTCAGTCAACCGGCTCACCACTCTCCGCAACAGCGCGCACACTGCCCGGATCCGGGCACTCCGTTCACACCCCGTGTGAAGGGAGAGGCGCTAGGTTGAAAAGCACCGTCTGCACCCAGCCATCGGATGGCCTTCATGCAGCCCAACACTCTGCTCGACGCGATCCTCGACGAGGCCGGAATCTCACACGCGGGACTCGCCGCCCATGTGAACCAGGCAGGACGGGTGCGCGGTCTCGCGCTCCGCTACGAACACACCGCCGTGGCACGGTGGTTGAAGGGGCAGCGCCCCCGTGGCCAGGTGCCCGACCTGATCTGCGAGGTCCTCGCCACCCGGCTCCAACGGCCCGTCACACTCGACGACATCGGCCTCGGGGTGCCCGGCGAACCGGCCACCCCGCACGGTACGACGCTCTCCGGCTTCGTCGAGCGGGCCACCGCGCTGTGGCGTTCCGACGAACAGCAGCGCCCGCACATACTGGGCGCCCCCGCCGTCACCGGCACGCCCGCCGTGATGCCCGTGTGGGAGTGGGAGAACCCGCCGGAGGACGTGGACGTCTCACGCGGCGGACGCCACCGCGTACGCATGTCCGACATCGAGATGCTGCGCGCCGCCCGCGCCCACTACGAGCAGATGTACCGCAAGGCCGGCGGCGTCGCGACCCGTACGCGCATCGTCGGATTCCTCAACTCCGAGACCGCGCCTCTTCTGCGCGGCAGCTACACCGACGCCACCGGCCGTCAGCTCCACCGCGCCACCGGCGGCCTGGTGGCAATCGCCGGCATCTGCGCGTACGACTCCGACGCGCACGGGCTCGCCCAGCGCTACTTCCACCAGGCGCTCAGACTCGCGAAGGCCAGCGGGGACAGAGGACTTGGCGCCTATGTGATCGCGCTCCTCGTCAACCAGGCGCTGTTCATGCGTGAGAACCGGCAGGCGGTGGCCTTCGCCGAGGCCGCGCTGCGCGCCGCGGGGCGGCACATCACGCCGGCGCTCGCGTCGGACCTCTCCGCGATGCAGGCCAAGGCGTACGCGCACCTCGGTGACGGCAGCAGCGCGCTGTCCTGCATCCGGCGTGCCGAGCAGGCCGCCGACCGCATCCGGCGCGGCTACGAGCCGGACGAGACCGGTTATGTCCAGCCGGGCCTGGTCAACGTGCAGGTGGCGGAGGCGCTGCTGAGCCTCGGCGATCTGACCGCCGCGCGGGAGCACGCGGCGGCCGCGGTGGACAATCCGGCGCACGACCGTGGCCGGGTGCACCGGCTCGCCATGCTCAGCCAGATCGAACTGCGCCAGGGAAACGCCGACCGAGCGGTGGTCACCGCGGTCGAGATGGCGGAACGGGCACGCGGGATGGAGTCCCAGCGGCTGCGCGACAGACTGCGGGCGGTACGCGAACACCTGGTGGCCAGCGGATGCGCGGGCACCTCCGAGGCCGCCGAACTCATCGACGGAGCCCTGCGCGTGCCGCTCTAGGAACAGCTCCGACACCCGACCGTCCCGACCGCCCGGGGGCCACGAGTCCTCCTGGCGGGTGTCTTCGCGCCTGCCACTGCGCCGGGAGCGGCCCACTGCGAGCCTGCTGTGCGGACACTCCTGCTGCGATATTGCCACCTACCCGTCGAAAGGTGGCAGAAAAGTGCAGTGGACGAAACAGAACGAACAAATCGTGTACGCAAATCGCTGGTTCAGCGTCAATCTCGCAGATGTCGCATTGCCCGACGGCCGGCATCTCGATCACTTCTTAATCCGGCTGCGGCCCGTCGCCGTGGCCACTGTCGTGAACGAGGCGAACGAGGTGCTGCTTCTGTGGCGGCACCGCTTCATCACCGACAGCTGGGGATGGGAGCTTCCCGCGGGGGTCGTCGAGGACGGTGAGGACATCGCCGTCGCGGCGGCCCGCGAACTGGAGGAGGAGACCGGCTGGCGGCCGGGACCTCTGCGCCATCTCATGAGCGTCGAGCCCTCGAACGGGCTCACCGACGCCCGGCACCACATCTACTGGGCCGACGAAGGCGCGTACATCGGGCATCCTGTGGACGACTTCGAGTCCGACCGCCGGGAATGGGTTCCCCTGAAGCTCGCTCCCGACATGGTCGCCCGTGGTGAGGTTCCGGCCGCCAACATGGCTGCCGCGCTGCTCCTCCTGCACCATTTGAGGCTCGGGCAGGACGCCTTGCCCTGATCCCCCACCGCGTCCACGGGCTCAACGGCCCAGAGCCTGCCAGACCGCCACGGCCAGCGCGCCCACTGCCGTGACGACCGCGACCGCGCGCAGCGGCCAGCGGGTGTGTTCCAGCGCGATGACCCGGGTACTCAGGTCGTCGAGCTCCTTGGCGGTCTGTTCGGCGCGATGACTGAGCAGAGTCATGCACCCCTCGACGGTGGCATGGGCCACATCGAGACGGCGGCGTAACTCTGCGACTTCTCCTCGGACCACGGGATGCTCCGGGTCGGCGGTCACGTGTCCGCTCCTTTCCGTAGTCGTCACATCCCTAACACGTGCACGGAAAGTCAACAGGCCTGGTGGGTGCGTGGGGAGCGTGTGCGAGGGGCATATGCGGGCCCGGAGCGCACACGGTGTGTGAATACGGCGGGCCCGGCCCTCGAAAGAGAGCCGGGCCCGCGCAGGCCAACGCTTACACAGAGGGTGACCACTTGCCTTTGAGGGGCGCGGGGAACCGCGCACCCAGCCACAACGGACCCGCACCCGACGAGCAACCCGCGGTCTCCGGAATCACCGGGCGGGGGCGCCTACGGATACGTATAGAACCCGGAGCCCGACTTCCGCCCAAGACGCCCCGCGTCGACCATCCGCTGAAGCAGCGGCGGAGCCGCGTACAACGGCTCCTTGTACTCCTCGTACATCGAGTACGCGACCGAAGCCACCGTGTCGAGCCCGATCAGATCGGACAGCTTGAGCGGCCCCATCGGATGGGCGCACCCCAGCTCCATGCCGTTGTCGATGTCCTCACGGCTCGCCATGCCGGACTCGAACATCCGGATCGCGGAGAGCAGGTACGGGATCAGCAGCGCGTTGACCACGAAGCCCGAGCGGTCCTGCGCGCGGATCGCGTGCTTGCCGAGGATCTTCTCCACCAGGGACTGCGCCCGGCTGATGGTGCCCTCGGAGGTGGTCAGCGCCGGGATCAGCTCGACGAGCTTCTGCACCGGTGCCGGGTTGAAGAAGTGGATGCCGATGACCTGGTCGGGGCGCGAGGTGGCGACGGCGAGCTTCACCAGCGGGATGGAGGAGGTGTTCGAGGCGAGGATCGCGTCCTGGCGCAGCACCACCTGGTCCAGCACCTGGAAGATCTCCGTCTTCACCTGCTCGTTCTCGACGACCGCCTCGATCACCAGATCGCGGTCGGAGAACTCGCCGAGGTCGGTCGTGAAGGAGAGCCGGTCCTGTGTGGCGTCCCGCTCCTCCTCGGTGATCTTGCCGCGTTCGGCGGCCTTGGAGAGCGAGTTGTAGAGCCGGGTCCGGCCAATCTCCAACGCCTCACCAGTGGTCTCGGCGACCTTCACGTCCAGGCCGGCGCGGGCGCACACCTCGGCGATGCCCGCTCCCATCTGGCCGCAGCCCACCACTCCGACGCGTTCGATGTCGGTCACATCGTCCCTTTCGCTCTCACTGTCCGCTCCCACTGTCATGGGTCCGGCGGGTGTCCGTTGTCCGGTACCCGCCGACGCCACGCACGTTACTCCGGATCTGTCCACGTACGGCGGGCCGGGTCGGGCATGCTGTGCGAGGTAGACGGTCCGTGACCGGGCGGACCCACTGCGTTTGGGGTGTGCGGCATGGGGCGTATGTCACGCCGGGGATTCGCGACGGCCGCGGCGGCCGGACTGTCGGGACTCGTCACCGCGGGAGTGGCTGTGGCGGCGGAGCTGTCCGGGGGAGGCGGTGGCGGCGGAGGCAGGGGCGGGCACGGCGGCTCCGGTGGCCGCCGGCACCGGCGCCGGGACCCCGCCGGTGCGCTGCGCGGCATGTGGCTGGCGACCGTGGCGAACCGCGACTGGCCCTCGAAGCCCGGCCTGACGGCCGCTCAGCAGCGGGCCGAACTGCTCACGCACCTCGACACGGCGGTGGAGCGCAGGCTGAACGCCGTGATCTTCCAGGTGCGCCCCACGGCCGACGCCCTGTGGGCCTCGCCCTTCGAGCCCTGGGCGCAGTACCTGACCGGTGTCCAGGGCAAGGACCCCGGCTGGGACCCGCTGGGCACCGCCGTCACGGAGGCCCACGCGCGGGGGCTCGAACTGCACGCCTGGTTCAACCCGTACCGCGTCGCCAACCACACCGACCCGACGCGGCTCGTCGCCTCGCACCCGGCCCGCGTCCACCCCGACTGGATCGTGCCCTACGGCGGGAAGCTCTACTACAACCCCGGTCTGCCCGAGGTCCGCGCCTTCGTGCAGGACGCGATGCTGGACGCGGTGGGGAAGTACGCCGTGGACGCCGTCCACTGGGACGACTACTTCTATCCGTACCCGGTCGCGGGCCAGGTCTTCGACGACGACGCCGCGTACGCCGCGCACGGCGGGCAGTTCCCCGACCGGGCCGCGTGGCGGCGCGACAACATCGACCGGCTGGTGCTGGAGACCGCCGCCCGGATCAAGAAGGTCCGCCCCGGCACGCGGTTCGGGATCAGCCCCTTCGGGGTGTGGCGCAACGCGGCGACCGACCCACTGGGCTCGGACAGCCGGGCCGGCGTGCAGACGTACGACGACCTGCACGCGGACACCAGGAAATGGGTCCGGGAGAACTGGATCGACTACATCTGCCCGCAGCTGTACTGGAACATCGGCTTCGCTGCGGCCGACTACGCGAAGCTCGTCCCCTGGTGGTCGCAGGTCGCGCAGGGCAGTGGGACGAAGCTGTACGTGGGCGAGGCGCTGTACAAGGCCGGTGATCCGGCGCAGCCCGCGGCCTGGCAGGACCCGGCCGAGCTGTCCGGGCATCTCACCCTCGCCGCGAACCATCCGCAGGTGGGCGGGCACGTCTTCTTCTCGGCCAAGGAAGTGGCCGCCGACCGGATCGGAGCCATGGCGAGAGTGGTCGCCGACCACTACCAGCAGCCGGCGACGCCCACCCGCTGATTCAGCGGGTGGTGTCCTCGTGGCGCTGGACCACGCAGTCGGGGCCGGGAGACATCAGGGTCTCGTGACCGTCTTCGAAGCGGACCCGGTACGGGGGGTTCCCGCGCTGTCCGAGCACCTCGATGACTTCCGCGACCCGGTCGTGCTGCCCGACGATCCTGCCGTGCACCAGCAGATGGTCGCCTACGGTTGCCTGCATCTGTAGGGCCTCTCGTTCCGCACGGGAGTGGCGCTTCGTGACCGCAAGTCTACGGCGGGTGGCGCGCGTTGGGCCCGGGCCGTACGAACCGGTCAGCCCCGGGCCCGTTGGGTGACCGCGATGCAGACGAGTACCCCGGCCGCTGTCAGCGGGGCGGCCGGGGTCAGGTGCTCGCCCAGGAGCAGTACCGACCACACCAGGGTGAGCAGCGGCTGGGCCAGCTGCAGCTGACTGGCCTTCGGTATGCCGATCGCGGCCATCCCGCGGTACCAGACGACCAGGCCGAGGAACTGTGAGCCGACCGCGACCCACAGCAGCCCGGTCACACTGTGTGCGGTCAGTTCCACGGGCTCGTACGACAGGGCGATCGCGGCGACCGGCACCGTGAGCGGCAGACACAGGACCAGCGCCCAGCCGATGACCTGCCAGCCCGGCATCACCCGGGCCAGCCGGCCGCCCTCCGTGTAGCCCGCCGCGCAGATGACAAGCGCGCCGAAGAGGTAGGCGTCCGCGCTGCTCAGGGCGCCGCCGCTCTGCTGCACGGTGAAGGCGATGACCACGGCGGCGCCCGCCGACGCCGCCGCCCAGAAGGTGCGGGAGGGACGGGTGCCGACGCGCAGGGCCGAGAACAGGGCGGTCGTCAGGGGGAGCAGACCGACGACGACGGCGGCGTGCGCGGTGGTCGACGTCTCCAGGGCGAGGGTGGTGAGCATCGGGAAGCCGAGGACGACTCCGGCGGCGACGACGGCGAGCCCGGCCCAGTGGCGGCGGCCGGGCAGCGGGACGCGCAGGGCGAGCAGACAGCCGCCCGCGACGATCGCGGCCAGGACGCTCCGCACGGCCACGAGCGACCAGGGGCCGAAGCCCTCCAGGCCCCACGCGGTGGCGGGAAAGGTGAGGGAGAAGGCGACGACGCCGAGCGCGGCCATGAGGGTCCCGGAACGGGGATCCGGCCGCCCGGAGCCCCGGGGGGCCGCTGAAGGGCCGCCGGGCGTGCCGGACACACTGGGCCCGCCGGTCACCGCTATCGAGGTCCGCGTGGTAGCGCTATTCTCTGCTCTCATGCATGAGCGTAGCAGCGTTGCTGAGCTGGCCGATCGGCTGCGGAACGAGCTGGACCGCTACTCTCCAGGTGGAAAGCTGCCGTCCAGTCGCGTACTAGTCGAGCGGTTCCGGGTGAGCCCCGTGACCGTGTCCCGGGCGCTGGCCCAGCTCTCCGCCGAGGGGCTGGTGGTCACCCGGCCCGGGGCGGGGGCGTTCCGGGCCGAGCCGCGCGCCGCCGGGCCGGCCGTCGGGGACACCTCCTGGCAGGAGGTCGCCCTCAGCGCGGACGCCACGACCGACCTCGTACCCCGCACGGTGGACGCCTCGGGCGTGCTCGTCTCGCTGGCCGCGCCGCCGCCGGGAGTCATCGAGTTCAACGGCGGCTATCTGCACCCCTCGCTGCAGCCGGAACGGGCGATGGCCGCGGCGCTCTCCAGGGCGGGCCGCCGTCCTGGCGTCTGGGCGCGCCCGCCGGTGGACGGGCTGCCGGAGCTGCGCGAGTGGTTCGCACGGGGCATCGGCGGCGCCATCACCGCCGCCGAGGTGCTCATCACGGCCGGCGGCCAGTCCGCGCTGACCACCGCGCTGCGCGCGCTCGCCCCGCCCGGCGCTCCGGTCCTCGTCGAGTCGCCCACGTATCCCGGCATGCTGGCGATCGCCCGCGCGGCCGGACAGCGGCCCGTGCCCGTGCCCGTGGACCGGGACGGAGTGCGGCCGGCACTGCTCGCCGATGCCTTCCGGGCCACCGGCGCCCGCGTCTTCGTCTGCCAGCCGCTGTTCCAGAACCCGACCGGCGCGGTGCTCGCCCCCGAGCGGCGCGGCGAGGTGCTGCGGATCGCCCGGGAGGCGGGCGCGTTCGTCGTCGAGGACGACTTCGTACGCCGGCTCGTGCACGAGGACGCGGGGCCGCTGCCGCGTCCGCTGGCCGCGGACGACCCCGACGGAGTCGTCGTGCACGTCTCCTCGCTGACCAAGGCCACCTCGCCGAGCTTCCGGGTGAGCGCGCTGGCGGCCCGCGGGCCCGTACTGGAACGGCTGCGGGCCATCCAGGTCGTCGACACCTTCTTCGTGCCACGGCCGCTCCAGGAGGCGGCCCTGGAACTCGTCGGCTCGCCCGCCTGGCCCCGCCATCTGCGAGCCGTCTCGGCGGAACTGCGCGTCCGGCGGGACGCGATGGCCGCCGCACTGCGCCTGCGGCTGCCCGAACTCGCCCTGCCCCACATCCCGTCCGGCGGCTACCAGCTGTGGCTGCGCCTGCCCGACGGCACCGGGGGTACCTCCCAGGCCTTCGGCTCCGGGGGAGAGTCGGCGCTCCTGTCCGCCGCCCTGCGCGCGGGCGTGGCCGTCACCCCGGGCCGCCCCTACTTCAGCGCCGAGCCCCCGGCGGCCTACCTGCGCCTGAGCTTCGCGGCGGTCGCGAGCACCGCCGAGATCACCGAGGGCGTCCGCAGGCTGCACACGGCCTGCGTCGAAACCGGTTCGACAGCGGGAGCCTGACCTGCGACTCTCCCGCCATGACCGACATACCCAGCCTGCCCGAGGGCTACGAGATCTCCACCGACCCGGCGCGTATCGACGTCGACCGGGTCCACCGCTGGCTCGCCGGCGACGCGTACTGGGCCCTCGACCGGCCGCGGGAGAAGCAGGAGCGCGCGATGGCCGGATCGCTCAACTTCGGGGCGTACGAGAAGGTTTCGGGCGACCAGGCGGCGTACGCGCGCGTGGTGACCGACGGGGCGACCTTCGCCTGGCTCTGCGACGTGTACGTGGACCGCTCCGCGCGGGGCAAGGGGCTCGGCACCGCCCTGGTCACCGCCGTATGCGACCACCTGCGGCCCCTCGGCCTGCGCCGCGTGCTGCTCGCCACCCACGACGCGCACGGGGTCTACGAGAAGCTCGGGTTCAAGGCGCTCGACCGGCCCGACCGGTGGATGACACTGGGCCTCGAATGACGGTGTCTCGATTCTCCGTCCGTGCACTGTCCCGCGAAGTTTGTGCGGGCCTTCGCGTGAGTATTCCGTGTGTGCCGTCGATCTGCTCTTGACCTGCGCAGTTCCGGCGCTCACGATCGCCGCATGCATGTTCGGGTCACGCTGATAGCCGCCGCCCGCGGTTCCTCGTTGCTCGCCGAGCGCTTCGACGACGACCGGCCGCTGGACCAGGCGGGCTGGGGCGAGGTGCAGCGCGTCGCCCATGCCCTCGTCCCGCTCGCCGCGGCCGAAATGCGGTACTGCTCGCCGACCCCGCGCAGCCGGGCCACCGGGGACGCGCTGGGCCTCGCGCCGCTGGTCCAGCCGGCGCTGCGGGACTGCGACATGGGCCGCTGGCGCGGTCTGACCCTCGGGGAGGCGATGGCCCGAGAACCCGAGGCGGTGGACGCCTGGCTCGCCGACCCGTACTCCGCGGCCCACGGCGGCGAGCCGCTCGCCGAGTTCGTCCAGCGGGTGGGCGGCTGGCTCGACACCCGCCCCGCCGACGACGGCGGCCGGATCGTCGCCGTGGCGGAACCCGCGGTCGTCCGCGCCGCGCTCGTCTACGCCCTGCGGGCGTACCCGTCGACGTACTGGAACTTCGACGTCCGCCCGCTGTCGACGGCCACCCTCATCGGTTGGGCCGGCCGCTGGAACCTCCGCTTCGACGCCCAGTACGAACGCGTGTAGTCCGCGGTGCCCGGAGCGGGTGTGCCTGGTCAGGCGCGTGTGTAGTCCGTCGTGAGGAGCAGGTCCTTGGCGGGTCCGCCCACCCGCCACACCGTCCGCCAGCGGTCCGCGCCGTACACGGTGAACTCGCCCCGGTAGAGGTCCGCCGAGCACGGATGGTCGGTGACGTACCTGCCGGTGGCGAGGTCCAGGTCGTGGAAGGGGCGGCCGTCGGCGAACCGTACGTCGGCCCGGCTCTTCCCGTCGCCCGGCAGGAATCTGAGGGTGCGCTCGGCGGGCCGGGCCACGCCCTGCCACTCGAAGGTGCCGGACTCGCGGTGGAGCAGCCCCTCGGAGGGGCCGGAGCCGTCGTTGTCCAGCCCCTCGAACACCGTCGTCCCCCTGAAGGCGCCCGTCGCCCCGCTCGCGAGATCCCGCACCGAACGCTCCACGTGCCAGCTCCCGGCCAGGTACGCCAGCACGTCGCCCACCGGCCGGAATCCGGCCATCCCCTCCGTCACCGCGGCCTCTCCTGTCCAACCCATTGACGTGATCCTGCCCCCTACCTATCTTGCCGTTCGAAGTATTGATCAGCGTCCGATATATCGAACACGCACTACGCACATCACGCACATCACGCACATCACGCGCACCGCATGCCATGTCGCACGCCTCTCAGAGCCGCGGAGGACCCATGTCACATGCCCGCACCCGCACTCGCCGGAGACTCGCCCTCACGGCCGGCACTCTGCTGGCCGCCTCCTTCCTCGTCCCGCCCCCGGTGAGCGCGGCCCCCGCCCCCGCTGCCGCGGCCGAGGACGCCGCCGACTACGCGATCACGGTCGACCCGAAGTCCACGGGCGCGAAGATCGACGACACGATGTACGGCGTCTTCTTCGAGGACATCAACCGGGCCGCGGACGGCGGACTGTACGCGGAGCTGGTCCAGAACCGGTCGTTCGAGTACTCGACCGCCGACAACCGCGCGTACACCCCGCTCACCTCCTGGGCCACCACCGGCACCGCGGCGACCGCGGACGACGACGGCCGGCTGAACGCCCGCAACCGCACCTACCTCGCCCTGGGTGCCGACTCGTCCGTCACCAACTCCGGCTACAACACCGGGATTTCGGTGGAGGAGGGCAAGACCTACGACTTCTCCGTATGGGCCCGCGCCGACGGATCCTCCGCCCTCACAGTGACCCTCCAGGACGCGGACGGCGAGCTGGCGCAGGCCCGCCGCGTCACCGCGCGCGGCGGCTGGGCCAAGTACACGGCACGCCTCACCGCTACCCGCACCAGCGCCACCGGCCGCCTCACGGTGGCGTCGGGCAGCCCCGCCGCGCTCGACATGATCTCGCTCGTCCCGCGCGACACGTACAAGGGCCACGGCCTGCGCGCGGACCTCGCCCGGAAGATCGCCGTACTGGACCCCGCCTTCGTCCGCTTCCCGGGCGGCTGCCTGGTCAACACCGGCAGCATGAAGGGGTACGACGAGGAGTCCGGCTGGGAGCGCAAGCGCGCGTACCAGTGGAAGGACACGATCGGCCCGGTCGAGCAGCGCGCGACGAACGCCAACTTCTGGGGCTACAACCAGAGTTACGGCCTCGGCTACTACGAGTACTTCCAGTTCTCCGAGGACGTCGGAGCCATGCCGCTGCCCGTGGTGCCCGCCCTCGTCACCGGCTGCGGCCAGAACCAGGCCGTCGACGACGACGCGCTGCTGAAGCGGCACATCCAGGACACCCTGGACCTCATCGAGTTCGCCAACGGGCCGGTGACCAGCGAGTGGGGTGGGAAGCGGGCGCGGATGGGCCACCCGAAGCCCTTCCGCCTCACCCACCTCGCGGTCGGCAACGAGGAGAACCTGCCGGACGAATACTTCGAGCGCTTCAAGCAGTTCCGCGCGGCCGTCGAGGCGAAGTACCCGGACGTCACCGTCGTCTCCAACTCCGGCCCGGACGACAGCGGTTCGACCTTCGACACGGCCTGGAAACTCAACCGGGAAGCGAACGTCGACCTGGTCGACGAGCACTACTACAACAGCCCCCAGTGGTTCCTGCAGAACAACGACCGCTACGACTCGTACGACAGGAACGGCCCCAAGGTCTTCCTCGGCGAGTACGCCTCCCAGGGCAACACCTTCAAGAACGCCCTCTCCGAAGCCGCGTTCATGACCGGCCTCGAACGCAACGCGGACGTCGTGAAGCTCGCCTCGTACGCCCCACTGCTCGCCAACGAGGACTACGTGCAGTGGCGCCCCGACCTGATCTGGTTCAACAACCACGCCTCCTGGAACTCCGCCAACTACGAGGTGCAGAAGCTCTTCATGCGCAATGTCGGCGACCGGGTCGTGCCGTCGAGCGCGACCGGCACACCGTCGGTGAGCGGTCCCATCACGGGCGCGGTCGGCCTGTCGACGTGGGCGACGAGCGCCGCCTACGACGATGTGCGGGTGACCGGCGCGGACGGCACGGAACTCCTCGCCGACGACTTCTCCGGTGACGCCTCGCGGTGGACCCACACGGGCGGCGGCAGCTGGAGCGTCCAGGACGGGCAGTACATGCAGAGCGACGAGGCCGCGGAGAACACCATGGTCTCCGCGGGCGACCCCGCCTGGCACGACTACGACGTGCACGTGAAGGCCACCAAGAAGGCCGGCAAGGAGGGCTTCCTCGTCGCCTTCGGCGTCAAGGACACCGGCAACTACTACTGGTGGAACCTGGGCGGCTGGAACAACACCCAGTCCGCCGTCGAACAGGCCGTGGACGGCGGCAAGTCGACGCTGGTCTCCAAGGCCGGGTCGATCGAGACGGGCCGCGCCTACGACATCGACATCAAGGTGCGCGGCCGGCAGGTGACCCTCCTCCTCGACGGACAGGAGTGGGGTAGTTTCACCGACGACAAGCCCGCCGAGCCGTTCCGTCAGGTGGTCACCAAGGACAGGAGGACCGGCGACCTGATCGTCAAGGTGGTCAACGCCCAGGCGGTGGACGCCCGTACGGCGGTCGACCTCGGGAGCGCGAAGGTCCGCCCGAAGGCCGAGGTGACCACCCTCGCCGCCGCGCCCGACGCCGTGAACACCGAGACGGACACGGCCGTCGCACCGGCCACGTCCACCTTCTCGGGAGTCGCAGGCAAGTTCACGTACACCTTCCCGGCGAATTCGGTGACGTTCCTGCGCATCAGGAAGGGGTGACGGGCCGGGCGGTCCGGGCATGGTGGCGGACGCCCGGGCCGCCCCGGAGCCGAGCGGACCGGTCAGCCCTTCTCGGTGCTGTCCTCGGTGCTCAGGAAGAGGTCCTGGCCGTTCTTCGTGATGGCGAAGCTGCCGTCGGCGCGGAGTTCGAGGACGGCTCCTCCGTCGGGGTATCCCGTGTCGGTGGCCCACACAGGCTTGTCGTCGGCGGTGTAGACGACCAGGTTGCCGTCCTCCTGGAAGACGGCCTTGTAGTTCTCGCCCGAGGTGAGGGACGCCCAGACGGCCTTGTCGTTCACGTCGTAGGCGACGAGGTTGCCGTCCGTCTGCATGATCAGCTTCATGTGCGCGGTCTGCAGGAACTCACCTGTCCGCAGGGTCCGCCGGGGCTCGACCGTCAGCGTCTCCGGCAGGGGCTCGGGGCTCTCCGGCGTCTTGCTCGCCGCCGGCTCGCCGGCGTCGGCCGTGCTCCGGTGGGAGCCGCCGCGGCTCGCGGACCCCTTCGGGTCCTTGGCGTCGGCGGTCGAGCCGGCGCCCTGCAGGGCGAGCACGGTGGCCACCACGACGGCGACCGTGACCACGGCGCCGGCGGCGATGAGCGGTGTGCGGCGGTACCAGGGGCGCCGGACGCCTGGCGCGGGAGTGCCGGGCGGTTCGGTCGACGGCGGAGAAGCCAGAAACCGTGTCTGGGCGACGGTCGCCGGGGCCGGGGCCGCAGATGAGGGCAGGGCGCCCGGCAGGGCCGCGGCGTCGACGGACGCGGTGGGTGCGTCGGCGTCGATCCTCGTGGCGGCGTACGGCGTCGAGGGCGTGGGCGGAGCGGTCGCCGCCGTGTCCGAGGCGCCCGCCATGGCGGTGATCCGCTGGTAGGCGGGATGCCGCACGATGTCGGTCTCGCTGGCGCAGAGTTCCACGATGCGCTGCGGCTCGGGGCGCATCGCCGGGTCCTTGTGCGCGCAGAGGGCGATCAGCTCGGCCATCTCCGCGGGAACCCCGGCGAGGTCCATCTCCTCGTGGACGGTGCGGTAGGAGACGGTCGCCAACGAGCCCTGCCCGTACGGCGCGCGGCCGGTGAGGCAGTAGGCCAGGGTGACGGCGAGGGCGAACACGTCGGACGGCGGCCCCGCCTCGCTCCGGGTCAGGCTCTCCGGGGCTATGAATCCGGGGGTGCCTATCGCGGTGCCGACCTGCGTGATGTTCGCCATGTCCTCGCTGCGGGCGATCCCGAAGTCGATGAGCTGGGGACCCGTGGACGAGAGGATGACGTTCTGCGGCTTGATGTCCCGGTGCAGCACACCGTGCACGTGGACGTCCGCGAGTCCCTCGGCCAGCGCGGCCAGCACGGCACGGCCGAGGTCGACGGGGAAGGGCCCCGTCGCCGCGACCGCGTCGGCCAGCGTCGGGCCGGGCACGTACTCGGTCGCCATCCAGAACGGCGGGCTGTCCATCTCGGCGTCGATGAGTGCCGCGGTGAAGGCGTTGCGGATGGTCCCCAGCGTCTCCACCTCGCGACGGAAGCGCTGCAACGCCGCCGGGTCGTACTGGAGATGGGAGTTGATGACCTTGACCGCGGCGGGCCGTCCCCCGGGCGTCCGGCCGAGGTAGACGCTTCCCATGCCGCCGGAACCGAGTCGGCCCAGCAGACGGTAGCGACCCATGTTCGTCGGGTCGGAATCTTGCAGCGGGTACACCTGACACGCCCTCCAGGCAGTCGAGACACGCGCGTCCGTAGGGACGGGGCTGGTGTCCAAGACTCTCCGGGGCGGGATGTCGGTTCCGGTACCACCGTTACTTCGCTCCGCCCTGAGGACGAAGAATATAGCGCCCGTGAGGCCGTCCCCTCCCCGGGGAACCCCAGGAAGATTGCATAAACGTGCAGCGAAACGTATAGTCATGCCATCCAAGAGGAGGGTTCCATGGCGGTACGTGCGGCAGTGGCCGGAGCGAGTGGGTACGCGGGCGGGGAACTGCTGCGTCTGCTTCTGGTGCACCCCGAGATCGAGATCGGCGCCCTGACCGGCAACTCCAACGCGGGACAGCGGCTCGGCGCGCTGCAGCCGCATCTGCTGCCGCTGGCCGACCGCGTGCTCCAGGAGACCACGGCCGAGGCCCTCGCGGGGCACGATGTCGTCTTTCTGGCACTGCCCCACGGGCAGTCCGCCGCCGTGGCCGAGCAGCTCGGACCGGAGGTCCTGGTCGTCGACATGGGCGCCGACTTCCGGCTGAGGGACGCGGCCGACTGGGAGAGGTTCTACGGCTCGGCGCACGCCGGGACCTGGCCCTACGGCCTTCCCGAGCTGCCCGGTGCCCGCGCGGCGCTGGAAGGGTCCAGGCGCATCGCGGTGCCCGGCTGCTACCCGACGGCCGTCACACTGGCGCTGGTCCCCGCCTACACGGCCGGTCTCGCCGAGAACGAGGCCGTCGTCGTCGCCGCGTCCGGGACGTCGGGCGCCGGCAAGTCCCCCAAGACGCATCTGCTCGGCAGCGAGGTCATGGGGTCCATGTCCCCGTACGGCGTCGGCGGCGGGCACCGGCACACCCCCGAGATGATCCAGAACCTCGGCGCGGTCGCGGACGGACCCGTCACCGTCTCCTTCACCCCGACCCTCGCCCCGATGTCCCGGGGCATCCTCGCCACGTGCAGCGCCAGGGCGAAGCCCGGCGTCACCGCGGAGTCCGTCCGGGCCGCCTACGAGAAGGCGTACGCGGACGAGCCGTTCGTGTTCCTGCTGCCCGAGGGGCAGTGGCCGGCGACCGCGTCCGTCCACGGTTCCAACGCCGTTCAGGTGCAGGTCGCGTACGACGCCGCCGCGGGGCGCATCATCGCGATCAGCGCCATCGACAACCTGACCAAGGGCACCGCGGGCGGTGCCGTCCAGAGCATGAACATCGCCCTCGGACTCGACGAGGCCACCGGGCTTTCCACGATCGGAGTCGCACCGTGAGTGTCACGGCAGCCAAGGGGTTCACGGCGGCCGGCATCGCCGCCGGGATCAAGGAGAACGGCAACCCCGACCTGGCCCTCGTGGTCAACAACGGGCCCCGCCTCGCCGCCGCGGGCGTCTTCACCTCCAACCGCGTGAAGGCCGCGCCGGTGCTGTGGTCCGAGCAGGTCCTCAAGGGCGGTCAGTTGACCGCCGTCGTCCTCAACTCCGGCGGCGCCAACGCCTGTACGGGACCCAAGGGCTTCCAGGACACGCACGCCACCGCCGAGAAGACCGCCGACTCCCTCAACAGCGCGGGCCTCGACGACACGGGCGGTCACTCCCCGGGCTGGATCGCCGTCTGCTCCACGGGCCTCATCGGCATCCCCCTGCCGATGGACAAGGTACGCCGGGGCATCGACAAGGCCGTCGCCCAACTCGGCCCGCACGGTGGCGAGAAGGCCGCCATCGCCATCAAGACCACCGACACCGTCCACAAGACCTCGGTCGTACAGGGCGAGGGCTGGACCGTCGGCGGCATGGCCAAGGGCGCGGGCATGCTCGCCCCCGGCCTCGCCACGATGCTGGTCGTCCTGACCACGGACGCCGACGTCGACAGCGACACCCTGGACAAGGCGCTGCGGGCGGCCACGAAGGTCACCTTCGACCGCGTCGACTCCGACGGCTGCATGTCGACGAACGACACCGTGCTGCTGCTCGCCTCGGGCGCCTCGCAGATCACTCCCGAGTACGCGGAGTTCGCCGAGGCCGTACGGGCCGTCTGCGACGACCTCGGCCAGCAGCTGATCCGGGACGCCGAGGGCGCCGGCAAGGACATCAGGATCGAGGTCGTCAACGCGGCGAGCGAGGACGACGCCGTCGAGGTGGGCCGCTCCATCGCCCGCAACAACCTCCTCAAGTGCGCCATCCACGGCGAGGACCCCAACTGGGGCCGCGTGCTCTCCGCCATCGGCACGACCTCCGCCGCCTTCGAGCCCGACCTGCTGAACGTCGCCATCAACGGCGTCTGGGTCTGCAAGAACGGTTCTGTGGGCGAGGACCGCGACCAGGTCGACATGCGCTACCGGGAGGTCCACATCGTCGCCGACCTCGCCGCGGGCGACGAGACCGCCACCATCTGGACCAACGACCTCACCGCGGAGTACGTCCACGAGAACAGCGCGTACTCGTCATGAGCGCCACCCGTAAGCACACCGCGCTGCCCAAGGCCCAGATCCTCATCGAGGCGCTGCCCTGGCTGACCCGGCACAACGGCAGGACCGTCGTCATCAAGTTCGGCGGCAACGCCATGATCGACGAGGACCTGAAGGCCGCGTTCGCCCAGGACGTGGTGTTCCTGCGCCAGGCCGGGCTCAAGCCCGTGGTCGTGCACGGCGGCGGCCCGCAGATCAGCGCGGCCCTGGACCGGCACGGCATCGTCAGCGAGTTCAAGGCGGGTCTCAGGGTCACCACCGAGGACGCCATGGACGTCGTACGCATGGTGCTCGCCGGGCAGGTCCAGCGCGAACTCGTGGGGCTGCTCAACCAGCACGGTCCGCTCGCCGTGGGACTCACCGGCGAGGACGCGCACACCATCACCGCCATCAAGCACCAGCCCGAGATCGACGGGGAGTTGGTCGACATCGGGCGGGTGGGCGAGATCACCGCGATCGACACGGGCGCGATCGAGGCACTGCTCGCCGACGGCCGCATCCCGGTCATCTCCTCGATCGCCCGTAGCCAGGACGACGGACATGTCTACAACGTCAATGCTGATACGGCGGCTGCGGCACTCGCTGCGGCGCTGGGCGCCGAAACACTGATGGTCCTCACCGACGTCGAGGGCCTCTACGAGGACTGGCCGAACTCCGACGAGGTCATCAGCCGGCTCACCGCCAAGGAGCTGGAGAAGCTGCTGCCCGACCTGGCCAGCGGCATGGTGCCGAAGATGGAGGGCTGTCTGCACGCCGTACGCAACGGCGTGAACACCGCCCGCGTGATCGACGGCCGGGTCCAGCACTCGATCCTGCTGGAGATCTTCACGGACGAAGGCATCGGCACGATGGTCGTGCCCGATGCGGAGGGGGACGCCGACGCATGACCGCCAACGAGGAACTCACCCAGCGCTGGCAGGGCGCGCTCATGGACAACTACGGCACCCCCCGGCTGCCGCTCGTCCGCGGCGCCGGCACCAGACTGTGGGACGCCGACGGCACCCGGTACCTGGACTTCGTCGGCGGGATCGCGGTCAACGCGCTCGGCCACGCGCACCCGGCGATCGTCGAGGCCGTGAGCCGGCAGATCGCGTCCCTCGGCCATGTCTCCAACCTCTTCGTCGCCGAGCCGCCCGTCGCGCTCGCCGAGCGGCTCCTCCAGCTCTTCGGCCGGGACGGCCGCGTCTACTTCTGCAACTCGGGGGCCGAGGCCGTCGAGGGCGCCTTCAAGATCGGCCGGCTGACCGGCCGCCCGCACATGGTGGCGACCGACGGCGGCTTCCACGGCCGCACCATGGGCGCGCTCTCGCTCACCGGCCAGCCGGGCAAACGGGATCCGTTCCTGCCGCTGCCGGGCGACGTCACGCACGTCCCGTACGGGGACCCGCAGGCGCTGGCCGCCGCCGTCACCGAGGACACCGCGCTCGTCGTCATCGAGCCGATCCAGGGCGAGAACGGCGTGGTCGTGCCGCCTCCCGGTTATCTGAAGGCGGCCCGTGCCATCACCGCCGCCACCGGCAGCCTCCTGGTCCTGGACGAGGTGCAGACCGGCGTCGGCCGGACCGGGCACTGGTTCGAGTACCAGGCCCACGAGGGCGTCCTGCCGGACATCGTCACGCTGGCGAAGGGGCTCGGCGGCGGGCTGCCGCTCGGCGCGACCGTCGCCTTCGGACGTGCCGCCCAGTTCCTGGGGCCGGGTCACCACGGCACGACGTTCGGCGGCAACCCGGTCGCCTGCGCCGCGGGGCTCGCCGTCCTCGACACGATCGAGTCCGAGGGACTGCTGGAGAACGTGAAGCGGTCCGGCGAGAAACTGCGTGCCGGGATCGAGGCGCTCGGACACCCGCTGGTCGACCATGTCCGGGGCTCGGGGCTCCTCCTGGGTATCGTGCTCACCGAGCCGCTCGCACCCCGGGTGCAACAGGCGGCTCAGGACGCCGGCCTCCTGGTGAACGCGCCCGCCCCCGATGTCGTACGGCTGATGCCGCCCCTGAACATCGGCGAGGACGAGGTGGACGCGTTCCTCCTGGCCCTTCCCGGTGTTCTCGACACGGTGACCGGCGTGACCAACGGGTCCCACGGGGACGGACGAACCGGAGAATGACCGGGGAATGAGACGACGATGAGTCAGGCGCAGGATCACGACCACGCGGGGCCCGCTGTTCCGCAGACCCGCACCGCACGCCACCGCCGGATCGTGGACATCCTCAACCGGCAGCCGGTGCGCTCGCAGAGCCAGTTGGCGAAGCTGCTCGCCGACGACGGGCTGCACGTCACGCAGGCGACGCTGTCCCGGGACCTGGACGAGCTGAACGCGGTGAAGATCCGCAACAACGACGGCGACCTGATCTACGCGGTGCCGAGCGAGGGGGGTTTCCGGACGCCTCGCGCTCCGCTGGGGGAGTCGGCGAAGGAGGAGCGGATGCGGAGGCTCTCCGCGGAGCTGCTGATTTCCGCGGAGGCGTCGGCGAACCTGGTGGTTCTGCGGACCCCGCCCGGGGCCGCGCAGTTCCTCGCCTCGGCCATCGACCAGGCGGAGTTGCAGGACATCCTGGGGACGATCGCGGGCGACGACACGCTGCTGCTGATCAGCCGCGATCCCTTGGGCGGGCAGGCGTTGGCGGACCACTTGCTGCGGTTGGCCCAGAGCCACCACTGAGGTGAGGGCACGGGCGGTTCGCCGTGGCCGCCCACGCCGTCCGGCCCACGGGTTTTTCGGCCGCGGGCCCGTAGTGGCCGGTCGCGCAGTTCCCCGCGCCCCTGAAAGTCGGGGCTGGGCCCTGGTTTTTCGGCCGCGGGTCGGTCGTGGCTGGCCGCGCAGTTCCCCGCGCCCCTGAAAGTCGGGGCTGGGCCCTGGTTTTTCGGCTGCGGGTCGGTCGTGGCTGGCCGCGCAGTTCCCCGCGCCCCCAAAGGCGCGGGGCTGGGCGGCACCTTGATACAGCCCCGCACCCATGGAAGACGAAAGGCAGGGGCGAAGCCCCGTCTTTCAGGGGCGCGGGGAACGGCGCGGGCAACCACGACGCGGCCCGCACCTGACTGAGTGTGGGGGTCGGGCCCCTTGAGGGGCGCGGGGAACGGCGCGGGTGACCACGATGCGGCCCGCGCCTGACTGGGTGTGGGGGTCGGGCCCCTTGAGGGGCGCGGGGAACGGCGCGGGTGACCACGATGCGGCCCGCGCCTGACTGAGTGTGGGGGTCGGGCCCCTTCAAGGGCGCGGGGAACTGTGCCGTCGGTCACGACCGGGTCGTGGGCGGTGACAGGGCGGTTCAGCCCAGGCGGTCGGCCAGACCACCCGTGCAGCGGACCTCGTCCCCCGCCGTGACCAGCAGCGCCTCGATGTCCGGGAGGGACTCCAGCCAGGCCAGCGCCTGCCGGGAGCCCATCGCGAACGCCGCCGTCGCCCAGGCGTCCGCCCAGGTGATGCGGGGACCGACCACGGTCACCGCGACGAGGTCGGTCACCGCGGAGCGCCCCGTGCGCGGATCCACGATGTGCGTACCCCGCTCCGCGGAGCCCGACGTGGCCACGGCCAGCCGGTCCACACCGGCCGCGGACACCACCGCGGCCAGCCCTCCCGGCCGCAACGGGTCGGCCACCCCGACCCGCCAGGGCCGGTGCGGCCCCGGCACGCCGTACATCTGCACGTCACCCCCGCCGTTCACGCTCACCCCGCTCGCCCCGGCCTCCACGAGCCGCAGGGCCGCCCGCTCGACGGACCAGCCCTTCACGATGCCGGTCGGGTCGACGGACCCCGCGTACGTCGAACTGAACCAGCCGTCGCTCAACCGCTCGGCCTCCGCGCACAGTTCGAGGACCTCGGCGACCTCCGGATCGCACTTGTCCACGGTCAGCAGCCCCCGCGCCAGCCGGGAGATCTGGCTGTCCTGGCGGTAGGTGCTGAACACCTCGTCCACCACATGGAGTTGGGCGACCGCTGCCGTCAACGCTGCCTGAACGGCCGCGGGTTCACCCCCTCGTACGTCGAAGGAGAAGACCGTGCCCATCACCTCCTCCGCGTGACGCACCGCCAGGGGCGCCTCGGCGGACTCGGCGGACTCAGAGGGTTCAGCCACCGGCCTGGTCCAGGGCCGACTGCAGGGACTCCTTGTAGCCGCCGCTGGTGTAGGTGGCCCCGGACACGGCGTCGATGTCGGCGTTGCCGGCGGCGACCGCCGCCGCGTTCAGCTTGGGCACCGCGTCCCCGCTGATCTGGTCGCTGCGACCCCCCTTGGGCTGCTGCACCGCCTCGGCCTTGGTGATCTTCCCGCCGGCCACGGTGATCCGTACCTGCACGGGCCCGTAGTCGGTCGTGACGGCCTTGCCGGTGACGGCCTTCGCCTGCGCGGCGCCGGACCCGGACCCGGACCCGGACCCGGACCCGCTCGCGTCGCCGGAACCACCGCCGCCACCCGTACCACCACCCGTGCCGCCGGCCTCGGCCGAGCCCCCGCCGGTCGCACCCTCCTCACCCGCCGCTCCGGCCGCACCCGCCTTGTCCAGGGCCGACTGCAGGGACTTCTTGTAGCCGCCGCTGGTGTAGGTGGCTCCGGAGACGGCGTCGATGTCGGCGCTGCCGACCGTGACGGCCGCCTTGTTCAGCTTGGGCACGGCGTCGGTGCTGACCGTCGTGCTGCGTCCACCGGTCGGCGACTGCAGGGCCGCGGCCGAGGTGATCTTCCCGCCAGCCACGGTGATCCGGACCTGGACGTTGCCGTAGTCGGTCTTGACGACGTCACCGGTGAGCGTCTGGGCCTCGGTGCCACCCGCGGCCTGCACTCCTCCGGAACCTTGCGGGGCGGCCGACGCCTGCTGCTGTGCCGCGGCGTCGGCGGACGCCGCCGCCGGGTCCGACGCGGGCTTCAGCGCCAGCAGCAGGACGATGCCGGACACCGTGGCGGCACCGGCCAGCACGACGCGGCGCAGGGGATGGCTCTTCTTCATGGGTCCGGACTCCCGTTCCTCAGGATGCGCAGAGTTCTCAGAGCTCTCAGGGTTCTCAGGGTCTTGAGGGTTCTCAGAGTTCGAAGGACTCGTGGTGGATGCGGCGGGCGGGCACGCCGGCGCCGCGCAGTGCGGTGTACGCGCCCTCGGCGAAGCCGGGCGGCCCGCACAGGAACACGTCGTGGTCGTCGATGTCGGGCAGCTTCTGGCGCAGCGTCTCCGCGTTGATGTCGGGACGCTCCCCGTCGGGGCTGTTCACCGCGTACATCAGCCGGGCACCGCGCTCGTCGGCGATGGCCGACAACTCGTCCCACAGCGCCAGGTCCTGGGTGCTGTTGGCCCGGTACAGCAGGGTGAGGTCGCCACGCGCCGCGGGCAACGTCTCGAACAGCGCCCGCATCGGGGTGATGCCCACGCCGCCGGCCATCAGCAGCACCTTGCCCTGGCTGCGCCGGGACGCGGTCAGCGCGCCGTACGGGCCCTCGGCCCACACCCGCGTGCCCCGCTTCAGCCCCTTCAGCGCGGTGCTGTGGTCGCCCAGCGCCTTGACGGTGATCCGCAGCAGCCCGGGGCGCGGCGCGGCCGACAGCGAGTACGGGTGCGAACTGAGCCGCATGCCCGGCGCGATGAACCGCCAGCGGAAGAACTGCCCCGGCTCGGCACCGATCCGGTGCAGCCGCTTCCCGCTGATCAGCACGGAGACGATGCCGGGCGCCTCCTCGACGACCTCCTCGACCTGCATCCGGTGACGCAGGTTCAGCCGGACCGGAGTGATCACCCGGTACCAGATGACCAGCGCGGTGACCGTCCCGTACAGCACGTACCAGGCCGTGGTCGCGGCGGGCTCGACGGCGAAGTCGTTGCCCGTGGACAGCTGGTGCCAGAACGACAGGTACACGGACACGTACGTGAGCAGGTGGATGTGGTACCAGGTGTCGTACGGGATCCTCTTGCGCAGTCCGCCGACCGAGATCAGGCCGATGAACAGCAGCAGACCCGTGCCGATCGCCGCCTTGCCCATGTCGGGCAGGGTCTTGACCGAGTCGATGGTCTGGTCGACGACCCCCGTGTTCGCCTGGAGGGCGTAGCCGTACATCGTCAGCCCGATGTGGGCGAGGACGAGACAGAGCGTGTAACGGCCGCTCATGGCGTGCCAGCGGGCGACCCGGTCCGAGCCGACGCGGCGTTCCAGGGCGGGTACGCGGGCCATCTGCAGGACCACGAGAGCCATCAGATACCCGGCCAGCAGACCGGTGATCCGGCCCGCGTTCAGGATCCGGCCCTTGTCGTCGGCGATGGCCGGCGTGTTGCTCCACCAGAGCCAGACGACGCCCGCCGCGCCCGCCCATACGGCGATCAGCAACGCGATGGCGGGGGAGCGGCGGGGGCGGATACGGCGCATCGTCTGGCGCCGCGCGGCGCGACCGCCGGCGATCGTGCTCACGGTTCCTCCGTGGGGGACGCTGGGAAGGGGAGTGACCCCTCGGCCCACTGGTACGTCCCGGGACGGCCGTGTGTTCAACGGCCCGCGGGGCAAGCCGTGAACTGCTGAGACTCGCGGTAACCGGCGGCGGCCACCTACTCCTGCCACCTACACCTGCCACCTACTGGCGACACCTACTGACAGCGGTGCTCCACAGCGGTGCTCGACAGCGAGTGCTCAGTAGCGAGTGACGGCGGTCGGCCCGTCGTCCGTCCCGATGGCGATGTGCGGACCGCGGGCGGGCTCGGCCCAGTTCAGGATGCGCCGCATGGCGTCCCTGGGCACGGACACACAACCGGCCGTCGCCCCACGCCCGTCGACGTGCAGAAAGATCCCCGCACCCCGCCCGCGCACGGGCCGCGCGTAGTTGAAGCCGACGACGAGGGCGTACGCGTACTGCGTCCCGTACGAGACCAGGTGCTCGGACTCGGCGGCGCGGCAGTCGGCCGGGCGGGGGTCGGCCCACCGGTTGTAGGAGCGCGAGGCGTTGTCCTGGCACCACCAGGAGGTCGGCCGCACCGGCCGGTACGGCGTGCTCGTCCCCTCGGGCGCCGGTTCGATGCCGAAGGCGTACGGCAGGTCGTACAGGCCGGTGGGTGTGGTGTTCGTGCCCTGCTCGCGCGAGCCGCCCTCGACGAGCCCCTTGGCGCCGAAGCGCGCGGGCGCCGAACCCGCCTCCACCCAGCGCCCGTGACGACGGTCCCACCAGGTGACCGTGCCGGTCGTCGAGGAGGTCCGGGCGGCCCGCGCGGTGATGAGCTGGCTGCCGCCGCCCGTGTCCGCCATCCGCTCGGGCAGCGGGGCCCGGCCCTCGGGAACCGGTCCCGCGGCCAGGACGAGGAGAGACACGGTCGCGAGTACGGCGGCTCCGGGGCGCATGCTCAGACGGTACGGGCCGGCAGGGGCAGCGGCAGCCCGGGCAGGCCGTCCATGCTGGTCCCGATGTGCTCCTTCTTCTCGAAGTACGCGTTCAGTGAGACGTCGTCCTCGCGCGCGAAGCGCTTGGCGTGCAGGTCGCGGTCCTCGTCGTACGACATGAAGGGCACGGCGTAACCGCAGCTGTCCCGGACGAGTTCGGCCGTCACCACGATGATCGCCCGTAGGCCGTGCGGGTCGGGGGCGATGTCCGGGAAATGGGCGAGGAGTTCCTCGAACCGGGGGTCGTCGCGGAAGACGGGCTCGCCCCGGCCGTGTACGCGGACGATGTTCGGCGGGCCCTGGAAGGCGCACCACATCAGGGTGATCCGGCCGTTCTCCCGCAGATGCGCGATGGTCTCGGCGTGGCTGCCGGCGAAGTCCAGGTAGGCGACGGTGAGGTCGTCGAGGACCGCGAAGGAACCGGTCAGTCCTTTGGGGGAGAGGTTGACCGTGCCGTCGCCGGACAGCGGCGCGGTGGCGGTGAAGAAGAGGGGCTGCGCCTCGATGAACGTACGCAGGCGGCCGTCTATGCGTTCGTAGGTCTTTCCCATGGTCGGTGATTATCGGCGAAAGTCTTTCGCCTGTCTAACTATTTGCGCGGGCACCGGGACCCGAGGGCCGAGTGGCCCCGGGTCCCGGGCTCGCCCCGGCCGGCGTGCGGGGCGCCGTTGGGGGGAGTTGGCTTGCTGGTTCTGCGGTTCCCGCCGGTTCTACTGGTTCAGTTCGCAGGGGGCGAGTGCTTCGAGGCCTTCGGGCTTGGCGGCGGTGCGGCCGATGGCGGTCTCGATGCGGTTGAGTACGGCGACGCGCTTGTCCTCCAGGGGGCCGAGGATGGCGTTCTGGACGAAGTTGGCGCCGCCCTGGCCGACGGTGTCGACGAGCCGCTGGTTGGCTTCGCCGATCTGGGTGTCGAGGAGGGCGAGGTTCCTGGTGACCTCGTCCTGCGCCGACGCGGGGATCGCGGGCAGGCTGCCCTCGACGGCGGGGCAGTCGACCGTGCCGACGGCGCCCGCCTCACCCGTGTCGCCCGCGTCCTCGGCCCCGCCGGCGTCGCCCGCGTTCCCGCCGGCCTCTTCCGTGGCCGCCTCGGACGGCTCGGCCCCGGCCTCCTCGCCCGCTTCCGCCGCACCGTCGGCGTTCAGTTCGCAGGGGGCGAGTGCTTCGAGGCCCTCGGGTTTGGCGGCGGTGCGGCCGATGGCGGTCTCGATGCGGTTGAGTACGGCGACGCGCTTGTCCTCCAGGGGGCCGAGGATGGCGTTCTGGACGAAGTTGGCGCCGCCCTGGCCGACGGTGTCGATGAGCCGCTGGTTGGCCTCGGCGATCTGGGTGTCGAGGAGGGCGAGGTTCCTGGTGACCTCGTCCTGCGCGGACGCGGGGATCGCGGGCAGGCTGCCGTCCACGGCGGGGCAGCTGATCGTGCCGGGGGACGCGAGGGTGGCGGCCTGGCCGTTGTTGTTCTTGGACGTCTCCCCGGCGAGGGCGGAACCTGCGATCACCGCTCCGGACAACGCCACCGCGGCAGCGCCGCCGATGATCGCCACGCGGCGCTTGTTGTACTTCGGAAGAGCCCTGGACATGGGGGTGCCTCACTTGGGTCAGGAGTGGGTCGGGAGGGGGTGGAGAGGGGGTGGGGAGTGGATCGGAAGTGGGTTCGGAGTGGCTTTGCGGACGCGGCGCCGGCGTTCGCGGTGAAATACGGGAAAGCGGTTTCTCACGTTCAAAGGGCGAGCGATTTCGTTGCCCCGACTCTCTGGATTGACGAGTCATGCGGAACTCTGCATAATCATGCATGGCGGTGAGTGTGCTGCGATGAGACCCGGCGGGTGGCCGGGTGCGGGTGCGTCGTGGCTGATCGCGCAGTTCCCCGCGTCCCTTAGGGGGCGCCCTCTTCCCAACAGTTCTGAGGAGCGCAGCCAGTGAGCAGCAACAGCGGTGACGTACGGCTCTGGGGCGGCCGGTTCGCCGACGGTCCTGCCGAGGCCCTGGCGAAGCTGTCCGCGTCCGTCCACTTCGACTGGCGGCTGGCGCCCTACGACATCGTCGGTTCGCGTGCCCACGCGCGCGTGCTGCACAAGGCGCACCTCCTCGACGACGACGAGCTGACCCGCATGCTGGCGGGCCTCGACCGGCTGGAGGCCGCCGTGGCGGACGGCTCCTTCGTCGGTACCGTCGCCGACGAGGACGTCCACACCGCCCTGGAGCGGGGACTCCTGGAGCAGCTCGGCCCCGACCTCGGCGGCAAGCTGCGCGCGGGCCGTTCGCGCAACGACCAGGTGGCCACGCTCTTCCGGATGTACCTGCGCGACCACGCGCGGATCATCGGCGGTCTGATCGCCGAGCTCCAGGACGCGCTCGTCGGTCTGGCGGAGGCGCACCCGGACGTCGCGATGCCCGGCCGTACGCACCTGCAGCACGCCCAGCCGGTGCTGTTCGCCCACCATGTGCTGGCCCATGCGCAGGCCCTCTCCCGGGACGCCGAGCGCCTGCGGCAGTGGGACGAGCGGACCGCGGTGTCGCCGTACGGCTCCGGCGCGCTCGCGGGAAGCAGCCTCGGTCTCGACCCGGAGTCGGTCGCGAAGGATCTCGGCTTCGAGAACGGCAGCGTCGGCAACTCCATCGACGGCACGGCCTCGCGCGACTTCGCGGCCGAGTTCGCCTTCATCACCGCGATGATCGGCGTCAACCTCTCGCGGATCGCGGAGGAGGTCATCATCTGGAACACGAAGGAGTTCTCCTTCGTCACCCTCCATGACGCGTTCTCCACCGGCTCGTCGATCATGCCGCAGAAGAAGAACCCCGACATCGCGGAGCTGGCGCGCGGCAAGAGCGGCCGTTTGATCGGCAACCTGACGGGCCTGATGGCCACGCTCAAGGCCCTCCCGCTCGCCTACAACCGCGACCTCCAGGAGGACAAGGAGCCGGTCTTCGACTCCTGCGACCAGCTGGAGGTCCTGCTGCCGGCCTTCACCGGGATGATGGCCACGCTGACGGTCAACCGCGAGCGGATGGAGGAGCTGGCCCCGGCCGGGTTCTCGCTCGCCACCGACATCGCTGAGTGGCTGGTGAAGCAGGGGGTGCCGTTCCGGGTCGCGCACGAGGTCGCGGGGGAGTGTGTGAAGGTCGCCGAGGCCGACGGGGTCGAGCTGGACGGGCTCACCGACGAACAGTTCGCGAAGATCTCCGTGCATCTCACGCCCGAGGTGCGGTCCGTCCTGAACGTGCCGGGCGCGCTCGCGTCCCGCGACGCGCGCGGCGGTACGGCTCCGAGTGCGGTCGCCGTCCAGCTCACCGAGGTGAAGTCGGACGTGGCGTCCCAGCACGCGTGGGCCACGGCCAAGACCAACCGGTAGGCTGCGCCTCTTTTGTAGGTACGGGGGGGCTGACGGCCGACCACACACTGCGGGCACGCCGCGGTCATCCGCGCAGTTCCCCGCGCCCCTTGGGGGATGACGGCCGATGGCAAGCTGCGGGCCGGTCGTGGCTGGCCGCGCAGTTCCCCGCGCCCCTTGGAGGGGGACGGCCGATGGCATGCTGCGGGCCCGTCGTGGCTGGCCGCGCAGTTCCCCGCGCCCCTAAAAAACGGGCCTGTGCCCCGGCCTTTTGCTTTTAGGGGCGCGGGGAACGGCGCGCTCAGCCACAGGCGGCCTGCAGCAGGCGGCTGGCCCAAGGGGGGTGTGGGGCGGAGCCCCGGTTCT
Organism: Streptomyces sp. NPDC017991; assembly: GCF_044328075.1. Classification (NCBI taxonomy): domain Bacteria; kingdom Bacillati; phylum Actinomycetota; class Actinomycetes; order Kitasatosporales; family Streptomycetaceae; genus Streptomyces; species Streptomyces sp. NPDC017991. Next base: position 161,225 of record NZ_JBIRGP010000007.1, on the reverse strand, counting down.
TTGTTTTTAGGGGCGCGGGGAACGGCGCGCTCAGCCACAGGCGGCCCGCAGCAGGCGGCCGGCCCAAGGGAGCCGTGGGGCGGAGCCCCGGCCCTTCGTCTGCAGGGGCGCGGGGAACTGCGCGACAAGCCACGACGCACCCGCACCCGACGAACGCCCCGCCCGCCCCGCCCGCCCCGCCCGTCCCGAGCCGGAACACCTCCCCCCACCCGAAGGTCATCGGGATACGTTGGTCGGACAGCCGTCCCGGAGCCGACCAACGGAGCTCGCGATGCCCTTCGCCCGACTGGCAACAGCAACCACCCCCACCTGCCACATCGGCCTGGGTCTCGCCGCAATCGGTCGCCCCGGTTACATCACTCTCGGCCGCGACGAAGACCTCGGAGAGGACCGCAGCGTCGACACGCTGCGCACCCGCACCCACGAACTCCTCGACGCCGCCTACGCCCAGGGCGTCCGCTACTTCGACGCCGCCCGCTCGTACGGCCGCTCGGAGGAGTTCCTGGCAAGCTGGCTGAAGGCGCACCCCGGCATCGACGACATCGTCGTCGGCAGCAAATGGGGCTACACCTACACGGCCGACTGGCGCACCGACGCCGACGCCCACGAGATCAAGGACCACAGCCTCACCACGTACGAGCGGCAGCGCGCCGAGACCGCCGAACTGCTCGGCGACCGTCTCGACCTCTACCAGATCCACTCCGTGACGCCCGAGAGCCCGGCCCTCACCGACAAGGAACTGCACGCCGAACTGGCCGAGGCCGCCGCGCGGGGCCTGACCGTCGGCTTCTCCACCAGCGGCCCGGCCCAGGCCGACGCGATCCGCGCCGCGCTCGCCGTGACCGTCGGCTCGACCCCCCTCTTCCGGACCGTCCAGGCCACGTACAACGTCCTCGACACCTCCGCAGGACCCGCGCTCGCCGAAGCCCACGAGGCCGGACTCACCGTGATCGTCAAGGAGGGCATGGCCAACGGCCGCCTCGCCGACCCGCACGCGCCGGCCACCGTGCGCGCCGTCGCCGAGGAAGCGGGCGCCGGCTCCGACGCGGTCGCCCTCGCCTTCGTGCTGCGCAGGCCCTGGGCGGGCGTGGTCCTCTCCGGCGCCGCCACCACCAACCAGCTCGCGTCCAACCTGCACGCGGCGGTGGTCGATCTCGACGACGGACAGGTGGCCCGTCTCGACACCCTGGCCGAGGAGCCGGGCGCGTACTGGGAACACCGCGCCGGGCTCCCTTGGCACTGACTTCCCCGACCTGACCGACCTGACCGAACCCCTACCGGTGAGCGTCACACGTGCCGCGTGAGACAGTCATGTCTCATCTGGACTATACTTGTCTCATGGCCGTCGACCGTGAACACGTGCTGCGCAGCGCAGCCGCCCTGCTGACCCGCAGAGCCACCGCCCCGATGGACGAGGTCGCCAAGGCGGCCGGGATCAGCCGGGCGACCCTGCACCGTCAGTTCGCGGGCCGGGACGCCCTCGTACGGGCGCTCGAAGAGCTGGGCATCCAGGAGTGCGAGGCCGCGCTCGACGCGGCCCGGCTCGACGACGACACCGCCCGCGAGGCAGTACGCCGTCTGGTGCGCGAGTTCGAGAGCGCCGCGGGGCTGCTCGGTTTTCTCTACACCGAGAACCAGCTGTTCGAGGGCGAGGAGCAGAACGCGGGCTGGGCCCGGATCGACGCCCGGATCGCCGCGCTGTTCCGGCGGGGCCAGGAGAGCGGCGAGTTCCGTATCGACCTGACCCCGGCCTGGCTCACCGAGGCCCTCTACGGGCTCTTCGCCTCCGGGGCGTGGGCCGTGAGCGAGGGCCGGGTGGCGGCCAAGGACTTCCAGTACATGATCGTCGAGCTCTTGCTCGGCGGCGCACTACGGAGAGAGGAATCATGACCAGCACGACGCGGCCGGCGTTCGCGGCGGAGACGGAGAAGCGACCGGGCCGTTGGCTCGCGCTCTCCGTCCTCGTCCTCGCCGTGCTGCTGGTGGCCGTCGACGCGACCGTCCTCGGTCTCGCGACCCCCTACATCAGCGAGGACCTGAAGCCTTCCGGCAACCAGCTCCTGTGGATCGGTGACGTCTACTCGTTCGTCATCGCCGGTCTGCTCGTCTCCATGGGCAGTCTCGGCGACCGAGTCGGCCGCAAGAAGCTGCTGCTCGTCGGCTCGGTCGCGTTCGGCCTGGTCTCCGTGCTCAACGCCTATGCGAGCACGCCCGAACTGCTGATCGTGGCGCGGGCGTTGCTCGGTGTCGCGGGTGCCACGCTGATGCCCGCCACCCTCGCGCTGATCCGCAACCTCTTCCACGACCCGCGCGAACGCAGTCTCGCCATCGGTATCTGGGGCGCCACCGCCTCGGCCGGTACGGCGGTCGGCCCCGTCCTCGGCGGCTTCCTGCTCGAACACTTCTGGTGGGGCTCGGTCTTCCTGATCAACCTGCCCGTGATGGCGGTCCTCGTCCTGGTCGGTGTGAAGCTGCTGCCGGAGTCCCGCAACCCCGAGCCCGGCCCCTGGGACCTCATCAGCGTCGTGCTGTCCCTCGTCGGCATGGTGGGCATCGTGTACGGCATCAAGGAGGCCGCGTCGCACGGCCCGAACGCGACGGCGGGCGTGGCGGCCCTGCTGGGAGCGACGGCGCTGTACGGATTCGTACGCCGCCAACTGACCCTCCCCGTCCCCCTCCTGAACATGCGGCTGTTCCGCAACCGCGGTTTCTCCGGAGCCGTGCTCGCCGATCTGCTGACCATCCTCGGCCTGTCCGGAGTGGTCTTCTTCCTCTCGCAGTATCTGCAACTCGTGCAGGGGCGCGACCCGCTGGAGGCCGGCCTCGCCGAACTGCCCGCCGCGGTGGGCGCGGTGGCGGCGGGTCTGGTCGCGGGAACGTTCGCCCGCAGGTACTCGGTACGTGCCGTCGTGGCGGGCGGTCTCGCCGCGATCGGGTTCGCCCTGGCCGCGCTGACCGTGCTCGACCAGTCCACCGGGTATCCGCTCCTCGGCACGGCCCTGCTGGTCGTGGGCGTAGGTGCGGGCTTCGCCTTCACCGTGACCGCCGACGTGATCCTCTCCAGCGTGCCCAAGGAACAGGCGGGCGCCGCGTCCGCGGTCTCCGAGACGGCGTACGAGCTGGGGGCGGCTCTCGGCATCGCCCTGCTCGGCTCGATCGTCACGGGCGTCTACGCGGGCTTCACGGCCCCGGCGGGCACACCGCCGGACATCGCCGACGCGGCCCATGAATCCCTCGGCGGAGCGGTGGAGGCGTCCTCGTCCCTGCCCACCCCCGAGCCCCTGCTGGACGCGGCCCGCACGGCCTTCGTCGACGGCGTCGCCCTGGCGGCGGGCCTTGGCGCGGCGGTCCTACTGGCCGCGTCGGCGGCAGCATGGACACTGCTGAAAAACGAGAAGCTGTAGCCCTCCCCGCAAGGGGCGCGAGACGGCATCGACATGCGCCCCCGGACCCCGCAAGGGGCGCGGGGAACGGCGCGCTCAGCCCAAGGCAACGGTCACGTACGAACTGCCCCCGCCCCCCACTACCAGGGGCGCGGGGGAACTGCGCGCTCAGCCCACGGCGACGGTCACGTAGCAACTGTCCTCGCGCCCCACTACCAGGGGCGCGGGGAACGGCGCGCTCAGCCCAAGACGCCCCGCAGCCGACAAACCGACGACCACCCGGTCAAAAAACCAGCGGAGCTAAGCCGCTTCCTTGGCCTTCGTGGCGTACATGTCCACATACTCCTGCCCGGACAACCGCATGACCTCAGCCATCACCGAGTCCGTCACGGCCCGCAGCACATACCGGTCACGGTCCATACCCTCGTACCGCGAGAACTCCATCGCCCCGCCGAAGCGAACGGTGACCCGCCCGGGCCGGGGGAACCCGGCACCACCGGGCTGGATCTTGTCCGTGCCGATGATCGCGAACGGCACCACGGGCGCCCCGGTCATCAGCGCGAGCCGCGCGATACCGGTGCGGCCCCGGTAGAGCCGGCCGTCGGGGGACCGCGTGCCCTCCGGGTAGATGCTGAAGACCTTGCCCTCCTCCAGCACCCGACGCCCCGTCATCAGCGCCGCGACACCGCCGCGTCCGCCGTCCCGGTCGACCGGGATCATGCCGCAGCCGGTGAAGAACCACGCCATCAGCCGCCCCTTGAGGCCCTTGCCGGTGACGTACTCGTCCTTGCCGATGAAGAAGACCTGGCGGTCGCAGAACAGCGGCATGATCATCGAGTCGATGAACGTGAGATGGTTGCCGGCGAGGATGACCGGGCCCGTGCCCGGGATGCGCTCCGCACCCTCCACCCGTGGGCGGAACATCAGGCGCATGATCGGTCCGAGCACTGCCTTGATGAGCGCGAAGCGGGACAACGGGCCCTCCGGTGTCAAGGGGTGGGTGACAAGTCTGTGTGGGTTTCAAGTCTGTGCAGGTGAGGACGATACTCGCGCACGCCGGGGTCGTGCACATCGGGTTCACCGACTGGATACGCACTGTTGACCCTTGTTTACCTGGGGTGGCGCCGTGTCACACGGCTGTCATCCGTACGAGACGGTGTGACGAAATCCGCACGAGTTAGCCCTCATGGGGCAGGTTCCCACCCAGCGCCGTCCAAACTTCCGTTTGACGTCGACGTTGACGTCGACTGCCGACCGGTGGGGGGCGAGGGACCGCGCCCCGCCTTCCTGCCACTCCCCAGGGCAGTGGCAGGAAGACACGCACCGTCACCCACGTGTTCCGTCCAAGGTCTCCCACCCGTCACCCCGCCGCACCTACGATCAGTCCCGCTTTGACAGGTGCAGGGCAGTATGCGGAGGAGCGCTCATGGGCACGCAGGGGACGCAGGACACGCAGGACTCGAACGAGGGCCGTACCGGGACCACCCCGGGCCGGCGCGCACTGCTCGGGGCCGCGGTCCTCGGCGCCGGCGGAGCGGTCCTCGGACTGCCGGCCACGGCGAGAGCCGGCGAGAAGCACGGGAACGGCGGCTACAACGGCGGCTACAAGAGCCTGCCCAAGCCCACGGTCATCGGGCACCGCGGAGCCAGCGGCTACCGCCCGGAACACACGCTCGGCTCGTACCAGCTCGCCCTCGACCTGGGCGCGCACGTCATCGAGGCGGGCGACCTGGTGCCCACCAAGGACGGCCATCTCGTGTGCCGCCACGAGCCCGAGATCGGCGGCACGACGGACGTCTCCGCGCACCCCGAGTACGCGGACCGCAAGACCACCAAGCTCCTCGACGGCGTCTCCACGACCGGCTGGTTCACCGAGGACTTCACGCTCGCCGAACTGAAGACCCTCCGCGCCAAGGAGCGCGTCCCGGCCAACCGCCCGCACAACACGCTCTACGACGGCCGCTGGGAGATCCCCACCTTCGAAGAGGTGCTGCGCTGGCGCGAGGAGCAGAGCAGGAAGCTCGGCCGGCAGGTCTGGATCTACCCCGAACTGAAGCACCCCACCTACTTCCGCAAGCTGGGCCTCGGCCTGGAGGAGCGGGTCACCAAGGTGCTGCGCAGGCACGGCCTGGACAAGAAGAACTCGCCGGTCATCCTCCAGTCCTTCGAGCCGACCAGCATCCAGCGCCTGAACAAGCTGGTGGACAACCCCCTTGCCGTGCTCCTGTCCGCCGCGAACACCCGCCCCTGGGACTTCGTGGAGACGGGCGACCCGCGTACGGTCGCCGACCTGGTCAAGCCCGCCGGCCTGAAGTGGATCGCCTCGTACGCCCAGGGCATCGGACCGACCCTCGACCTGATCATTCCGAAGGACGCGAGCGGCAACCTCACCACGCCGACCACCCTGGTCCGGGACGCGCACGCCGAGGGCCTGATCCTGCACCCGTACACGATGCGCAACGAGAACCCCTTCCTGCCCACGAGCTACCGCAGGGGTACCGGCGTGGACGCCTACGGTGACGCCTTCGGCGCCTTCGGGACGTACTTCGCCACCGGCATCGACGGCGTCTTCACCGACAACCCGGACACCGGCCTCCTCGCCCGCGAGGACTTCCTCAAGAAGAACTGATCCAGAACCGATCCATAACCGATCCAGATCTGATCCGGATCGATCCGGAAACGATCCACAGCTGATCCCTCTGCGGTCCCGCCCCGCCCGTCAACAGTCGAGCCCGCGGACCCGGTCGGGTGACGCGCGGCCGTCCCGGCAACCTCGTGCCGGGGCGGCCGCGTCGTGCCGCATATGACCCACGACATGCTCGCCACACTGCGCCCCCTGCTCGTCGCCGAGGCCTCGGCCGAGGCATATGCCTCCGGAACCGAATCCAGCGACCTGGAACAGGACGTCTGGGTGCGCCTCCTGGAACGCCTCGGTACGGACGGCCCGCCCGCCGATCCGGCCGCCTGGCTGCGCGTCGCCGTCCGCACCGAGGCGCGGCGCGCCGGGCACACCGCGAACATCGAACGGCCGTACGTGTCCGAGCCCGCCGACGACAGCCGGCCGGGGCCCGAGCAACTCGCGCTCAGCGCCGCCCGGCGCCGCGCACTGCACTCCGCCGTACGACGGCTGCCGGGCCGCTGCCCGCGCCTCATGGCGGCTCTGCTGTCCCCGAAGGACCTCACCTACCGGGAGATCGCGGGGGAGTTGGGTATCTCACAGGGGAGTCTCGGTCCGGATCGTTCCAGATGTCTGAGTTGTCTGCGCCGAATGCTCACATCGGAGGTTGCGGCGCATGAACCGCGGGGATAGGAGTGAGGGACAACCGGCGGAACAGGTGAGCGGGAGGCATGCACACATGGGCATGAGCGTGACCATCTCGGCGGCGACCGAACAGGACGCCGAACAGATCCTCAAACTGCAGTTCCTCTGCTACCAGAGCGAGGCCGAGCTGTACGGCGACTACAGCATCGAGCCCCTCACCCAGCCGCTGGACTCCCTCAAGGCGGAGCTCACGGACGGCACGGTCCTGGTGGCCCGGCTCCGCGACGAGGTGGTGGCCTCGGTGCGCGGCTCCGTGGGCGCGGATGGCACGGCCCGGATCGACAAGCTGATCGTGCACCCGCGGATGCAGCGGCACGGGCTGGGCGGGCGGTTGCTCGACGCGATCGAGTCGCGGCTCGCGGCCGATGCCGGGGCGAAGAGCTTCCAGCTGTTCACGGGGCATCGCAGTGATCACAACCTGCGGTTGTACCGGAAGCACGGGTACGAGGCGGTGTCGACCGAGCGGGTCGACGAGCGGCTCAGTCTCGTGACGTTGGCGAAGGATGTGCGGGCCGGCGCGTTCGTGGCCAGCGCGTAGCGCCATGGGGCGGGCCGGTGGGAGTCCGCGGGTCCGTCGTGGCTGGGCGCGCAGTTCCCCGCGCCCCTGGCTGGGCGCGCGCCCTCTATGAAGTGGCCGCCCTGCTCCTGCGCAGCCAGAACATCGCCGTGACCGGGAGCAGGATCGGGATGAACAGGTAGCCCATGCCGTAGTCCGACCAGACCGTGGCGTCGGGGAAGGCGGAGGGGTCGGCCAGGGTCCAGGTGCCGACGATCAGGACGCCCGCGAGTTCGGCGGCGCAGCACACCAGCGCCGCCCTGCGGGCCCGCTCGCCGCCGCGTACGAGCGAGTAGGTGATGAAGCCGTACACGAGACCGGCCACCGCCGACAGCGAGTAGGCGAGCGGTGCCTTGTCGAATTCCGTCGCGATCTGCACGGCCGAGCGCGACACGGCGCCGACGACCATCACCCCGTACAGCCAGACCAGCAGGATGCCGGGGCCGCCGATGAGCCGCGTGCGGCCGGGCCTGCCGGACGTCCCGGAGTCCTCGGGCGTCCCGGGCCCCTCGGGCTTCTCGGGCGTCCCGGGCTTCTCGGCGGGCACCGCCATCTCAGCCTCCCCAGATGTCGTAGAGCCGTACCTGCAGCACCGCGAGGACCACGCCGCCCGCCGCGACCGTGATCGAACCCCAGCGGGTGCGCTCCGCCAGCGACATGAAGCCCGCCGCCGGAACGCACGCGAAGGCGCCGATCAGATAGGAAACGAAGATCGTCGTGCCCTGTTCCGGCTTCTCGCCGCGGGCCAGCTGGACGATGCCGACCACCAGCTGGACGAGGGTGAGGAGCGTCACCACGGCCATGCCGATGAAGTGCCAGTCCTTGGTCGGCTGGTCCCGGTGGGCGGCCCAGCCGCACCAGGCGGCGAGCGCTAGCGCGGCGACGGCCGTCGCGACCGTCAGGGCATCAAGCATGCCGCGACCCTATTACGGGCCAAAAGGCCCGATGCGCTCGCCCCCGGGGTGCCCCGTAGGGTCGAGGGCATGAAGATCCAAGCCGATGCCCTGCTGTTCGACAACGACGGAACACTCGTCTCGTCCCTTGAGTCGGTGTACCGGTGCTGGAGCAGGTGGGCCACGGAGTACGGGATCACCGCCGAGGAGTTCGCCCGGGTCGAGCTGCACGGCCGCCCGGCCGCCGAGATAGCCGCCGACCTGCTGCCCGCCGCCAGGGTGCCCGAGGCCGTCGTGCGTATCGAGCAGCTGGAGGTGGAGGACGTCGCGGGCGGTGTGCACCTGCTGCCGGGGACGAAGGCGCTCCTCGACTCGCTGCCCGCCGACCGCTGGGCCGTCGTCACCTCCGCCACCCGCCGCCTGGGCGAGGCCCGTCTCGCCGAGGTCGGCATCCGCCCGAAGAACCTGGTCGCCGCCGACGACATCACGCGCGGCAAGCCCGACCCCGAGCCGTTCCTGCTCGCCGCCCGGCTGCTCGGCGTGGACCCCGCCCGCTGTGTCGTCTTCGAGGACGCGCCCGCGGGTCTCCAGGCGGGCCGTGCGGCCGGCATGACCACCGTGGCATTGACCACAACGCACCGGGCCGCCGAGCTGACCGCGGATGTCGTGGTCGAGGACCTCTCGGCCGTGTCAGCACTGGTCACCGCTGAAGGAGTGGAGCTCTCCGTCGGGGAGTGAACGGCGTCCGCGGAGTGTCCATCGCTGTCCGTGATGCGGACAGCGGTTCCCTGTGCCGAGCAAAGATCTGCTTTAATTTTCTCATGACCACGACGAGCAGCCGCATCCTTGCGACCGAGGCGACCATGACGCCCGGTGCTCGCTGTATGTGTCGAATGTGCGCCTTCTAGAGGGCCCCCGCACCACCCCCAGCCTCGCGCCCCGAAGCGAGTCCGCTCACGTCTGCCCGTACGCCCTTTTCGTACGCGACTGAGCCTGCCCCGCGCACGCAGTTCTGCCGAAAGCCCGGTTCTCGACGCCACCGCGTGACGACCGTGCCGCTTTCGAGCGAAACGCACCCGTGCCCGGCGCACACCCACGCCCCGCACTCGACAGTGATGGAAACCCCAGTGATCACGACAACAGGCCTGACGAAGGTGTATCGGGCTCACGGCTCGCGCGGCCGAGAGGTCACCGCCCTGGACGGCGTCGATCTGCATGTCCGCGAAGGCGAGGTGTACGGCGTCATCGGACAGTCCGGCGCCGGCAAGTCCTCCCTCATCCGCTGCGTCAACCTGCTGGAGCGCCCCACCGCCGGCACCGTGACCGTCGCCGGACAGGACCTCACGGCCCTCGCCGGGCGCGGCCCGCGCGCCGGCCGGGAACTGCGGCAGGCGCGCAGCCGTATCGGCATGGTCTTCCAGCACTTCAACCTGCTGTCCACGCGGACCGTCCAGGACAACGTCGAGCTGCCGCTGGAGATCCTCGGCAGGTCGGGCAGGGAGCGGTCCCGCAAGGCGCTGGAACTGCTCGACCTGGTCGGTCTCACCGACAAGGCCAAGTCCTACCCGGCCCAGCTCTCCGGCGGTCAGAAGCAGCGCGTCGGGATCGCCCGCGCCCTGGCGGGGGACCCGAAGGTGCTCCTCTCGGACGAGGCGACCAGCGCCCTGGACCCCGAGACGACCCGCTCCATCCTCCACCTGCTGCGCGACCTGAACCGCCAGCTGGGTCTGACCGTCCTGCTCATCACGCACGAGATGGACGTCGTCAAGACCGTCTGCGACTCGGCGGCGCTCATGGAGAACGGGAGGATCGTCGAGTCGGGCACCGTCACCGAGCTGCTCGCCACGCCCGGCTCCGAGCTGGCCGCCGCGCTCTTCCCGGTCAGCGGTGACGCCTCGGCGGACGACCGCACGGTCATCGACGTCACCTTCCACGGCGACGCCGCGACCCGGCCGGTCATCTCGCAGCTCTCGCGCACGTACAACATCGACATCTCGATCCTCGGCGCCGCGATGGACACCGTCGCGGGCCGGCAGGTCGGCCGTATGCGCATCGAACTTCCCGGGCGGTACGAGGACAACGTCGTGCCGGTCGGCTCCCTGCGCGAGCAGGGACTGCAGATCGAGCTCGTCGGAGAAGCGGCCCTGGCGTCCGCGCTGGTGAAGGAAGGTGCCAAGTGACCTGGTCCGAGATGCAGCCGCTGCTGGAGCAGGCCTGTTGGGACACCCTCTACATGGTCGGCTGGTCGACGGTCATCGCCGTCGTCGGTGGTCTGCCGCTGGGCATCCTGCTGGTCCTGACCGACCGGGGCGGCCTGCTGCAGAACACCGTGCTGAACAAGGTCATCGGGCAGGTCGTGAACATCGCCCGCTCGATGCCGTTCATCATCCTGATGGTCGCGCTGATGGGCTTCACCCGGTCGATCACCGGCACCACCATCGGCCGTGAGGCCGCCATCGTGCCGCTCGCCATCGGTGCGATCCCGTTCTTCGCGCGCCTGGTCGAGACGGCTGTCCGCGAAGTGGACGGCGGGCTCGTCGAGGCCGTGCAGTCGATGGGCGGCAACACCTGGACCGTCGTCCGCAAGGTGCTCGTCCCCGAGTCGCTCCCGTCGCTGATCTCCAGCACCACGACGACGATCGTCGCTCTCATCGGCTACTCCGCGATGGCCGGCACCGTCGGCGCGGGCGGCCTCGGAGACATCGCCATCCGCTACGGCTACCAGCGCTTCGAGACCGAACTGATGTGGATCACCGTGGCCGTTCTCGCCGTGGTCATCTCCCTCATCCAGTTCGTCGGCGACTACGCCGCGCGGGGGCTGCACCGGCGCGGCGGGCAGTCGGGTGCCGCGCCGCGGCTCAGGCTGCTGAGGAGCAGGGCCGCGGTGAACTCCGGTTCCCGGGCGACCGTCGGCTCAGCCCCCGGGACCGGCGTCGGCAACGGCTCCGGTACGGGCCCCGCTGACGCGGACACCTCCGCCGAAGCGCCCGCGGCCGACGTCGGCAAGGTCGCCTGAAGCCCTCCGTAAACAGCTCCCCGTACACGTCCCCACCCCACCCGCAGACGTCCCCGCACACCCTTCGCGGGGTCACCCAGCCCAAATGGAAAGGCACTTTTCGTGCGTAACGCCGTAAAGCTCACCACCGCTGTCCTCGCCGCCGGAGCCCTCACCCTGGGCCTCACGGCCTGCGGCTCGGACAAGGACGACGCCTCCGACACGAGCGGGCCGCTGATCGTGGCCGCCAGCCCCGTGCCCCACGCCGAGATCCTGAACTACGTGAAGGACAACCTCGCGAAGGACGCGGGACTCGACCTCCAGGTCAAGGAGTTCACGGACTACGTCCTGCCGAACACCGCGACCGAGGACGGCTCGGTCGGCGCCAACTACTTCCAGAACCAGCCGTACCTCGACGACTTCAACAAGAAGAACGGCACCCACATCGTGCCCGTCGTCACGGTCCACCTGGAGCCGCTCGGCCTCTACTCCAGCAAGATCAAGAAGGCCGACGAGCTGAAGAGCGGCGCGACGGTCGCCGTCCCGAACGACACGGTCAACGAGGCGCGGGCGCTCAAGCTCCTCGACGCCAACGGGATCATCACGCTCAAGGACGGCGCGGGCAACGACGCGACCCCCAAGGACATCGCGAAGAACCCGAAGAACCTCAAGTTCAAGGAGCTGGAGGCGGCCCAGACCCCGCGCTCCCTGGACGACGTCGACGCGGCGGTCATCAACGGCAACTACGCCATCGAGTCCGACCTCAAGCCCTCCGAGGACGCCCTCGTGCTGGAGTCCGCCGACGACAACCCGTACGGCAACTTCCTCGCCGTCAAGGAGGGCAACGAGGACGACCCGCGCGTCAAGAAGCTCGCCAAGCTCCTGACCTCCGCCAAGGTCAAGAAGTTCATCGAGGACAAGTACGCCGGTTCCGTCATCGCGTCCTTCTGACCGACCGCTCCGAACCGTCCGAGCCACCGGAACCACCTGAGGAAGGCGCCGACGATGCGCAAGCCCGTCATCTCCGCGGCGGCCGCCGCACTGGCCCTCGGCCTGACCCTGACCGCCTGCGGTTCCAAGGGCGAGGGGTCCGGCGGCGGAGGTGACGGCGGCGCGCTGATCGTCGGCGCCACCGCTGTCCCGGCCGGCGAGGTCCTGTCGTACATCAAGAAGGACCTCGCCGCGAAGAACGGACTCGACCTGGAGATCAAGGAGTTCACGGACTACGTCCTGCCGAACACCGCGCTCCAGGAGGGCTCGCTCGACGCGAACCTGTACCAGAACGAGCCGTTCCTGGACGACTTCAACAAGTCCAAGGGCACCGACCTGGTCCCGGTCGTGGACGCGTACCTGCCGCCCATGGGCGTGTACTCGAAGAAGGTCCAGGACGTCGCCGACCTCCCCGACGGTGTCACCGTCGCGGTGCCCAGCGACATCACCAACGAGGGCCGCGCCCTGAAACTCCTCGCCTCCGAGGGTGTCATCACGCTCAGGGCGGGGGCCGGTACGACCGCGTCCCCGGCGGACATCGTGAAGAACCCGAAGAACCTGAAGTTCAAGGAGCTCGAACCGGCGCAGCTGCCGCGCTCCCTGGACGACGTGGCCGCCGCGGTCATCAACAACAACTACGCCCAGGACGCGGGCCTCAGCCCGGCCGACGACGCCGTCCTGCTGGAGTCCGCGAAGAACAACCCGTACGCGAACCTCCTCGCCGTGAAGAAGGGTGACGAGGACGATCCGCGGGTCGAGAAACTCGCCGAGCTCCTGACCTCCGACGAGGTGCGGAAGTTCATCCGGGACAAGTACAAGGGATCGGTGCTGCCCGTCACTTCCGGGTGACCCCGTTCCCCGGCCGCCCCGGAGCCGTTCCCGCTGCGCCACGGTGTCGACTCGTCGACAAGGAGCCGACTCCGTGGTGCAGTTCGGTGCCTGCATGCTGCATGCTGGGCAATTCAGCAGGCCCGACGGTCCCTGATGGTTACGGAGCGGCGCATGACGAACACCTTCCCCGACATCTCCCTGAACACGGAGCGGTTGGTGCTGCGCCCTCTTGAGGACGAGGACATTCCTGCCTTCACGGAGATGATGAACGACGAACAGGTCGCGGCCTGGACGTCCGTGCCGCAGCCCTTCACCGAGGCCGCCGCCCGCAACTGGATCGACGAGTCCGCACCCGCCGAGCGCACCTCCGGCCGCGGACTCGACCTCGTGGTCACGGAGTTCCTGACCCAGCGCCTGGTCGGCATCATCCGGCTCGGCAACACGAATTGGCATGTCCGCTCCACAGAGCTGTCGTACATCACCGCCCCCTGGGCCCGCGGCGAGGGTTACGCCTCCGAGGCGGCGCTCGCCACCGCCCAGTGGCTGTTCAACGACCAGAAGTTCGAGCGTCTCGAACTGCGCACCGCGGCGGACAACACCGCCTCCCAGCAGGTCGCGCAGAAGATCGGCTGCATCAGCGAGGGCGTCCTGCGGGGTGCCTGCATAGCGCGCACCCGCACCGAGGACGGGCGCTGGGAGGACCTGCGCACCGACTTCATCGTGTGGGGCCTGCTTCCCGAGGACATCGAGGGCATCGCCGAGCAGCTCGCCGACACCGGTGGTTTCACCGCGTACTCCGACTGGAACTGAAGGGGCAGAGGCCCCGGCCTCCGGCCCGCATCCCCACCGGGACCCGTACGGAGACCCCGCAGACACCCCCACCGAGACCCCCGGACATCACGAGGTACGCTCACGGGGCTCCGCGCGCCTGCCCCGCGGCCCGCCGCCCATCCGACGACCTGCGATGACTCCAGGAGACTGACAACGATGGCCGACCGGGTCACGGTGATCGGCTGCGACGGCTCGCCGCTGACGGACGCGGCGCGCTCGGCCCTCGGCGCCGCCACACTGGTGGCGGGCGCGGCACACCACCTGGCCCTCCCCGAGGTGCCCCAGGCCGCCGAACGCATCCGGCTCGGCAGCGTCGCCCTCGCGGCCCGCCGCGTCGCCGCCCACCGCGGCACGGCCGTCGTCCTCGCCGACGGGGACCCCGGCTTCTTCGGGGTCGTACGCACCCTGCGCGACCCCGAGTTCGGCCTGGAGGTCGAGGTCGTCCCCGCGGTCTCGCCCGTGGCCGCCGCCTTCGCCCGCGCCGGGATGCCCTGGGACGACGCACAGGTGGTCGTCGCACACCGGCGCACCCTGCGACGCGCGGTGAACGTGTGCCGGGCCCACACCAAGGTCGCCGTCCTCACCTCACCCGGCGCCGGACCCGCCGAACTCGGTCTGCTCCTCGAAGGAGTCCACCGCACCTTCGTCATCTGCGAGGAACTCGGCACCGCGCGCGAACGCGTCACGATCCTCACCTCCGACAAGGTCGCCGACCACACCTGGCGCGACCCGAACGTCGTCATCGTCATGGGCGGACCGGTCACCTCCTCCGAGGGCGGCGGCTGGATCGCCGGCCGCGACCCGGGCACCGGCCAGCGCGGCTGGGCGCTGCCCGACGAGATGTACGGCGACGAACTGGGGGAGGGCGAGACCGAGGTGCTGCGCGCGGCGCAACTCGCCCGCCTGGGGCCGAGGGTCGGCGACCTCGTCTGGGACATCGGCTCGGGCAGCGGCGCCTTCGCCACGGAGGCAGCGCGCTGCGGCGCCGCCGTCATCGCCGTCGACCGCGACGCGGACGCCTGCGCCCGCACCATGGCGACCGCCCGCCGTTTCGGCGTCCAGTTCCAGATCGCGCACGGCACCGCCCCGTACATCCTTGAGGACCTCCCCGAGCCGGACGTCGTGCGCGTCGGGGGCGGCGGTGCCGCGGTGGTCTCCGCCGTCGCCGACCGGCGCCCCGAGCGGATCGTCACCCACGCCTCGACCCGCGACGCCGCCGAACTCATCGGCCGGGACCTGACCGAGCACGGCTACCGGGTCGAGTGCGCCCTGTTGCAGTCCGTCGAACTGGACACCCGCGCCTGGACGGAGAAGGAGCGAAGTGTGGCGTTTCTGCTCTCGGGGGAGCTGGACCGCCGTCCGTAGCTCCGCCGCAGCGCTCCGCGGAGTGTTCCGCCGGGGGCCGGTGCGTTGTCTGCGGGCGTGTCGTGGCTGGGCGCGCGGTCCCCGCGACCCTTCGGGGACGCCGCCGCCCAGGTGCTGATCATCGTCCTGTGATCCTGTTGTCGTACTGCGCGCGGTAGGCTGGCCGATCGTTGTACTGCAATCGGGTTGTCCGGTATTTCGCCGGTCAATGCCCGCGAAACGCACCCATTTTGAGGGGCGTGTGGTACGGCAGAACCGGAGGACGCGCAAAGTGGCGCAGTCCACAGCGGGCCGTGACGGATCACCCTGTCGCGGTGGCGGGCCGACCGCGACAATGCCAGTTAATGGCTTTGTCGACCGGTCGTTCGTGCCGCCCGGCCCGTGTGCTCGTTCTCATGACGGGCGGTCGGTGCGCCGCCCCGGACGAGCAGGTCGTAGGAGCACTAAACCGATGGGCGAGGGGTACGCATGACCGACACCGGCCAGGTCCCGGGCGAGGGACTGCCGGAGAACGCAGGCATGGTGGAGCAGCCGGGCGTCCCCGCCCCCGGTGCGTACACCTACCTCTCCGAGCCCACCGCCGAAGACGAAGACCTGTTGCTGCTGCCGGGCGCCCAGGGTGCGTGGGGCAACGAGGTGGCCCCACCGGTCCCGGTGCCGGTCGTCGAGGCCGTCCACGAGCCCGGTCCGCACGAGACATCGGGCCGCGACAGCGGTTCGGTCGACCTCAGCGCCGTCCGGATGTCGTCCTCCGCGCCGCAGCCGCCCGTCGCCCGTCGCCCGTTGCACCTCGGCCCGCCGACCCCGGACGGCGCCGGCAGCCCGGTGCGTTCGCTCGCCGACCGCGGTCCGGCGGGGGCCCCGGGCACCCCGTTCCCCGGGCGGCAGACCGGCCCGGCCACGTCCGGCCCCGAGTACCTCGACGCGCCGCGTGACGAGATCGCGTTGCAGGGCGCGTCTCCCTGGGGCGCCCGGGCTCAGGTCCAGGTCGCGCCTCCGGTGGCACAGGTCGTCTCCGAGGGGACGCCTGCAGAAACGGTCTTCCCGGCGGGTGCGGGGTCAGGTGCGGGTACGGAGGCGTACGCGGGCGCTCCGGTGACCGCGGGGGCCGCGCCCGTCGCGCAGGCGTCCGCGCCGGTGGCGCAGGCGTCCGACGCGGGGGAGGGGCCGTCGCTCGCCGAGAACCAGGAGGTTCCCGTTCCGCCGGAGCAGGCCGAGGCTGTTTCGGTGCCGGAGCAGGCGGCAGGATTCCCGCAGAACCAGAACCAGAACCAGAACCAGACCCTGCCCCAGACCCCGGCGCAGGCACAGCCGCAGGACGCTTCGGGTGTCGACCCGCTCTCCGAGGCGGCGCCCGCCCCGGTAGTCGCGGGGCCCGCCGAGAGCGTGGTGGACCCGGCTCAGGCCGTAGAGGCCCCGGCTCAGGCGGTCCTCGACCCGGCAGTGGCCGCCGCGCAGGTTCCGGAAGCCGCGCAGGTTCCGGAACAGGCTCCCGCGGAGGCGTACGTTCCTCCGCAGCCGGAACCGGTCCAGTCCCCTGAACAACTGGCCGGCAACGACCAGGCCCCGGAAGCTCTCCAGGTTCCGGAACCGGTCCTGGTGCAGGACTACGCGCAGGCCCCGCAGCTCGCCGACGGTTCGCTGTTCCCGCAGGCTCCGGAAGGGGGCCCCGGACCCGAGTACGCCCAGGCGCTCCCCGACTTCGCGCACGCCCCGCAGCCCACGCCCTTCCCGGCCGCACCCGCCGCCGTCCACTTCGCCCACCCTTCGGACGACGCGGCCGGACAGCACGCCGCTGAGGCCCCCGCCGCCCCGGCTACCGAAGACGCGACGCAGCACCCCGAGTACCCGGCACCGGTCCCGCAGCCCGTCCACCTGGTGGAACCGCAGGCCCAGGACGCGGCCGTGCCCTTCGCCGAGGCCGGACCGCACACCGGACTCCAGGAGCCGCAGCCCCAACCGCAGCCGCAGCCTCAGCCGGTGGAGGCCGATCCCGTCGTCGCGGAGGCCTTCCAGATGCAGGAGGCCGCCGAGGCCCCGCACTTCGCCGCGCCTGCCGAGCCCGGGAGCCCGGTGGAGGCGGCGGAGGGGGCGGCCCCGAGCGTCGCTGCCCCCGGCACGGCACAGCCGACCCAGCCCGACCCCGTCCCGCACCCCGAGGCACCCACGGCACCCGCCGCCCAGACCTTCGAGGACGAGTCGCAGGGCGAGGCGGCCCAGCTCCAGGACGGCTTCCAGACGCCGGAGCAGCCTGTCGGACAAGCCGTAGAGAACGAGCATGCCGTAGAGATCGAGCAGGGCGAGCAAGTCGGACAGGGCGAGCAGGTCGGACAGTTCGTACCGGTGGAGGGCGCGGTCCCGACCACCCCGCACCTTGCCCCCACCCCGCCGCACGGCGTGACGGTGGTGCCCCTTCCCGAGGAGCGGGCCGAGCAGCCCGCCGAAGCGGCGGCGGCCCCGCCCGCGGCGCTCGTCGAGCAGCCCGCGCCGGAGTCCGCGCCGGAGCCCGTGGCTGAATCCGCCCCGGGACCGGCCCTCGCGCCGGTACCCGCCGCAGGGCCCGACCTCGCGTCCGAAGAGGAGCTGGACGACGAGCCGATCCTCGTACTGCCGGCCCCCCGGGAGCCCGAGCCGGCCCCCGGGACCGGGGCGCTCCCCGTACCGCAGCCACCCGTCGGGGCCGAGGACGACAGCCCGGAGCCCGTAGTCGCACAGCAGGCGGAAGACCTGGACACCCGGGCCGCCGACCAGGAAGAGAGCACGGCCGCCGTGGCCCAGACACGTGAGTCCACCGGCCCGGCCGCGCCCGGCTACGACGACGCCGAGCGCGAGGCCGTCCTGCGCGTCATGCGCGAGCGCCGCGACATCCGCAACGGCTTCCGCAGCGACCCCATCCCGCACGACGTGCTGCTCCGCGTCCTGGAGGCGGCCCACACGGCGCCGTCCGTCGGTCACTCACAGCCCTGGGACTTCGTCGTCATCCGCTCGGCCGAGACCCGGCGCACGATGCACGAACTGGCCGCGCGCCAGCGCGAGGCGTACGCCAAGTCGCTGCCCAAGGGCCGCGCTAAGCAGTTCAAGGAACTGAAGATCGAGGCCATCCTCGACACCCCGGTGAACATCGTCGTCACCGCCGACCCGACCCGGGGCGGCCGGCACACGCTGGGCCGCCACACCCAGCCGCAGATGGCCCCGTACTCCTCGGCGCTCGCCGTCGAGAACCTGTGGCTCGCGGCCCGTGCCGAGGGCCTGGGCGTGGGCTGGGTCAGCTTCTTCGACGAGCGCGAGATGGTCCGCGGCCTCGGCCTGCCGGAGCACCTTGAGGTCGTCGCCTACCTCTGCGTCGGATACGTCGACGAGTTCCCGGACGAGCCCGAGCTGATGCAGTCGGGGTGGTCCAAGCGCCGTCCGCTGTCCTGGGTGGTCCACGAGGAGACGTACGGCCGGCGCGCCCTGCCCGGCGAGGAGCCGCACGACCTGCTCGCCGAGACCATCACCAACATCCGGCCGCTGGACGCCAAGGCGCTCGGCGAGGCCTGGGAGCGCCAGAAGCGCATGACCAAGCCTGCCGGGGCCCTCGGCATGCTGGAGATCATCTCCGCCCAGCTCTCGGGCCTGTCCAGGATGTGCCCGCCCCCGATCCCGGAACCGGCAGCCGTCGCGATCTTCGCCGGCGACCACGGCGTACACGCCCAGGGCGTCACCCCGTGGCCGCAGGAGGTCACGGGCCAGATGGTGGCCAACATCCTCGGCGGCGGCGCGGTCTGCAACGCCTTCGCCGCCCAGGTCGGCGCCGAGGTCTGCGTCGTCGACGTGGGCGTGGCCTCCGACCTGCCCGCGACCCCGGGTCTGCTGCCGCGCAAGGTCCGGGCGGGCACGGCCGACATGACGACCGGTCCCGCGCTGACCCGCGAGGAGGTCAGGTCGGCCATCGAGGTGGGCATCGAGACCGCCCGCGATCTGGTGGCGGCCGGGAACAAGGCGCTGATCACGGGTGAGATGGGCATCGCCAACACCACGGCGTCCGCCGCCCTGATCTCCGTCTACACCGGCAGCGACCCGGCCGAGGTCACCGGCCGCGGCACCGGCATCAACGACGAGACCCTGGCCCGCAAGACCGACGTGGTACGCCGCGCCCTGGAACTCCACCAGCCGGACCCGGCCGACCCGATCGGCGTCCTGGCGGCCATCGGCGGCCTGGAGCACGCCGCGATGGTCGGCCTCCTCCTCGGCGGTGCCTCCCTGCGTACGCCGGTGATCCTGGACGGTGTCAGCGCCGGTGCCGCCGCGCTGGTCGCCCGAGCGATCGCCCCTGAGGTCCTCGCGGCCTGCATCGCCGGTCACCGCAGCGCCGAACCTGGCCATGTGGCCGCGCTCAACAAACTGGGCCTGCGCCCCCTGGTCGACCTCGACCTCCGCCTCGGCGAGGGCACGGGCGCCCTCCTTGCCCTCCCGGTGGTCCAGAGCGCGGCCAGGGCGATGCACGAGGTGGCGACGTTCGACTCGGCGGGCGTTACGGAGAAGTAGGCGCGAGTCGTCGGTCTGTGCCCCCCCCGCGCGAGCGGAGCCGAGCGTGGGGGAGGGTGGGCACAGACCGACGACGGACCCGCACACGCGGGGGCCCGGGGCGCAGCCCCGGTTTCGGGAAGGGGCGGGCCAGGGGAAAGTACCCCCACCCACCCCAGCCCCCCACCGCCCCGCCCCATAAAATCCGCACGTCAGGCGCGCTCCACCGCCGCAGCGCGCCACCCCGCACCACCCGCATGAGGAGCCGCACCTCCATGGCCGAAAACCCCGCCTACCCCGTAGGCCTCCGCCTCGCCGGCCGCCGTGTCGTGGTCCTCGGCGGCGGCCAGGTGGCCCAGCGCCGCCTCCCGTCCCTCATCGCGGCGGGCGCGGAGATCCAGCTCGTATCCCCGTCCGCGACCCCCTCGGTCGAGGCCATGGCGGACGCCGGCGAACTGACCTGGACCAGGCGCCGGTACGAGTCGGGCGACCTCGCGGAATCCTGGTACGTCCTCATCGCCACTCCCGACTCCGCGGCGAACGCCGAGGCCTCCGCCGAGGCCGAGGCCCGCCGTGTGTGGTGCGTCCGCGCGGACGACGCGGACGAGGCCACCGCCTGGACCCCGGCGACGGGCCACAGCGAGGGCGTCACGGTGGCCGTCCTGACCACGAACGCCAAGGGCCGCGACCCCCGCCACACCGCGGCCATCCGTGACGCGGTGGTCGAGGGGCTGCGCGACGGCACCCTCGTGGCACGCCACCACCGCACCCGTACGCCCGGCGTCTCCCTGGTCGGCGGCGGTCCCGGCGACCCGGACCTGATCACGGTCCGCGGCCGTCGCCTCCTCGCCGAGGCGGACGTGGTCATCGCCGACCGCCTGGGCCCGCGCGACCTGCTCGCCGAACTCCCGCCGCACGTCGAGGTGATCGACGCGGCGAAGATCCCGTACGGGCGCTTCATGGCCCAGGAGGCCATCAACAACGCGCTCATCGAGCACGCCCTGCAGGGCAAGTCGGTGGTCCGGCTCAAGGGCGGCGACCCCTTCGTCTTCGGCCGCGGCATGGAGGAGGCCCAGGCGCTGGCCGAGGCGGGCATCTCCTGCACGGTCGTTCCCGGCATCTCCAGCTCGATCTCCGTCCCGGGCGCGGCGGGCATCCCGGTCACGCACCGCGGAGTCGCCCACGAGTTCACGGTCGTCAGCGGTCATGTGGCCCCCGACGACGAACGCTCCCTGGTCGACTGGGCGGCGCTCGCCAAGCTCCGCGGCACCCTGGTCGTCCTGATGGGCGTGGACAAGATCGGTGCCATCGCCCGTACCCTCATGGAGAACGGCAAGGCACCCGGCACCCCCGTGGCACTCGTCCAGGAGGGCACGACCGCGGCGCAGCGCCGCGTCGACGCGACCCTGGCCACGGTCGCCGAGACCGTCCGTGCCGAAGAGGTGCGGCCCCCGGCGGTCATCGTCATCGGGGAGGTCGTGACCGTGGGGGCGGACGGCTCGTTCGAGACCTCTGACGGGGCATCTGAGTAACCCCGGGTAACACAACCCGTTCCAAGCCGTTGGCACCGCACCCAGGACAAGGCAGTATCACCCTGTGGCCGATCTCATCACCGTTGAGGACCCAGCCGACCCGCGCCTGCGTGACTACACAGGCCTGACCGACGTGGAGCTGCGCCGCAAGCGCGAACCGGCCGAGGGCCTGTTCATCGCCGAGGGCGAGAAGGTCATCAGACGGGCCAAGGACGCCGGTTACGAGATGCGCTCGATGCTGCTGTCCGCCAAGTGGGTCGACGTCATGCGCGACGTCATCGACGAACTCCCGGCCCCGGTGTACGCGGTCAGCCCCGACCTCGCCGAACAGGTCACCGGCTACCACGTGCACCGCGGCGCGCTCGCCTCCATGCAGCGCAAACCGCTGCCGACCCCCGACGACCTGCTCCGTACGGCCCGCCGGGTCGTCGTCATGGAGTCGGTCAACGACCACACCAACATCGGCGCGATCTTCCGTTCGGCCGCCGCCCTCGGCATGGACGCGGTCCTGCTCTCCCCGGACTGCGCGGACCCGCTGTACCGGCGTTCGGTGAAGGTCTCCATGGGCGCCGTCTTCGCCGTGCCGTACGCACGCCTGGACTCCTGGCCCAAGGGTCTCGACTCGGTCCGGGAGGCGGGCTTCGGCCTTCTCGCGCTCACCCCGGACGAGAAGGCCAAGACCCTCGACGAGGTGGCCCCGCACCGTATGGAACGGGTCGCCCTGATGCTGGGCGCGGAGGGCGACGGCCTGTCCACCCAGGCCCTGGTGGCGGCAGACGAATGGGTCCGCATCCCGATGGCCCACGGAGTCGACTCCCTGAACGTGGGAGCGGCGGCAGCGGTGGCGTTCTACGCGGTGGCAACAGGCAGACCGCAAAACTGACGAGACACCCCGTAAGGGGCGCAGGGAACGGCGCGCTCGCCCACGACGCACCCGCGCGCTGGACCCAACAGCGTCTGGGTGCCCTCCATGACGCCGGTCGACGGGCGCCCCGTAGGGGGCGCGGGGAACGGCGCGCTCAGCCACAACACACCCGCAGTAGACGAACAACGTCTGGGGCCCTCTATGGCGCCGGGCGACGGGGCCCCAGGGGGCGCGGGGAACTGCGCGACAAGCCCCCACCATCCCGCAGCCGACGAACAACACCTACCCGCCGAGACCGACCCCGCCCCGCTGATGGTCCGCCCGCTCCTGCCACGCAGCCCCGCCCGAGGGGCCCCCACGATCAAGCCCCCGGGCAGGCCCCTGGCACCCCTGCGCCGCGGCGATGGCCAACGCCACGAGCAGCGTCACCACCACGAACACGAACAGCCGCTGCCGCAGCAGCCGGGGATTCGCGGGCCGCCGCCCCGTCCCGGTGGTCCGGGGCCCGGTCCGCGGCCCAGCCCGCCCCGCCCCGCTACGCGGCGTCCCGCTCCGACTGCCGGACTGACCGGTACGGCTGCCCGACTGACCGGTACGGCTACCGGACTGACCGGTACGGCCGCCGGTGCCGGAGCGCGTCGCCCCGCCGCGCGAGGGATCACCCGGCCGCGCCCCGGACCGCGACGAGGGCCCCTTGCCGCCGCCACTGCCACTGCCGCCGCCACTGCCACGCGGCGCGGAAGTCCCCTGCGTACGCCCCTGTGTACGCCGCTGAGTGCGCTGCTCCGGATAGTCGCCGTAGTTGCTGTAGTCGTCGTAGTCGTCGGCAAGCCGCCCGGTCGGCCGGTCGGCCTCCGCCGCACGGGGAGCGGGCGGCCGGACCTCGCCCATACCCTGCGCCTCCCGCGCCGCGATCTCCTTGAGCCGCAACGACAACTGCAGTGTGCTGGGCCGCTCCTCGGGATCCTTCGCCAGACAGGCGCGCACGAGAGGGGCCAGCGCGTCGGGCACACCGTGCAGTTGCGGCTCCTCGTGCACCACGCGGTAGAGCATCACCTCGGAACTGCCGTGCCCGAAGGGCGAGTCCTGCGTCGCGGCGTACGCCAGCGTCGCGCCGAGCGCGAAGACATCCGTGGCCGGCGTGACCGCCGCACCCCGCACCTGCTCCGGCGCGAGGAACCCGGGCGACCCCACCGCCGTACCCACATGCGTGAGCGTGCTCGCGCCGGTCGCCCAGGCGATACCGAAGTCGATGATGCGCGGCCCCTTCGGGGACAGCAGGATGTTCGACGGCTTCAGGTCCCGGTGGACGACGCCGGCCTCGTGCACGGCGACGAGCCCCTCGGAGAGGGCGGCGCCGACGGACGCCACCTCGGAGGCGAAGAGCGGTCCGTCCTCGGTGACCTTGTCGTGCAGCGAGGGCCCGGGAACGTACTGCGTCGCGAACCAGGGCCGTTCGGCCTCCAGATCCGCGGCGACGAGCCGCGCGGTGCACCCGCCCCTGATCCGCCGCGCCGCCGACACCTCGCGGGCGAAACGCGACCTGAACTCCTGGTCCTCCGCGAGGTCGGGCCGGATCACCTTCAGCGCGACCCGCTGGCCACGCCGGTCGGAACCCAGATAGACAACGCCCATCCCGCCCGCGCCGAGCCGTCGGTGAAGCCTGAACGAGCCGACGACACGCGGGTCCTCGCGCCTCAGGCGCATCATCGCCATGTCCATCCCCGCTGCCCGGTCCGTTTGACGAGCCACAGCTTACGTTTCCGCGGCCGGGTGCGCGCAGAGGCCGCGCCCTCGCGGTCCGACCGATTGTCGGTGCCGGGTGGGAAACTTGAGAGGTGGTCAGGGGACGGGGGCCCGCGGCGACGTTGAGCTGCGCGGATTCCCAACCATCGCTCACAGGAGGGGGATTGGACCCGTGCAGGGTGATCGCGTGGAGGCAGTGGTCGACGCGGGAGACCCGACCCGTACGTACGAGGTGGTGGCCGGCCGGGCGGGCCTCCGGGTGGAGACAGCGGTCCGCAGAGGGGTGGTCGGAGTGAGCGAAGTCACCTGGTGGGGGCACCCCGCGCTCGGAACAGACCGGACGTCCCCTCCGGGAAACCCCCGAGACCCAGGACCTCTTCTCCACCCAGGGGAGTACTCCGCAGGTCACCGCTCATCCTCCGGGAGGCCCGGTAATAGGTACGAGGGCATGACGACCCGCACGCCCCTCCCGCCTACATTTGTTGTCAAGCGGCGGGTGGCAGCACTCGTCCCCCGAGGTCAGACACCCGCCGCTGCCAGATATCAGAAGTCGGGCCTCACCAGAAGTCGGACACCGGAAGCTTTTCAACAGAACGGTCAGGAGAGGGACCATGGCTGACACGGCATCGCGGACCATGATCCGCGCACAGGGACGCAAGGCGTACACCGCCGCGTTCGGGCCCAGCCGGTCCGGCCGGCGCCACCCCCTGGTGGCGACGGCCATGGTTCTCCCTCTGGCCACCCTGCTCGTAGTCGTCTTCGGCGGCTGGGAGGCAGTGGTCACACAGGCGTCGTCCGTGGGCGTGATGCTGGGGCGCTGAGCGGCGCCCCGGGCCCGGAAGAGCGGTCCGGGCGGGGACATCCGGCCATGAAACCCCGTGGGGACGGGGGTGCGGCGGACGGCAAAAGATGCGGGCGCAGCTGGGGAGCTGCGCCCGCATTGCTTTGCCTGCGTACGCTCCTGAGAGCCGGTGGACCCGCTCGCGTGGGATGGGGACGGGGGTGGGGACGGGGACGGGACGTACGACTTCAGGGGGATCCGAGTGACCGCAGATGTGCTGCCCGCGCTCAGCGCGAAGGTGCGCGCCGCCGTCCATCCGGCGGCGGAGGTCTGCGTCTGCGGCACGGACACCTCCGTGCTGGCCGACCGGCCCGACGGCACCGTCGTCCGGCACGGAGGCACGGTGGCGAAGGCGCACGCCGCCGGCACCGACCCCACGGAGCTTGCGGCGCGGCTGGCCGTGGCCGCGCACCCCGCGCTCGACGGCATCCTCCTGCCGCCGCGCGGACCGGGCACGGCCGAGTTGAAGGGCAGGCCGGTCACCTTCTGGTCCTACGGCACTCCCGTGGACCGCGACGACCCCGATGCCGCTCCCTGGGAGGAGGCCGCGACCCTTCTCGCGCGGCTCCACCGGACGCCGGACTCCGTCCTCGCGCCCGGCCTGCCTCCCATGCGCGGCCCGGCGAAGGCGGCCCGCGCGGTCGCCCGCCTCCGCGCGGCGGGCCCGCACCCGGCGTCCGCCCCCGTGCTCCGTGCCTGGGCCCTCCTGCCCGCCTGGGCACGGGACGAGGCCCCGATGCAGGATCCGGGCACGCTGTGCCACGGCGACCTCCACCTGGGTCAGCTGGTGCGGTCGGGGAGCGGCGACTGGCTGCTCATCGACATCGACGACCTCGGCCGCGGCGATCCCGCCTGGGATCTGGCCCGCCCCGCGGCCTGGTTCGCCTGCGGGCTCCTCCCGCCCGACGAGTGGACCCGTTTCCTCACCGCGTACCGGAAGGCAGGGGGTACGGCCGTCCCGGCGGACAGCGACCCCTGGCCGGCCCTCGACGTCGCGGCCCGCGCCCTGACCGCGCAGACCGCGGCCCAGGCGATCGCCAAGTCGGTCGCGGCCGGGCGCCCGTTGGACGAGGTGGAGACGTCCGTGATCGACGCATGTGACCGAATGGCGGCGCACCCGCCGGAGTTGGCGCCGGACTTCGCGACGTAGGGTGCAACCGATCGCAGCCGGACAGAGTCTGTCCTGGCGGAAGCAGTACCGACAGGCGAGGAGTTGAGCCGAGCATGCAGTGTCCGAAGTGCCATGCGCCGATGCACACGTACAACCGCAATGGTGTCCAGATCGAGCAGTGCAGCGGATGCCGCGGGATCTTTCTCGACTACGGCGAGCTGGAGTCGCTGACCCGCCTGGAGGGCCAGTGGTCGCAGCCCGGCGGCCCGCCGCCGCAGGGCGCCCCGCAGGCCTACCCGTCCGCCCCCGCTCCCGCCTGGGGCGCTCCGCAGCACGGCGGTCATGGCGGGCACGGCGGCCACTACGGCCACAAGCGTCAGAAGAGCTTCGGCCACATGCTCTTCTCCTCCTGACCGGCACCGACCGGTCTCGATCGGTCCTGACCGGCTCTGACTGGTCAGGACCGTCTTCGAGGAACGACGAGAACGACGAGAACGACGAAGCCCCCGACCGTACGAGACGGCCGGGGGCTTCGACTGGTGCGCGATACTGGGATTGAACCAGTGACCTCTTCCGTGTCAGGGAAGCGCTCTCCCGCTGAGCTAATCGCGCGGGTGGGACCTGCTGATGACGCGTACTGCACAGATACCGCGTACTGCCTGTAGTGCGTACTGCCTGTACTGCGTGCGCGATACTGGGATTGAACCAGTGACCTCTTCCGTGTCAGGGAAGCGCTCTCCCGCTGAGCTAATCGCGCGGGGACCCGGTGAACCGGATCAGTGGACGATACTGGGATTGAACCAGTGACCTCTTCCGTGTCAGGGAAGCGCTCTCCCGCTGAGCTAATCGTCCTTGGAGGTGGAGACGGGATTTGAACCCGTGTAGACGGCTTTGCAGGCCGTTGCCTCGCCTCTCGGCCACTCCACCAGGAGCGCGGGGGGTCGGGAAGATCCCCTACTTCCTTCGAGCGGACGACCAGGTTCGAACTGGCGACCTCAACCTTGGCAAGGTTGCGCTCTACCAACTGAGCTACGTCCGCTTGTCGTTTCCGGTCGGCTCTCGCGTCCCGGCGACGTGTTGAACTCTAGCGGATACCGGGGCCAGCACAAAAACGCGTTTGCGCAGCGTGCTGCGTTACGCCCGCTCCAGGACACGGCCGAGGCACCCGCAGGTCACCCACCATAGACTCACGGTTGTGCACGACCTCCCAGCTCTCGCCCGCTTCGGCGGCCTCGTCGCGACCGGCCTCGTCGATGTCACCGACGATCCCGCGGCGCTCGACTCCAGTGGCTTCTGGGCCGTCGGCGCCGACTTCGAGGGCCGCGTGGTCTGTGCCCGTTTCGCGGACGTACGACCCGAGGCCGTACCGGCGCCGGTGCCGGGGGAGTGGCAGGGACCCGCGGCCGGCGACTGGACGTCATCGCTCGACCGCGCCGCGTACATGACGGGTGTACGTCGCATACGTGAGCTCATCGCGACGGGCGACGTGTACCAGACGAACCTCTGCCGGGTCCTGTCCGCGCCCATCGCCCCGGACGCCGACGTGGACGCGCTGACCGCCCTGCTGGCACGCGGCAACCCGGCACCGTACGCCGGAACGATTCGCCTGCCGGGCCACGGGGTCGACATAGCCACCGCCTCCCCGGAACTCTTCCTGCGCCGCACCGGCCGTGTCGTCGAGTCGGGTCCGATCAAGGGCACGGGGCGCACCGAGGCGGACCTCCTCGAAAAGGACCATGCCGAGAACGTGATGATCGTGGACCTGGTCCGCAACGACCTGGGCCGGGTGTGCGCCACGGGCAGCGTGACCGTGCCCGACCTGTGTGTCGTCGAGAAGCACCCGGGCCTCGTCCACCTCGTCTCCACCGTCCGCGGCGAACTGCGCGAGGACGTGGGCTGGCCGGAGCTGCTGGGCGCGGCCTTCCCGCCCGGATCCGTCACCGGCGCCCCCAAGTCCAGCGCCCTGCGGATCATCGAGGAACTGGAGACGGCTCCCCGCGGGCCGTACTGCGGCGGTATCGGCTGGGTCGACGCCGACCGCGGCACCGGGGAACTGGCCGTCGGGATCCGCACCTTCTGGATCGACCGGACCGAGGGTGTGCTGCGCTTCGGCTCCGGCGCGGGCATCACCTGGGGCTCGGATCCCCGGCGCGAGTGGGAGGAGACCGAACTGAAGGCCGCCCGGCTGCTCGCTGTAGCGTCGGGGGAGTACCCAGGGGCGTACGACGCCCAAGAGAGCACGTCGGGCCGGTGACCCGGCACGTTCTCGTCGTTCTCGTGAGGTGAGGTTCAGTGAAGATCTGGCTCGACGGTCGGCTGCAGGACAGCGAGTCGGCCCGTGTCTCCGTGTTCGACCACGGGCTGACGGTGGGCGACGGCATCTTCGAGACGGTGAAAACGACCGACGGGCGTACCTTCGCGCTCACCAGGCACCTCGACCGCCTGGCGCGCTCGGCGAGCGGCCTCGGACTGCCCGAGCCCGACCGTGACGAGGTGCTCAGGGCCTGCGCGGCCGTTCTGGACGCCAATCCCCTGCCGCTCGGCCGCCTGCGGATCACGTACACCGGCGGTCACGGGCCGCTCGGCTCGGACCGCGGGGAGCAGGGGCCGACCCTGGTCGTGGCGCTGGCGGAGTCCGGCCGCCGCCCCGACTCCACCGCCGTCATCACCGTCCCCTGGACCCGCAACGAGCGCGGCGCGCTGACGGGCCTCAAGACGACGTCGTACGCCGAGAACGTCGTCGCCCTCGCCCGCGCGCGTGAGCACGGCGGGTCCGAGGCGCTGTTCGCGAACACGGTCGGGCAGCTCTGCGAGGGCACGGGGTCCAATGTCTTCGTCGTTCTCGACGGCGAGATCCACACCCCGCCCGTCGCCTCCGGCTGCCTCGCGGGCATCACGCGCGCCCTCACCGTCGAGTGGACCGGTGCCAAGGAGACCGACCTGCCGCTGGACGTCCTGGAGCGGGCCGAGGAGGTCTTCCTGACCTCGACGCTGCGCGATGTGCAGGCCGTGCACCGGGTCGACGGTCGCGAACTGCCGGGCGCGCCCGGCCCGGTGACCGCCAAGGCCATGCGGATCTTCGCCGAGCGGGCGGCCGACGACCTCGATCCCTGAGCCGATCCCTGAATCGATCTCTGAGTCGATGCCTGGCTTGATCGCTGCGCCGGTCGTCGTGCGGTCCCTCGACGGACCGTCGGCCGATCTCGATGGCGTGAGGGCGTCCGGACGGGTACAACTCCCCTGATGACCACCACCCTGCGGCCGACCGAGCCGCTGCAACGCGACGCCGACGGCGCCCTCTCCCGCCACTACGCGGTGTGCGTGAACAGCCGTCCCGTGGGCGCGGTACACCTCGTGAGCCGCCCCGCCCCCGGGGCACCCGTCGGTGAGATCCGCGACCTGCGCATCGAGGAGCCGGACCGGGGGCGCGGCCGGGCCACCGTGGCGGCACTCGCCGCGGAGGAGGTGGCGCGCGGCTGGGGGTGCCGGCGGATCGAGGCGTCGGTTCCGGCCGACGCCACGGAAGCCCTGCGACTGGCGACAGCCCTCGGCTACGTCGTGCGAAGCCGCTTCATGGAGAAACGACCTGGCGACGTCGCGCCCGAACTGCCTGCCGGCAGCCGGGGGCGCCCCATGACGGAGACCGAGTTCGCCTCTTGGACGGAGCGGGCCCAGGAGGACTACGTCCAGGACTGGACCACCCGGGGAGTGCCCGAGGCGGAGGCCCGGGCCAAGGCCGAGCAGGAAAACACCACCCTGCTGCCGGACGGGCTCGGCAGCGAGGGGGCGGACATCAGTGTCCTGGAGCACGAGGGGACCCCGGTGGGCACGCTGTGGCTGGGGACCCGTGACGGCTGGGCGTTCGTCTACGACGTCGAGACGGACGAGGCGTACCGGGGCCGGGGGCACGGGCGTTCGCTGATGCTGCTGGCGGAGGCCCGGGCGGCCGTGGCGGGACGCCCCGGTGTCCGTCTGAACGTCTTCGCCGGCAACACCCCGGCCGAGCGGCTCTACGAGTCACTGGGCTACGAGACCACCACGTACCACTTCTACAAAGACCTGCTGTAGCCGCGGGAACCGCCGGGGAGGGTGTGCGTCAGGCCCTTTGCTCGGCCAGCAGCCGGTCCACGATCTCCTCGACGCGTTCGCGCAGCCCGTCCTGGCTCTTGCCGCCGTCGAGGCGCTCGCCGTCGATGACGTACGTCGGCGTGCCGGTCACGCCGATGGCCTTGCCCTCGGCCTGGTCGGCGTCGACGATCAAAATGTGCCGGCCGTCGATGAGGGCGGTGTCGAACTCCTCGGCGTCCAGGCCGAGCCCGCGGGCCACGTCGAGGAGGACCGCCTCCCCGTCGCGGTCCAGCTCCGACACGCGCTCCAGCACCGCCTCGACGTACGGCCAGGCCTTGCCCTGTTCCGCGGCCTCCTCGGCGGCCTGGGCCGCCGCGAAGGCGTGCTTGTGCTTCTCCAGCGGGAAGTGCCGCAGCCGCAGTTCCAGCCGGTCGCCGTAGCGGGCACGCAGCGCGCGCAGGTCGTCGAGGGCGCTGCGGCAGTCCGGGCACTGGAGTTCACACCAGATGTCCAGGACGGGGACGGGGGCGGCGGGGCGGGCGGGGGAGGAGTCGCTCATGGGATCAGTCTCCCAGCCGGGGCCCGCGCGTCCCAACCGGGACCTCGGGCGTCCGCGAGTCCGGTCGCCACCTCGTGGGCGCCGGCCGCGATGCCCCGCCGCCGATGCCCCGCCGTCGACCGGCCACCTGGACCGGCCACCTGGACCGGCCACCTGGACCGGCACCTCAGGAGGACCCGACCCGGAGATGTCCCTGAGGTCTCCCCGGACCATGGCATACCGGGCATGCGGCGGTGCAGGATGGAAGGGACGAAGTGCCTGTGCCCGACCCCGCCCGACCTGCCTGGAGGACCGGATGATTGCCGAGACCGTCTGTTCCGCCGTGGCCGCGGCAGGCCTGGGCATCGCCGCGGTCACCGCGTACCGCAAGCGTTTCCTCACCGCGGCCCGCCTTGCCGCGTACTCGCTGGTGCCGCTCGGTCTGGTGATGACTGGGGTCGTCGAATGGGCGGCGGACACGGCCTTCAGTCCGACGGCCTGGGTTGGTTTCGGTGTGCTCGGGGCGGCCTGGCTGCTGTTCATGACCACGCGTGCCGTGGAGAGGCGTACGGGCGGGACCCGCAAGGAGCGCAGGGCCGCACGGGCCGCGCAGCGCGAGGCGGTGGCTCCGACGGCCTCGGCTCCTTCGCTGGGCCCGGCGGCGACCCGTCCGGCGGTCCGTCCCGAGGGCAAGCAGCGCAAGGCCCCGGCAGGGGAGGACTTCAGCGACATCGAGGCCATCTTGAAAAAGCACGGGATATGAAGAATCAACGGCACGCGAGGATCTTCTTGTTCACCGCGGAGAGCTGGGAAAACCCCTGGCTGCCATCCATGACCGCTCTCCATGGCCGCTCTTCACGACGGGACGCGGCGACCGCCCCGCACCCGCCTATCCCAGATCGTGGAACACCGTGTCACGGATTTCGGCTAACTCCCCCATAATCCGGGCGTGTTGATCGCGTAGGGCGTCTCGGCTGAGTCATCATCGCGGCGAGATGCTGGAAACACCCCAGAGCGACACCGTGGTTCCTCCCGAGGAACGGCGGGGTTGTCTCTTCGCGCTGTCTCAGCCACCGCTGATGATCTTCCTTGCGGTGATCGGCTGTTTGCTGCTCATGGCTTCGCTGCACGATCTGCTGCTGCTCTGAGCCGTATGCGGAGTCCCTGGCGCCACCCGCTGCGGACTCCGTCAGCCTGCCGCTTCCTTGCGCCGTGCCCGGTACGCGGCCACATGCAGGCGGTTTCCGCAGGTGCGGCTGTCGCAGTAGCGACGGGAGCGGTTGCGGGAGAGGTCGACGAAGGCGCGTCGGCAGTCCGGTGCCTCACAGCGGCGCAGCCGCTCCTCTTCTCCGGCCACCACGAAGAACGCCAGCGCCATGCCGCAGTCCGCGGCGAGATGGTCGGCGACGGACGCGCCGGGCGCGAAGTAGTGCACGTGCCAGTCGTAGCCGTCGTGGTTCGTGAGGCGCGGAGTGGTTCCGGCGGCGGCGACCAGCTGGTTGATGAGCGAGGCGGCGGTACGGGCGTCCGGGGCGGCGAAGACCGCGGCGAAGCGCCCCCGGATCCGGCGCACCGCGGAGAGGTCGAGCTCGGACAGGGTCCCGACGTCGCTCATGTCGTGTTTTCGCACGAAGTCGACCAGCGCCGCGAGGTTCGCGAGTCCGTCCGGGATGTCGTCCTCCGGTGCGGTGTTCACCAGACCGACCACGGTGTCGAGGGCGCACCGGGTGTCGTGGGTGATCAGCACGTTTCGCTCCCTGGCCTGAAGGTCGGGCGAACGCCCGCCGATGCTGGCCGATGCTAGCGGCTCCAGCCCGCACACAACCGTGCCCACCCACCCGCATCCCCGGGACGGCGGGCAGGGGATGTACGAGGGTCGGTCCCACCCACCTGGGGGTGCGGGGGGCGCGGCGCTCGGCCCGGGACGGCAGGCACGGGCCGTACGACGTGCAGCCCCACCCACCCAGGGGCGCGGGGAACGGCACGCTCAGCCCGGGACGGCGGGCAGGGGATGTACGACGGTCGGGCCCACCTACCTAGGGGCGCGGGGAACGGCGCAATCACGCGAAAGCGACCGGCACTCGTCGACGAACGGACGGCCCCACCCAGCCCCACGCAGTGGCAACACCGGCGCCCGTGCGCCCCGGCGCCCCAGCGCCCCGCTCAACCGCAGCGCACGGGCGCCGCCCCCGCGGGCTAACGCGGAGACGGCGCCCATGTGATCCATATTCGGTTGTCTGAGCCCGAGCCGTCTCCCCGAGTGGACGGCGCCGGGCGGCTTGGTACGAAGCCTCGTCCTAGCTTTCGGCCAGGATGTGCGAGAGCTCCGTATCGAGATCGAAGTGCCGGTGTTCCGTGCCGGGAGGCACGGCGGCGTCGGTTCGCTTCAGGAACGACTCCAGGGCCCGCGCCGGGGCCTCCAGCAGAGCTTCGCCCTCCGGAGAGCTCAGGGCGATGCAGACGACGCCCTGACCGTGACTGCGGGACGGCCAGACTCGGACGTCGCCGGTACCGGTGGGCCGGTGCAGGCCCTCGGCGAGAAGGTCGCGGGCGAACACCCACTCGACAGTCTCCTCCGCTCCGGTGTGGAAGGTGGCGTGCACGGCGTAGGGATCGGCCGTGTCGTACCGCAGGCCTGCGGGGACAGGCAGAGAGGACTCGCTCGACACAACGAGGCGCAGGTGCAGCTCGCAGCTGACCGTGGTGTTCATAAGCGCCAGGGCCTTTCGCTCAGTGTGCGCTCGGGGATTCGCACGTCGGCGAAATCGACATGCCACCTACGGTGCCGTTGTAAACCCCTCTGAGTGTTTTGCGTGTCTTTAGGTACCTCATCCGGCCGAGTCCTCGTTCGCGTACTACGGCCATTCCGGTGACGGGTTTCCGTCCGGTAGGGTTTGGCCGTATGAATACGGGGAGTGACCGAACGGGGGAGGCCGCTGTGGCGGCCGACGAAACCAAGAGCGAGCCGGCGCTCGGATCCCGTGCGCCGCAATTCATCAAGGCGCGCCGCATGCTGCACCTGAGCTGGCAGGTGGGCGTGTTCGTAGTAGGTCTCGCGGTCGTCGTGGCAGGCGTGATCATGCTGCCTCTGCCCGGCCCGGGCTGGCTGGTGATCTTCGGCGGCATGGCGATCTGGGCGACCGAGTTCGTCTGGGCGCAACTGGTGCTCCGCTGGACGAAACGGAAAGTCACCGAGGCCACACAGAAGGCTCTCGACCCGAAGGTCCGACGACGCAACGTCATCCTGACGTCCATCGGGCTGGTGATCATCGCGGTACTGGTCGGGGTGTACGTGTGGAAGTTCGGCATCGAGATGCCGTGGAACATCAAGGAGTAGCGGCCGTTCACGCACTCACGGGCCGGTCGGACGCACGCCCTGACATGGGGTAATCTTCTTCCTGCGCCCGGGCGATTAGCTCAGCGGGAGAGCGCTTCGTTCACACCGAAGAGGTCACTGGTTCGATCCCAGTATCGCCCACACTGCCGATAGGCGGCTGGGGTTCACGAGTTCTGTGGACTCCAGCCGCCTTCGCCGTTCTGGACGACAAGCCCTCCGACCGCCGAAAGTTCGCCGCAGCGGCAGCGGCAGCCGCCTCCCGCGGCCGACGGCCCCTGATCCCACACCCCTCGGCGTCGGCCTGCGCCCAACGGTCGCCCGACGATCGCCCGATGGTCATGGGCGCCGGTCACGCCTCTTGCCCTGCACGACTCCCGGCCCGGTGCGCGGGGCCGACTGAACGGCCCGCCCCAGCCCCGGCCCCGGCCCCAGCCGAGCCACCGGCTCTCGGGTACGCGACATGTCCGCGCGGGGCCGACCCGCGAGGCTTCCTGCCCCCTGGCCAGCCGCTTCGTGTCAGAAGGCACGGCGTCGAAGCGACGCTGCGTACCAGCCGGCCCAGGTCCCCCGAGACGACAGTTCCCGCGTAAGGACGGCCCCGCCGGAGCCCTCGGGTCCGCGTAAGGCGCCTCCCGGGGACCCCTCGGCCCCCCCGGGACCCCGGGACCCCCGAACCCCCTCGACGGAGCTGTCCCCGCAGAAGCCGTTCTCGCGAAAGCCGCC
The DNA here is from genome assembly GCF_044328075.1 of Streptomyces sp. NPDC017991. Taxonomy (NCBI): domain Bacteria; kingdom Bacillati; phylum Actinomycetota; class Actinomycetes; order Kitasatosporales; family Streptomycetaceae; genus Streptomyces; species Streptomyces sp. NPDC017991. The sequence goes on along the minus strand of NZ_JBIRGP010000007.1, from coordinate 126,792 downwards.
CGGAGGCGAGCCCGCCCCAAGCGTGGCATCCCCTGGGAAGCTGCCCCCAGGAGAACGGTCGAGCGGAGGGACGCCACTCCTGGCAGGACACCCTCGGCAAGGCGCCATCTCCAGGCAGGACACCCTCGGCAAGGCGCCACCCCCAGGCAGGACACCCCCTGCCAGGCGCACCGCCAGACAGGACACCCCGGCCAGGTTGCCCCGGGCTGGGGCCTCCGCAGAAACCTCCGGGGGAACCCCGGCAGGCACCCCCAAGGGCCACCCCACCCCCGCACCCCCACAAGGCCCCCCGATCAAGCCCCCCCGATCAAGCCCCCTTCCACCCCTCCCATTCAGCCCCCCTTCCCAGAACACCGCCCCCAACACATTCCCGTTCGACCACCCGACCCACCCCGCCCTACCTGCGGAGTCGCCCAACTCCGCAGTCAATTCGCCCCAGTTCACGCCGGCGCGTGCGCGAGCCGCTTCACATCAATTCCTGTCCGAATCATTGACGCCCGCTGAGGGCCTCCGTACCTTGTGCCAGCAAGCGCTTACTTGAAACGATTCATGGCAGCGGACGGCGATGTCGCAAGGAGGCCCGACTGTGGGGATAAACGGGAGTGTCGAGAGGCGGACGGTCCTCAAGGCGGCCGGGGCGTCGCTCGCGGCGGCGGGGCTCGCCGCGACCACGGGCTGTGGGGGCGACAGCGGCGGGTCGGGCGACGGCACGGTCGAGATCCGCTTCGCCTGGTGGGGTGCCGAGGAGCGGGCCAAGCGCATCAACCAGTCCATCAAGCTCTTCGAGAAGAAGTACCCGAAGATCAAGGTGAAGACGGACTTCCAGGATTACGTGGCCTTTTGGGAGAAGTTCCAGACGCAGGCCGCCGGCGGGAATCCGCCGGACGTATTCCAGAACGCGGTCGCATTCCTGCGGAAGTACGACAAGAGAAGTGTTCTGCTCGACCTCAAGTCGCAAGTGGACGCCGGAAATCTGGACCTCAAGAACTTCAGGGCCGGAGTGGAGAAGGTCGGCGAGGTCGACGGAAAGCTCCTCGGCGTACCCGTCGGCTCGAACACCATGTCACTCGTCATTGACGAGAAAGTCTTCAAAGCCGCCGGCGTGACGGCCGAGCAGGGCTGGACCTGGGACGAGTACTTCGCCGCGCTCAAGAAGATCCACGACACCCAGAAGGTGGCGGGCGACACCGGCTACTTCGGGATCATGTACCTCTACGACCTCTATCTGCGCCAGAACGGCAAGGCGTTCTTCACCGAGGACGGACTCGGCTTCGAGGAGGCCGATCTGACGGAGTGGTGGCAGGACGGCTACAACCGCGTGAAGGCCGGCATCGTCACCGACCCGAAGAAGGTCGAGCAGCTCAAGCCCAAGTCCGCGCTGGCCTCCGGTGACGCCGCGTCCGAGTTCACCTGGGACAACTTCACCGTGCGCTACGCCACGGAGGGCGACAGCAGCTACGGCCTGGCGCCGATCCCCACGACCGACGGCAAGGAGACCGGCCAGTACCTCGGCTCGCTCATGCTGAGCGGTTTCGCGCGGACCAAGCACCCCAAGGAAGTCGCCCAGTTCATCTCCTTCATGGTGCACGACCCCGAGGTCGGCAAGATCATGGGTTACGACCGCGGCCTCCTCTCCACCACCGAGCAGTTCGAGGCGTACAAGCCCACTGACGCCCCCAACCAGGCGATCGCGAAGTACGAGGCGGACGTCGCCGAGGCCGGCCTGCTCGGGACCATCACGCCGCACCCGGCGGGCGCCGACACCGTGGAAGCCGCGTTCCTGCGGGTCGCCGGCGACATGTCGACGGGCAAGACCAAGGTCTCCGACGCGGTCAAGCAGTTCTTCTCCGAGGCGAAGACCGCCCTCGCCACCTGAGGGGAACAGCAGTGACGACGCTCATCAAGGACTCTCCGCCGCATGCTCCGGAGAAGCGTCCCGGCCGTCCTGTCGCCGTGCGGCGACGGGGCCGCCGGGAGAATCTGGCCGGCTACCTCTTCATGTCCCCCTGGATCGCCGGCTTCCTGCTGCTGACCGCGGGGCCCATGGCGGCATCGCTCTACTTCGCGTTCACCGACTACAACCTCTTCGACTCCCCGAAGTGGATCGGCTTCGACAACTTCACCAGGATGCTCGACGATCCCCGGTGGCAGAAGTCGGTCGAGGTGACGGCGAAGTACGTCGTCATCGGCACCCCGCTGAAACTGCTGCTCGCGCTCGGGGTCGCCCTGCTGCTCGCCCAGAGCCGGCGCGGACAGGCCTTCTACCGGGCCGCCTTCTACGCCCCCTCGCTGATCGGCGCGAGTGTGTCCATCGGCTTCGTGTGGCGCGCGCTGTTCTCCGACGACGCCGCCGTGGACCGTACGCAGTCGTTCTTCGGGCTCGACGTGGGCGGCTGGGTCGGCAACCCGGACTGGGTGCTCTACAGCCTGGTGGCACTCACCGTCTGGCAGTTCGGCGCACCCATGGTCATCTTCCTCGCCGGCCTGAAGCAGGTGCCGAAGGAGCTGTACGAGGCGGCCGAGGTGGACGGCGCGGGACCGTTCAAACGGTTCTGGAGCATCACCCTGCCGATGATCTCCCCGGTGCTGTTCTTCAACGTGCTGCTGGAGACCATCCACTCGTTCCAGATCTTCGGTTCCGCGTACGTCGTCTCCAACACCAGCTGCGGGCCGGCCGACTCCACGCTCGTCTACACCTGCTACCTGTACCAGAAGGGCTTCAAGGAGGCCCAGATGGGCTTCGCCTCGGCGATGGCCTGGATGCTGCTGCTCGCCGTGGCCCTGGTGACGGCCGTCCTCTTCTGGTCCCAGAAGCGATGGGTGCACTACGAGGAGGCCTCCCGATGAGCACCACCACCACGACCAACGGCGTCTCCACGAGTACGAGCCCGGGTACGGAGGTCACCCCGCCGCGCAGGTCCCTGGCGCCCGGGCGGAAGAGCACCGGCTCGCTCGCCTGGCACATCGGCGCCCTGCTCGTCCTCGCGGTCGTCCTCTATCCCGTCGTCTGGGTCCTTGGCGCCTCGTTCAAGCCCAGCCGGGAGATCATCGGCAGCCTGCAGCTCTTCCCGACCAGCCCGATCCTCCAGAACTTCAAGGGGCTGGCCGACGGCATCGCGGACATCTCGATCGCCACGTTCTTCCAGAACTCGCTCTTCTACGCTCTCGGCTCCGTCGTCGGCATCCTGATCTCCTGCTCGCTGACGGCGTACGCCTTCGCCCGCATCCGGTTCGCCGGGCGCAACCTGATGTTCTCGCTGATGATCGGCACCCTGCTGCTGCCGTACCACGTGCTGCTCATCCCGCAGTACGTGATGTTCCAGAAGATGGAACTGATCAATACGTACGTGCCGCTGCTGATCGGCAAGTTCCTCGCCACCGAGGCGTTCTTCGTCTTCCTCATGGTGCAGTTCATGCGGAACCTGCCCAGGGAGCTGGACGAGGCGGCACGGCTCGACGGCTGCGGGCATCTGCGGATCTACTGGTCGATCGTGCTGCCGCTGTGCCGGCCGGCCCTGATCACCAGCGCGATCTTCACCTTCATCAACGCCTGGAACGACTTCATGGGCCCGCTGATCTACCTCAACGAGCCCGCCAAGTACACCGTCTCCCTCGGCATGATGATGTTCCGCGACCAGGAGGGCGTCGCCAACTACGGCGGCATGATCGCCATGTCGCTGGTGGCGCTGCTGCCCGTGCTGGCCTTCTTCCTCGCCTTCCAGCGCTATCTGATCGACGGTATGGCGACCTCCGGTCTGAAGGGCTGACACACATGAAGGCTCGTACGGCACCGGCACCCGCGTCGGCTTCCGCCCGGAAGCCCCCGAAGCGGGAGTCCGCCCTCGCCGAGCGGTTCGCGCTCTTCGCCGAGTGTCTGCTCACCGGGGTGTGGATCGCGGTGGCCTCGCTGCCCGTGGTCACCTACCCCGCCGCGTTCGCCGCCGGGTCCCGGCATCTGCGGCGGCGTACGGCCCACGAGGCGGGCGGCTGGCGGGAGTTCGTCGTGGATTTCCGCACGGCCGTGCGCGGCGGGTGGATCGCCGGGCTCGCAGGATGGGCCGCCGCGCTCGCGGTGTGGGTGGATGTGCAGGCCGTGCGCGCGGGGATCCCCGGCGGCCCGTTCGTCGGGGCCGTGGGGCTGTTCGCGCTGCTCGGGCTGGCCGTCGCGGGGCTTCGTGCGGCGGCGGTCTGGGAGCCGGGCGCCCGGTGGCGGGAACTGCTGGGCGCCGCCGGACGCCGTACCGTCCTGGATCCCGCCGGGTCCTTCCTGCTCGTCGGCGGACTGGCTGTCGTGGCCGTCTCCGGCTGGTTCGTGCCGCCGCTGGCGATCCCCGTCCTGGGGGCCGTCGCGGCGGCGGCCCTCGCCGTGGAGGAACGCGGCCGGCACCGCTGACCAGCCGTTCCGGTGGCTTCGACCGCCCCGACCCCGACCCCGACCCCGACCCCGACCGCTCCGACCGCTCCGAACCAGGTCGGCGCCTCGGCGTCGTACCTCCCCCTGTCATGCACCTGACCTCCTCGCAAGGAAAGGAAAGGCCATGTCCCCCATCCCCCGCAGGTCCCTCCTCAAGGCGGCCGCCGTCGCCGGAGCCGCCGCCCAGTTCAGCTGGGCCCTGGGCGCGCAGGAGGCGCAGGCCGCCCCGAGAGCCGAGGCCGCCGACGCGGATCCGGTGACCCTGGACTGGCTGGAGGACGGCGGCCTCGGCGAGGCGCCCGGCTCGACTGTGGGCGTGCCCTGGCCGAAGGGCGCGTACGACAAGGACCAGACGTTCGCGCTGACCGACGCCGACGGCAAGGCCGTGCCCGTCCAGTCCTGGCCGATCGGCTACTGGCCCGACGGCTCCCTGAAGTGGACCGCGCACGCGGTCGGGCCGGGGGCGGGCAGCGGAGAACTCACCCTCGACGCGGGTTCGCCCGCCGCCCCGGAGAAGAAGGTCACGGTCGGCAGGAGCGGCGGCACCATCACCGTCTCGACCGGGGTCATCACCGCGAAGATCGGCCGGAGCGGCTCCACCCTCGTCAAGTCCGTCACCCGCGGCTCGACGGAGATCGCCAAGGACGGCCGCCTCGTGCTGCTGCGCCAGCCCGAGATCGAGGACGGCGACCAGGGCGCCGAGAAGTACGAGCGGTTCGAGAGCGCCATCGCGGAGGTGGAGGTCGAGCAGGACGGCCCGGTCCGTGCCGTGGTCCGCATCGACGGCAAGCACCGCAAGGGCAGCCGGAGCTGGCTGCCCTTCTCGGTCCGGCTCTACTTCTACGCGGGCGGCGAGTCGTTCCGCATGGTGCACACGATCACCTTCGACGGCACCCAGGAGCCCGGGAAGGCGAGCGGGGACTTCATCCGCGGCATCGGCGTCCGCTTCAAGGTGCCGATGCGCGACGCCGCGTACGACCGGCACATCCGTATCGGCGGGGAGGGGACCGGGCTGCTGCGCGAGGCGGTCAAGGGCATCACCGGGCTGCGCCGGGACCCGGGCGCGGCCATCCGGACGGCCCAGTTCGAGGGGCGGAAGCTGCCCGATCCGTCGACCTGGGACCAGCGGGTGACCACCCGGCTCCAGTACATCCCCGAGTGGGGCGACTACACCCTCTCGCAGCTCTCCGCCGACGGCTTCGGCGTGCGCAAGCGCACCAAGAAGGGCCACGGCTGGATCTCCGCGGGCGGTGGCCGGCGGGCCGGCGGCTTCGGGTACGTGGGTGGTGCCAGCGGTGGACTCTCCTTCGGGCTGCGGGACTTCTGGGAGAAGTTCCCCGCCCAGCTCGACATCCGCGACGCCCAGACCGACGAGGCCGAGGTCACGCTCTGGCTCTGGTCGCCCGAGTCGCAGCCCATGGACCTGCGCTTCTACCACGACGGCATGGGCCAGGACACCTATCCCGAGCAGCTCGAAGGCCTCAACATCACCTACGAGGACTACGAGCCCGGCTTCGGCACCCCCTACGGCATCGCCCGCACCAGCGAACTCCTCTTCTGGGCCCACGAGTCGACACCGAGCGCCGAGGCGATGGCGAAGCAGGTGGCCGCCGTACGCAAGCCGGCACAGCTCGCCGCTCCGCCCAGGCACCTCGTCAAGGCGGGCGTCTTCGGCGGGCTGTTCGCCGAACCGGACCGCTCCACCGCCGCCAAGGCGAAGATCGAGGACCATCTCGACTTCCTCTTCACCTATTACAAGGACCAGGTGGAGATGCGTAGGTGGTACGGGTTCTGGGACTACGGCGACATCATGCACACGTACGATCCGAGCCGTCACCAGTGGTGCTACGACGTCGGCGGCTACGCCTGGGACAACTCCGAGCTGTCGCCCGACCTGTGGCTCTGGTTCGCCTACATGCGCTCCGGGCGCGCCGACATCTTCCGGTTCGCGGAGGCGATGACCCGGCACACCGGCGAGGTCGACGTCTACCACCTGGGCGAGTGGGCCGGCCTCGGCACCCGGCACGGCGTGCAGCACTACGCCGACAGCGCCAAGCAGCAGCGCATCGCCAACACGACCTACCGGCGCTACTACTACTTCCTCACCGGTGACGAACGGGTCGGCGACCTCATGCACGCCAACGTCGACTCCGACGAGACGTTCCTCGTGCTCGATCCGATCCGCAAGATCCGCACCGAGCCGTACGAGCCGGACCGCAACGCCCTCTCGATCGGCTTCGGCACCGACTGGAGCGGGCTCGTGTCGGCGTGGCTCACCGAGTGGGAGCGGCGCGGGCCGAAGTGGGAGAAGGCGAAGGCGCGGGTGCTGTCGACGATGGAGACCATCGCCGCGCAGCCGAACGGGTTCGTCCAGGGCAGTGCGCTGTACGACCTGGACACCGGGAGGTTCGCCGTCGCGGACTCGGCCGTGGTGGGTGTCTCGCACCTGTCCGCGATGTTCGGGCTCGTCGAGCTGAACGCCGAACTGCTCGACCAGATCGACATGCCGGAGTTCAAGGAGGCGTGGCTCGACTACTGCCGGTACTTCAACGCGACCAAGGCCGAGCAGAAGGCTCGTTACGGGTCCGACTTCGGGTCGCTGCTGCTGTTCCAGGGGCACTCGCGGCAGGACGCGTACGCGGCTGTCGAGCTGGGGGACGACGCGCTGGCCGCGCGGGCGTGGCGGCAGTTCTACAACAGTGCCGACACGTGGGACTACAAGGAGTCGACCGACTGGTCCACGAAGGAGGTGGCGGGGCCGGTGGGGTTGGTCCCGGGGAGCGAGGCGTCCTGGGTGTCGACGAACACGACTGCGTTGTACGGGTTGGCGGCGATTCAGAATCTGGCGTTGATCGGCGACAAGATGCCGTGACGCTGCCGCTGGGGGTGGGGCCCTTCGGGGGCGCGGGGAACTGCGCGGCCAGCCACGACGTGCGCGCGGCGGTACACGTGCCCGCGGTGCGCTGCGCCCCCACGGGGCTGGGGTCCCCTCCGGGGTGGGGTGTCCGGGTGCGGGTCGGTTGTGGCTGGGCGCGCCGTTCCCCGCGCCCCTCGGGAGCGCCCCTGGCGGGGCGACTCCCCGCAGGGGGCCTCGTCGGGCGTCGGTGTCAGTGCATTCTGCCCAGGACATCCCTGACCCGGCGGGCGTCCCGTAGGCGTTGTTCGTAGGTGGCGCCCAGGGTCAGGAGCAGGAGGCCGGCCAGGGCGGGGGGCGCCCAGCGGGGGACCGCGCCCATGGCCTGGGCCATGTACGGGGCCAGTTCGTGGAGCGCGACCAGGACCAGGGTGCCGCCGCCGAGGACGAGCGGTGCCCGGAGGCGGTGCCGGACGCCGATGAGGGTGACGGCGAGTGCCGCGGCACCCAGGAGCAGGGGGCGCGGCCAGTTCGCGTCGCCCCACACGGCCAGGAGGCTCGGCAGCAGCGTCACCGAGAGGCCGGGACCGTACGCCGTCCAGGACGAGGCCTCCGCGTCACGGCTCCTGCGGGCGTACCCGAGAAGCAGCGCGGGCACGGTCACCGGCAGCGTGTACGCCTCCGGGGCGCCGACCTCCCAGGCGGCCAGCCGGACCCACGCGGCCAGCACGAACAGCGCGGCCGCCGCATGGCCGACCCGCCTGCGGTCCTCGCGTACGGCGGTGCCCGCGGCGATCACGCCGCACAGGGCCAGGACCAGGGCGAGGACGGGCGGTTCGGCGGTCGCGAGGGCGATCGCCAGCAGTGCCGCGACGACTCCCGTGATCTCGGCGGACACCGTCGTCGCGCGATCGCCGAGCCGGGGCGCCAGCACCGCGGCAACGGCCGGCACCACCAGGACGAGCAGCGCGATGTACTGCGGCTGCCGGCCGAGGGACGCGCCGACGGCACAGGCGAGCGCCGTGGCGTACGCGAGGGCGGTGGCCGTGGTGACGGCCCGGATGGTCGTCCACTTCCGTGGGACGGCGGCCGAGGCGAAGGCCGCGGTCAGGCTTGCGAGCACGGCCAGTGTGGCGGCCTCGGAGGTCAGGGAGAGGGCCACGAGGTGGAGCGAGCCGACGAGTGCGAGGCAGAGCGCGGTGGTCGGGAGCAGAGGTGCGCGGCGGCCTTCCGGCAGGGGGCGGTCGCCGGTCGCGGACGTGTACGCCGCCGCCGTCAGCAGTGCCGCCGTGATCGCGCCGTGCGCCGACAGGGCTGCCGGGTAGGGGAGCTGTGCGATGGCGGGCAGGGCGAGGGTCGCGGACCAGGCCAGGAGCAGTGCCCCGCTCGAAGCGAGGGGGCGGAGCGGGCTGCTCCGGAACCGCAGGGCCAGCACCGCCGCCACCGCCGCCAGCACCAGCGGGGCGCTCTCCGTGCCGGACGGCCAGGGCGCGGAGATCGTCACCGCGTCGCGGGCGTCCGACGGCGTACCCGACCACACGTGTGCGGCCCAGCCGACCGGGCCGAGAAGGGCCAGGGCGACGAGGGGCAGGGCCCAGGCCACTGCGAGCGCCTGCACCGTCGCGGACGACAGGTGCAGGCCTCGGCGTACGGTCCCGGGCAGCCAGGTGCCGCGTACCGACAGCAGTGCGCTCGCGCAGGCCAGACAGGCCGGTACCGTCCACACACCGGGCAGTACCGGGCGCAGCACGCCGCCCGCCGCGGCGACGGCGATCAGACCGCCGGCCGACGCCAGACCGAGAGCGGCCCGCGCCTCGGGGGCACGCCAGGCGGCCCCGAGCGCGATCGCCGCGGCGAGGGCGAGGAGCGCCGCCGCACGGGCGGCGGCGCTCGGACCGGGGGCGTCCCACGTGAGGAAGCCGGCCGCCAGGACGCCGAGGGCGCCCGTCCCGTACGCGCCGACGGCGGCGACGACTCGTACGGACCGGATGGACCGCACCGGGGCGGAAAGGGCCAGCGCCGTGTCCGACGCGGCCGTCACCAGGAGTGCTGCCGTGATCGTGTGGTCGCCCGCACCGGCCGCCACCGCCCAGAGCAGCAGGGGGAGTTGGGCCGTCGCCACGGCCGCCGGGAGCGGCAGCCGCAGATCGCCGAGAACACGGCCGTACGCCGTCCACAGCGCGGCCAGGAGCGCCGTCGCCGCTGCCGCGTAGCCGGTGCCGTCCACCGCGGAGAGGGCGACCTCGTGCAGGGCGTAGGCGTCGAGCACCGTCAGGGCGAGGCCGAGGCCCGCCACCGATTCAGCCGTCGAGCGGAGGCCGCGCTTCAGCAGTGGCACCGGCGCGGCGAGCGCGGCCGTCGTGACCGCGCCGAGGACCGCCGCCCGTCCGGCGATGCCCATGTCGCCCCAGCTCACCAGCGTGAACGCGATGGCCGCGATGGTCAGCAGGACGCCGCCGAGCACGAGCAGCACGTTCTGCACACCGGGGGCCGTGGCCTCCGGGCGTCGGGGCCGGGGCCCGCGCGGTGGCCAGGTGGCAGGGACATGGGCCGGGGCCGCCTGGGGCCCGGCCGACCGGAGCACGTCGAGCAGCCAGATCCGGCGGGCCAGCAACTGGGCCCTGCGGGCGTCCAGTTGCCACAGCTCGTGGTCGAGGATCCGCAACTCCTCGGCCGGCGGCGGAATGTTCGTCATGCCTCGGAGTGTGGTCCGGGTCACGGCCCACGGCATGAGCGCACGTACTCAGGACGTACTCAGATCCGTCATGGGCAGTCGTGAGCAGTCGTGGGCAGTCGTGGGCGGCCCCGGGAGGTCATGGGCTTGTCGTGGGCGGGCAGACCCGGATCATGAGACCCATGGACTGGACGCACTACCGCTTCCGCAGCCTCTGGACCCTCGCCGCCCCGCCCGACGACGTCTACGGCGCGCTGGCCGACGCCGAGCACTATCCGCGCTGGTGGCCGCAGGTGCGCGAGGTGACGCCCTTCGACGAGGTCAGCGGTGTCATCCGGATCCGCTCGGTGCTGCCCTACGACCTGGTGTTCACCGCCAGGGAGGTCCGGCGCGACCGGGCGGCCGGAATCCTGGAGATCGCGATGACGGGTGACGTGGACGGCTGGGCGCGGTGGACCGTCGCCGCCGACGGGCCGGACACCCGCGCCCGTTACGACCAGGAGGTGCACGTGACCAAGCCGCTGCTGCGACGCTTCGCGGTACCGGGGCGGCCCGTCTTCCGCGCCAATCACGCGCTGATGATGCGGGCGGGGCGGCGGGGGCTGGCCGCCCACCTCCGGGGGAACCGCGAAGCGGTTTGAAGGAAACGCACGGAGACCTGTATTGTTCGGTGCGTTCCCGGGCGATTAGCTCAGTGGGAGAGCGCTTCGTTCACACCGAAGAGGTCACTGGTTCGAACCCAGTATCGCCCACCGGGAGAGGCCGGTCCGTCACAGACGGACCGGCTTTTTGCATGCCTGGCGTCCGGGCACCGCGCACGGCGTGGCTCCGGCCCCGCACCCGGCGTCGCTCAGGCGGCCTCCGCCGGGAGTTCGGGCCGCAGGGGCCAGGACTGGTCGACCAGCTCCTCCGAGCCGCTGCGGGCGAACCACGCCTGCAGGCCGCGGGCCTGCGCCGCGTGCCAGCCGCCCTGCAGCGTGTGCAGTTCGGCCGGCGAGAGCCGCTCCATGCGGGTCGCGAAACGCCGCCCGATCGCCCGGACGACCTCCAGCGAGGCCAGCGCGTCGGCCGCCGCCTCGTGGGCGCCCTGCAGCTCCACCTCGTAGTGCTCGCACAGGTCCGTGAGCGTGCGGCGGCCCTTGCGGTAGCGGTCCAGATACTTGTCGAGGACCCGCGGATCGAGGACGCGCAGCGGCACGGACTCGAACCAGTGGTCCAGCGAGGATGCCCGGTGCCTGCGCAACTCCCGGTCCAGGAGCGTCAGATCGAAGGGCGCGTTCATCACCACGAGCGGGCGTCCCGCCGCGCTCTGTTCGGCCAGCTCCCTGACTATCTCGTCCATGACGGGCGACGGCCAGCGGCCGCTGCGCCGCAGGTGTTCGTCCGTCAGCCCGTGCACCGCCGTGGCCGCCTCGGGCACCGGCACCCCCGGATTCACCAGCCAGCGACGCACGCGCGGGCGGCTGCCGGGAGCGTCCTGCACGACGATGGCCGCCGACACGATCCGGTCGGTTTCCACGTCGACACCGGTCGTCTCCGTGTCGAAAGCGGTCAAGGGCCCTTCGTACCAGCACGTCATACGCACACAACTCCTCGTTCACCTTCGGCAGTTGACGCGCCGTCCCCTGCCCTTTTTGTGATACCCGGGCTGTTTGCGCCGTACGCCGGGAGGAGACAACAGAGGTACGGGTCTTTGCAGTTCAGCGACTCGGCACGGGGATTCACGGGATTCGGAAGGCTGTTGGACATGGCGCTCGCGCAGCCCGAGCAGGGCGGGCTGCTGCCCCGGCGGACGGCACCGCATCGCGGCTCACTGGCCACCACCGCATGCATGGAGACGCTGCAGGTCGGCTATCTGCACGCGGTGGCGGCCGCCTCGGGCTGCTCCCTGTCCCAGCCCTTTCCGGACAACGGCATCGACTGGCACGTCAGCCACAGCGCCCCCGGGCACACGGTCGACGACGAAGTCACCATCAAGGTGCAGCTCAAGTGCACGTACCAGATCCCGCCGAACCCGCCGGGCGCCGGCTTCTCCTTCACGCTCGACAACGCCCACCTGGAGAAGCTGGCCCGGACCCCGGTCTCGGTGCACAAAATACTGGTCGTGATGCTCGTGCCCAGATCACAGGACGACTGGCTGCGTGCCGGCCACGAAGGCCTCGACCTGCGGCACTGCTGCTACTGGATCAACCTCGCCGGACACCGGATCACCGGCCGGCGCAGGACCACCGTGCGGATACCGACCACGCGCGTCTTCGACGACAGGGCGCTCTGCGAGATCATGACGCGGGTCGGTACGGGAGGCAGACCGTGACGCACCGCCCCTTCGACGAGCCCCTACGCCCCGTCAGGCCCCACCCCGTCGAGCCGCCCGGGCCGTGGGACCAGCCGCCGAGGCCCGACGAGGTCGACCCCGCCGTCCTCGGTGCGCTGCTGCACCGGCACGGCTGGCAGCGCCGCGGCGGAGCACCCGGCCGGTACGGCCGCTGGACCCCACCCGGCCCCGGCGGATCCGGCACCAGCCTGCTCGTGCCGGAGAGCCGGGCGTTCCCGGACAGCGAGGACCTTCTGGGGGAGGCCCTCCTCGCGCTGTCGCGCAGCGGTTCGCCGTCCGCCCGTGACGTCCTGGTCGGCCTCGCCGTGCCCAGCGACGAGATCCACTGGTGGCGCGATGTGCCGGTGGGCCCGGTCGGCACGTCGCCGTGGACGGTCGAGGAACAGATGCGCACGGCGGCACGGCGGATCCTCCTCGCCGGCGCCCTCGCCACCCGTGGGCGGGCCGGCTACCACGGCGCCCGCCACCGCAGGCCCGCCGCCGCCTCCCTGGAGAACGTGCTGGTCGGAGCTTCCCCCGGTGGCCGTCGTCTCACCGCTTTCGTCCCGGTCGCCACCGGCCGCCCCCTCGCCGTCCGGCTGCGCCAGGCGTTGTACGCGGCCCGTGAGGCGATCGACTACCGGCGTGCCACCGGTGGCATGGACGCCTTCGACGGGGCTGTCGAGGCGGGTGTGAGCCATGAGCTGACGGAGGCGCTCGTGGTGCTGGTGCGGGGCACGGAGGGTGCCAGGATCGCTGTCGGGTGGGCGCCCGCCGCCGGGGTCCCCGAGGGGTGCGCGGCGTCCGCGGAACCCGTCGAGTTCTCGCCCGGCGACCTGCCCGCGCTGCGCGAGGCGGGGGCCCGCTATCTGCGCGAGGAGCCGTCCGTGCCCGTGCGCATCACCGGCGCCGTGGTGCGGATGCGCAGGTCAGGGCCGCGCGGCGACGGAACCGTACGGCTGAAGGTCATCGCGGGCGCCGAGGTGCCGCACGTCCGGATGACCCTGGACGAGGAGTCGTACCGGATCGCCGGGCAGGCCCATCTCGTCGGGCTCCCGGTGCGGGTGCACGGCCGGCTGGAGAGCCGCGGCGGATTCAGGCGGCTGACCGGGGCGTCCGGGGTGACACCGGTCCAGGTGGACGAGGCGGAACGCGACCGCCTGATGAAGTCGCTCCAGGAGAACCTCGACGTCTTCGAGGAGGCGTGCACCGAGGACTGACGTGGGGGTGGGTCAGGGGCGTGCTCGGTCGCGGGCCGCGGGGCGGGACCGACGGCCGTGGGGGACAACCGTTTCGCGGTGGGCGCCCCCGGCTCGGTACGATCCTTCCAAGACGCGCGCAGGAGTCGCCGCGCGCGTTCCCTTCAGGTAGGAGAGTCCGGTGTCAGACGTCCGTGTGATCATCCAACGCGATTCCGAGCGGGAAGAGCGCGTGGTGACGACGGGGACTACGGCGGCCGAGCTCTTCGCCGGTGAGCGCACCATCGTGGCCGCGCGCGTGGCCGGCGAGCTGAAGGACCTCGCGTACGAGGTGAAGGACGGCGAGACCGTCGAGAGCGTCGAGATCTCCTCCAAGGACGGCCTCGACATCCTGCGCCACTCCACCGCGCACGTGATGGCCCAGGCCGTGCAGGAGCTGTTCCCCGAGGCCAAGCTGGGCATCGGCCCGCCGGTCAAGGACGGCTTCTACTACGACTTCGACGTGGCGAGGCCCTTCACCCCCGAGGACCTCAAGGCCGTCGAGAAGAAGATGCAGGAGATCCAGAAGCGCGGCCAGCGCTTCTCCCGCCGGGTCGTCACCGACGAGGCCGCCCGCGAGGAACTCGCCGACGAGCCGTACAAGCTGGAGCTCATCGGCCTCAAGGGCGCCGCTTCGAGCGACGACGGCGCGGACGTCGAGGTGGGCGCCGGCGAGCTCACCATCTACGACAACCTCGACGCCAAGACCGGCGACCTGTGCTGGAAGGACCTCTGCCGCGGTCCCCACCTGCCCACCACCCGGAACATCCCGGCGTTCAAGCTGATGCGCAACGCCGCCGCCTACTGGCGCGGCAGCGAGAAGAACCCGATGCTCCAGCGCATCTACGGCACCGCCTGGCCCACCAAGGACGAGCTGAAGGCGCACCTGGAGTTCCTCGCCGAGGCCGAGAAGCGCGACCACCGCAAGCTCGGCAACGAACTGGACCTGTTCTCCATCCCGGAGCAGATCGGCTCGGGCCTCGCGGTCTTCCACCCCAAGGGCGGCATCATCCGCCGCGTCATGGAGGACTACTCGCGGCGCCGCCACGAGGAGGAGGGGTACGAGTTCGTCTACACCCCGCACGCCACCAAGGGGAAGCTCTTCGAGACCTCGGGCCACCTGGACTGGTACGCCGACGGCATGTACCCGCCCATGCAGCTCGACGAGGGCGTGGACTACTACCTCAAGCCCATGAACTGCCCGATGCACAACCTGATCTTCGACGCGCGCGGCCGCTCCTACCGTGAACTGCCGCTGCGCCTCTTCGAGTTCGGAACCGTGTACCGGTACGAGAAGTCCGGTGTCGTGCACGGTCTGACCCGGGCCCGCGGCTTCACCCAGGACGACGCGCACATCTACTGCACCCGCGAGCAGATGGCCGAGGAGCTCGACCGGACGCTGACCTTCGTGCTCGGGCTGCTGCGCGACTACGGCCTGACCGACTTCTACCTGGAGCTGTCCACCAAGGACCCGGAGAAGTTCGTCGGCTCGGACGAGGCCTGGGACGAGGCCACCAAGACACTGCGGCAGGTGGCCGAGAAGCAGGGCCTCCCGCTCGTCCCGGACCCGGGCGGCGCCGCGTTCTACGGGCCGAAGATCTCCGTCCAGTGCAAGGACGCGATCGGCCGGACCTGGCAGATGTCGACCGTGCAGCTCGACTTCAACCTGCCCGAGCGGTTCGACCTGGAGTACACCGGCCCCGACGGCACCAAGCAGCGCCCCGTCATGATCCACCGGGCGCTGTTCGGGTCGATCGAGCGCTTCTTCGCGGTGCTCCTTGAGCACTACGCGGGCGCGTTCCCGGCGTGGCTGGCGCCCGTCCAGGCGGTCGGCATCCCGATCGGCGACGCGCACATCGACCATCTGCGGAAGTTCGCCGCCGAGGCGAAGAAGAAGGGGCTGCGGGTCGAGGTCGACTCGTCCTCCGACCGCATGCAGAAGAAGATCCGCAACGCCCAGAAGCAGAAGGTGCCCTTCATGGTCATCGCGGGCGACGAGGACATGGTCGCCGGTGCCGTCTCCTTCCGTTACCGCGACGGCTCCCAGGAGAACGGCATCCCGCTCGACGAGGCCATCGCGAAGATCGCGAAGGTCGTCGAGGAGCGGGTGCAGATCTGAGGCCCCGCGCGCCGAGGCGCGCGACGACAAGCCCCCGGTTCGGCTCAGCCGTCCGGGGGCTTCTCTTTCTCCTCACTGGAGAACACCTGGAGCAGCCAGGACGAGAACGACCCCGTCACCGCGCCGAGCAGGGCGAGCCCGCAGGCCATCAGCCCCACCGCGATCACCCGCCCCGCGGCCGTCACGGGAGCCACATCGCCGTACCCCACGGTCGCCATCGTCGCGCAGGTCCACCACACCGCGTCGCCGAAGGTGTGGATCGTCGCGCCCGGTGCCGTGCGCTCCTGCTGGTACACGGCGAGCGCGCCCGCGAAGCCGAGGAGGGACACGGCCAGACCCGCGTACGTGATCACGCGGGCGTGCAGGGCCAGCCGGGGCCGCCCGCGTCGGCGCTGCACGGCCTCGTAGACCTTCACCACGCGCAGCGGGCGCAGCAGGGGCAGCACCAGGACGACCGTGTCCAGCCAGTGCCTCCGTACGAAACGGGGCCCCTGGCCGCTCAGCCGCCAGCGCACGGCGTAGTCGACGGCGAACACCGCCCAGGCCCCCAGCATCACCGCGCCACAGGCGCTCGGCCAGGGCTCCGGCAGCCCGTGGCCCAGGACCCGGATCGCGTACGAGGTGAAGAAGAGCACAGAGGTGACGACGAGCGGCAGCTCGGTGCGGCGCTCCCAGCGCGTCGTGCGGGTGTCGTCGTCCATCACCTCAGCTTGGCGGCGGGCCCTTTCGCGCGGTACCCGGCGACACGCCGCGAACGGGCGAAGCCATATGCTTCACCCCATGACGAGTGAGCCGGAGCAGCAGATCGGAGTCGGCACACAGGACGCGTTCCAGCGCCTGTGGACGCCCCACCGGATGGCGTACATCCAGGGTGAGAACAAGCCGACCGGTCCCGGGGCCGGCGACGGCTGTCCGTTCTGCGCGATTCCGGCGAAATCCGACGAGGACGGGCTCGTCATCAAGCGCGGCGAGCAGGTCTACGCGGTGCTCAACCTGTACCCGTACAACGGTGGCCATCTGATGGTCGTGCCCTACCGGCATGTCGCGGACTACACCGATCTGACCGTCCCGGAGACCGCCGAGCTCGGCGAGCTGACCAAGCAGGCGATGACCGCGCTGCGGACCGCGTCCGGTGCGCACGGCTTCAACATCGGCATGAACCAGGGTTCGGTCGCGGGGGCCGGTATCGCCGCGCACCTCCACCAGCACATCGTGCCCCGCTGGGGCGGGGACACGAACTTCATGCCGGTGGTCGGGCACACCCGGGTGCTGCCGCAACTCCTCGCGGACACCCGGAAGATGCTCGCGGAGGCCTGGCCGTCGGTCTGAGGCCCGGCCTCCCGGAGGTCCATCCCGCGTAGACGCCTACGCGTCGTACAGATCCGCCTTCCTCGGTGAGGCTTCCTGGACGGCCCCGCTGAGGGCGGACGAGCGGCTGCCGAACTTCGTCGTGTCCACGCCGTTGTCGTTCAGCACCCTGATCGCTGCCGCGTGCACCACCCGCAGCACGGGGGTCGCGGCGCGCAGGGCGTCGTCCGCCATGAAGCGGTGCCGCCAGGGCTTGGCCGCCCAGGCGTGGCGCAGGCCGAAGGGCTCCGGCAGGGTCAGCTTGCCGCCGAGGTGGTCGAGGATCGGCGGATACCAGGTGAAGGGCGCGCGCACCGCGAGCCGTACGACCTCGTCGGCGTCGACCAGCGGCAGCTTCTGCGTCTTGGTCTCCCAGAACCTGACGGTCTTCGGGACCGTCTTCGTCTTGGCGGCGGGCCCGCTGGTGAACAGCGAGTGCACGGGCCCCAGGGCGTGACCGGTGACCTCGATGCGCAGCGTCTCGTGCAGCACGGTCACGGTGATCAGCATCGTGATGATCAACTGGCCGTCCCAGAGGGTCCACTGGACCCCGAGGTAGTGGCGGTCACCGCTGCCGAACTGCTGCTTGTTGCAGATCTCCTGTATTTTGTGCGTCTTGACCTGGTACGCGTCCACGTCGGTGCCGCCCGGGCGGGAGACCGAGCCCGCGTTCTCGTTGATCGGTGTGACCACCCAGTGCTTTATCGAAGGCGCCGGGAAACCACCGGTGTTGAGCGGGCCGCGCTCCAGCATGCGCAGCTGGTCGTGGATCGACCGGATCACGTCCCAGCTGCGGAAGGGATGGATCTCCTTGGTGGAGTCGGCCGACACCAGGTCCTCGGCGAGCTGCCAGGTGCCCCAGCGTGTGCCCATGCCCAGTATTCCCTTGGGGCCCGCGTAGAAGACCGAGTTCGACTGCTGCTCGGCGCTCAGGCGTGCCAAACCCTGGCGCAGCCGCTCGGCCGTCGTCTCGCCGGGGCTGCCGGGCACCGCCTCGGGAATCTTGGCGCCGATGCCGCCGCCCGCCAGCAGGCTGCTCCAGCGCTCCCGCAGATCGTGGGCCGTGCGCTCGCAGATCTGCTTCGCCCAGAACCAGCCCAGGACGGGCGCGACGATCGCCGCGCGTGCGTACCAGGCCCAGAAGCCGCCGAAGGGCATCTTGAGCAGGAAGAGGACCGCCAGGCCGCCCACCCCGATCAGGATCGTGGTGGCGAGAACCCCGGCCCGCTTGTCCTCGGCCTTGGCGACCGAGCGGCGGATCTGGAAGACCAGCAGCCAGATCAGCAGACCGGGCAGGAAGATCAGGCCGGTCAGCGCCATCACCGCGGTGAGCCAGCTGTCCCGCTCCTTGCGGATGCGGTTCGCCGCCAGACAGTGCTCGACGACCACCTGCGGCTCCGTGCCGAAGGACTGGATGAGCGCGCCCCGGCCGCCGCCCAGCATCCGGAGCTGCACGGCCCGGGCGAAGGCCTCGCCCAGGTTCGGCTTGAAGATCGACGCCCACTTGAGGCCCGGTGAGACCTTCGACTGGTGCCACTCGCTGTTGGCGTCGAGGATCGCTTCGACGGGACTGTCCCGATAGGCCGCGGAGGCGAGCGCGAACGTCGCCGCCGTCTGTCCCGCCGAACCCGAGAGCGGAACCTGTGCCCCGGGCCTGAAATCGAATGCGTCGTCCGCCATTGCCGCCCCCATCGCCGCCTTGCCCCGCTGCTGCGGCATTCCCGACTTCGGTGCTCCGCACACCTGTTGATCAGGTCATCGTCTTGATCAGGTTCTCAGGGTAGCGCCAGGGACCGACATTCGTCGGCGGACCGCCGCAGCCGTCCGCCGGTCGAAGGGGAGACCAACTAGTGCGCGCCCTGAGCCTGTTCGCGGACCCTGTCGGTCAACTGCGGCGGCATGGGCTCGTGCCGGGCATAGGTGCGGTCGAAACGCGCGGTCCCGTGCGAGAGGGAGCGCAGATCGACCGCGTACCGCCCGATCTCGATCTCCGGGACCTCGGCCCGTACGAGGGTCCGGCCGCCCGGCGTCTGTTCGGTGCCGACGACCCGTCCGCGCCGGCCCGACAGATCGCTCATCACGGCCCCCACGTACTCGTCGCCCACCAGGACCGTCACCTCGGCGACCGGCTCCAGGAGATGGATCCGCGCGTCGGTCGCGGCCTCCCGCAGGGCGAGCGCGCCGGCGGTCTGGAACGCCGCGTCCGACGAGTCCACGGAGTGCGCCTTGCCGTCGGTCAGCGTGATCCGCACGTCGATGAGCGGATAGCCCGCGGTCACGCCCCTGGCGGCCTGGGCGCGCACTCCCTTCTCCACGGACGGGATGAACTGCCGGGGCACGGCACCGCCCACCACCTTGTCGACGAACTCGATGCCGGAGCCCCCGGGCAGCGGCTCCACCTCGATCTCGCAGATCGCGTACTGCCCGTGCCCGCCGGACTGCTTCACATGACGGCCGCGCCCCGCCGACCTGGTGGCGAACGTCTCCCGCAGGGACACCTTGTGCGGTACGACGTCGACCTGGACGCCGTACCGGTTGCGCAGCCGTTCCAGGGCGACGTCCGCGTGGGCCTCGCCCAGGCACCACAGGACGACCTGGTGGGTGTTCCGGTTCTGTTCCAGGCGCATGGTGGGGTCCTCGGCGACCAGCCGGCCCAGACCTTGCGAGAGCTTGTCCTCGTCGGCCTTGCTGTGCGCCTGGATGGCGAGCGGCAGCAGGGGGTCGGGCATCTCCCAGGGCTCCATCAGGAGCGGGTCGTCCTTGGCCGAAAGCGTGTCCCCGGTCTCGGCGCGGTGCAGCTTGGCCACACAGGCCAGATCGCCCGCGATCGCGTGCGTGAGGGCGCGCTGCTGCTTGCCGAAGGGAGCGGACAGGGCGCCGATGCGTTCGTCCGCCTCGTGGAGGGCACGGCCCTCGTGACCGTGGTCGGCGAGGCCGTGCCCGGACACGTGCACCGTCTCGTCCGGACGCAGCGTCCCGGAGAACACCCGCACCATCGAGACCCGGCCCACGTACGGGTCGGAGGCGGTCTTCACGACCTCGGCGACCAGCGGCCCGTCCGGATCGCACGCCCTGACCCGGCGGGCCCGGCCGTCCGGGGTGGTGACCATCGGGGCCTCGCGCTCCAGCGGCGTCGGGAAGCCGCCCGTGATCAGTTCGAGCAGCTCCACCGTGCCCAGCCCCTGCCGGGCTCCCTCGGCGGCGGGCGCGGCGGCCAGCACCGGATGGAAGACCCCGCGCGCGACGGCCCGCTCCAGGTCCTGCACGAGTGTCCTGAAATCGATCTCCTCACCGCCGAGATAGCGGTCCATGAGGGTCTCGTCCTCACTCTCCGAGATGATTCCCTCGATCAGCCGGTTGCGGGCCGCCTCGATGAGCGGCATCTGCTCGGGACCCGGCTCGGACTCCTTGCGCTCCCCGGACGAGTAGTCGAACAGCCGCTGCGAGAGCAGCCCGATCAGCCCCGTCACCGGCACGTGCCCGTCGGGTCCCTGAGAGCCGTGCAGCGGCAGGTACAGCGGCAGTACGGCGTCGGGGTCGTCCGCGCCGAAGGCGTCCGCGCAGATCCGGGTCATCTCGTCGAAGTCGGCCCGCGCCGACTCCAGGTGCGTCACCACGATGGCCCTCGGCATGCCCACCGCCGCGCACTCCTCCCACACCACGCGCGTCGAGCCGTCCACCCCGTCCGAGGCCGAGACGACGAAAAGGGCCGCGTCCGCCGCCCGCAGACCGGCCCTCAGCTCGCCGACGAAATCGGCGTAGCCGGGAGTGTCCAGCACATTTATCTTGTATCCGTCCCAGTCGACCGGGACCAGGGAGAGCTGCACCGAGCGCTGCTGCCGGTGCTCGATCTCGTCGTAGTCGGAGACGGTGCCGCCGTCCTCCACACGGCCCGCCCTGTTCACCGCTCCCGCGGTCAGCGCGAGAGCCTCCACCAGAGTCGTCTTGCCCGAACCGCTGTGGCCGACCAGCACCACATTCCGTACGGACGCGGGGTGGTCGGCCGCCGTAGCCCTGCCGGCGGCTCCGGAGTGTGCGTTCGCGTTGTCGCCCATGGAATTGCCTCCCGTGCACGGTGAGGTCACTGTGGGCGCGGGCCGGCGGATCCGCGAATGGCGGCTCCGTTGACGCCCGCGGTGCCATCGAGCTTCGCACTCGTGTCACGGTGCGTCCATACGGCGGACACGATCGCGCCGCCCCCCGCCGAGCCCCCGGATGTCACCAGGACGTGACACGGGGCGCGGGTGCCCGACCGTCGCACACGCGCACGCGTGGCTACGATGGGCCAGCCGGTGGCCAGCAGGGGCCGCCCGGCCACACCGACCGTCGGGAAGGCCATGCTGAACAAGTACGCGCGTGCATTCTTTACGCGTGTCCTCACACCGTTCGCCGCGTTTCTCATCCGCCGGGGGGTGAGCCCCGACACGGTCACCCTCCTGGGCACGGCCGGAGTGATGGCGGGCGCGCTGGTCTTCTACCCCCGGGGAGAGCTCTTCTGGGGCACGATCGTCATCACGCTGTTCGTGTTCTCGGACCTGGTCGACGGCAACATGGCACGCCAGCTGGGCCGCTCCAGCCGCTGGGGCGCCTTCCTCGACTCGACACTCGACCGGGTGGCCGACAGCGCGGTCTTCGGCGGCTTCGCCCTCTGGTACGCGGGCGGCGGTGACAACAACGTCCTGTGCGCCGTGTCGATCTTCTGCCTGGCCAGCGGTCAGGTGGTGTCGTACACCAAGGCCCGGGGCGAGTCGATCGGCCTGCCCGTCGCCGTCAACGGCCTCGTCGAGCGCGCCGAACGCCTGGTGATCTCGCTGGTCGCGGCCGGTCTGGCCGGCTTCCACAAGTTCGGCGTGCCAGGCATCGACGTACTGCTGCCGATCGCCCTGTGGATCGTCGCCGTGGGCAGTGTCGTCACCCTGATCCAGCGCGTCGTCACGGTGCGCCGGGAGGCCGCCGAGGCCGACGCGGAGGTCGCCGCCCCGCCGGGGAACTCACCGGAAAGCACCTCGCACAACAGCGAGGCCACCTCGTGAGCGGTCTGCGGGACCAGCTGACCTACGGCGCGTACGCCGCGGGCTGGGGAGCCGTCAAGAAGCTCCCCGAGCCGGTGGCCGTGCGCCTGGGCCGGACCATCGCCGACATCACCTGGAAGCGGCGCGGCAAGGGCGTACTGCGTCTGGAGTCGAACTACGCGCGCGTGCTGCCCGACGCGAGTCCGGAGCGGCTCGCGGAGCTGTCCCGCGCGGGCATGCGTTCGTATCTGCGCTACTGGATGGAATCGTTCCGGCTGCCCGCCTGGAGCGAGGAACGCATCAGGAGCGGTTTCGAGGCGAAGGACCTCCACCATCTGACCGAGGGGCTCGCGGCGGGCAAGGGCGTCGTCCTCGCGCTGCCGCACCTGGGCAACTGGGACCTCGCTGGCGCCTGGGTCACCACCAGCCTCCGGACGCCGTTCACGACGGTCGCCGAGCGCCTCAAGCCCGAGAAGCTCTACGACCGGTTCGTGGCGTACCGCGAGGGCCTCGGCATGGAGGTGCTGCCGCACAGCGGGGGCACCGCGTTCGGCACGCTGGCCAGGCGGCTGCGCGACGGCGGCCTGGTCTGCCTGGTCGCCGAGCGCGACCTGTCCGCCTCCGGGGTCGAGGTCTCCTTCTTCGGGGACACCACCCGGATGCCCGCGGGCCCGGCCCTGCTCGCCCAGCAGACCGGCGCGCTGCTGCTGCCGGTGACACTGTGGTACGACGACTCGCCCGTGATGCGTGGCCGGGTCCATCCCCCCGTCGAGGTGCCCGAGTCAGGTACGCGGGCCGAGAAGACGTCTGTCATGACGCAGGCGCTGGCCGACGCCTTCGCCACGGGGATTGCCGACCATCCGGAGGACTGGCACATGCTGCAACGCTTGTGGCTCGCCGACCTGGAGCCCCGCCCGGGGACGACCGAGGGGCAGCCCCCGTCCGGAGCACAGCAGGACCGGAACGGGCACGACGACGGGGTCCGTCACGATGACGGGGTTCGTCACGATGACGGGGTCCGCCACGACCACGGGGCACGGCTCGACGACGGGATCCGGCACGACGATCAGGTCCGGCCGGGGGAGCGGCCATGAGGATCGGCATCGTCTGCCCGTACTCCTGGGACGTCCCCGGGGGAGTCCAGTTCCACATCCGCGACCTGGCCGACCACCTCATCGCGCTCGGGCACCACGTGTCCGTCCTCGCGCCCGCCGACGACGAGACACCGCTCCCGCCGTACGTCGTCTCGGCGGGCCGTGCCGTTCCGGTGCCGTACAACGGCTCGGTCGCGCGCCTCAACTTCGGGTTCCTGTCCGCCGCGCGGGTCCGCCGCTGGCTGCACGACGGCACGTTCGACGTCATCCACATCCACGAGCCGGCCTCGCCGTCCCTCGGCCTGCTGGCCTGCTGGGCGGCCCAGGGGCCGATCGTCGCCACCTTCCACACGTCGAACCCGCGGTCCCGCGCGATGATCGCCGCGTACCCGATCCTGCAGCCCGCCCTGGAGAAGATCAGCGCGCGGATCGCGGTCAGCGAGTACGCGCGGCGCACGCTCGTCGAGCACCTGGGCGGCGACGCCGTGGTCATCCCGAACGGCGTCGACGTGGACCACTTCGCGAAGGCCGAGCCCAACCCCGCGTGGCAGGGCGGCACGATCGGCTTCGTGGGCCGTATCGACGAGCCCCGCAAGGGCCTGCCGGTCCTCATGAAGGCGTTGCCGAAGATCCTCGCCGAGCGGCCGGAGACCCGGCTGCTGGTCGCCGGACGCGGCGACGAGAAGGAGGCGGTCGAGAAGCTTCCGGCCGAGCTGCGCTCGCGCGTCGAGTTCCTCGGCATGGTCAGCGACGAGGACAAGGCGCGGTTCCTGCGCAGCGTCGACCTGTACATCGCGCCCAACACCGGCGGCGAGAGCTTCGGCATCATCCTGGTCGAGGCCATGTCGGCGGGCGCGCCCGTGCTCGCCTCCGACCTCGACGCGTTCGCGCAGGTCCTGGACCAGGGCGCGGCGGGCGAGCTGTTCACCAACGAGGACGCGGACGCGCTGGCCGCGTCGGCGGTACGGCTCCTCGGCGATCCGGCGCGACGCGCGGAACTGCGCGAGCGGGGGAGCGCGCACGTGCGGCGCTTCGACTGGTCGACGGTCGGCGCGGACATCCTGTCCGTGTACGAGACGGTCACGGACGGCGCGGCGGCGGTGGCGGCGGCGGACGAACCGGCGGAGCCGGGTGGTCTCCTGGCCCGCTTCGGGCTGGCCCGCGACTGACCCTCCGGGCGGCAGTGTTTCGGCTGCGGGCCGGTGGGGGCGTGTCGCGCAGTTCCCCGCGCCCCTGAAAAGCCGGCTTCGCCGTGCTTTTCATCCCGCCCGGCGGACGGATGGGCAGGGGCGAAGCCCCGCCCCTCAGGGGCGCGGGGAACTGCGCGACCAGCCCCCACCGGGCCGCACCCGGAAACGATCGGACAGGCGCCGCAGGCGCCATCGCGGGGGCGCCGCCGGGCAAGGCGCCCCCACCCCCACCGGTAGCGTGTGCCCCCGTGACCTCCACACTGATCTGGATCGTGGTCGCCCTCGTGGCGATCGGCCTCTACCTGAGCTGGACGGCAGGCCGCCTCGACCGCCTGCACTCGCGCATCGACGCGGCCCGCGCGGCCCTCGACGCACAGCTCCTGCGCCGCGCCTCGGTCGCACAGGAACTGGCCACCGCCGGCGTGCTCGATCCGGCCGCGTCGATGGTGCTCTACGAGGCGGCGCACGCCGCCCGGCAGGCCGAGGAGGACCACCGGGAGGTCGCCGAGAGCGACCTCAGCCAGGCACTGCGGGCCGTCTTCGGAGCGACCGAGCAGGTCGAGGCGGTCCGGGCGGCCCGGGGCGGCGAGGAAGCGGCCCGCGAACTCGCCCAGGCGGTCCGCCGCGTACCGATGGCCCGGCGCTTCCACAACGACGCCGTACGGGCGGCCCGTGCCCTGCGCCGCCACCGCACGGTGCGCTGGTTCCGGCTGGCCGGACACGCCCCGTTCCCCCTGGCCGTCGAGATGGACGACGAGCCGCCGACGGCGCTGGCGGACCGCCCCGGGACGTAGTCCACGCGCGCGTGGACTACGCACCAGCCCCTCACGCAGGGCGCTGACCAGGTAAAACCCGTATCAGCGCGCGGAAAATGAGCCACCGCCTACCCATTGGCCCTTGCTGTGGCCTGGTCCCCGGGCGTTTCCTCGGTGTTTGCAGAAGCCCTCTTTCACCGAGTGAGGTCAACCCGTGTCCAGCACGCTCTCCCACCCCGCCCAGCCCACCGACACCCCGGCCACCGGCACCGCGCGCGTGAAGCGCGGTATGGCCGAGCAGCTCAAGGGCGGCGTGATCATGGACGTCGTCACGCCCGAGCAGGCGAAGATCGCCGAGGACGCGGGCGCCGTGGCCGTCATGGCCCTGGAGCGGGTCCCGGCCGACATCCGCAAGGACGGCGGCGTGGCACGCATGTCCGACCCGGACATGATCGAGGGCATCATCGAGGCCGTCTCGATCCCGGTGATGGCCAAGTCGCGCATCGGCCACTTCGTGGAGGCCCAGGTCCTGCAGTCCCTCGGCGTCGACTACATCGACGAGTCCGAGGTGCTCACCCCCGCCGACGAGGTCAACCACTCCGACAAGTGGGCCTACACGACCCCCTTCGTCTGTGGCGCCACCAACCTGGGCGAAGCCCTGCGCCGGATAGCCGAGGGCGCCGCCATGATCCGCTCCAAGGGCGAGGCCGGCACCGGCAACGTCGTCGAGGCCGTGCGCCACCTGCGCCAGATCAAGAACGAGATCGCCCGGCTGCGCGGCTACGACAACAACGAGCTGTACGCCGCCGCCAAGGAGCTGCGCGCCCCGTACGAGATCGTCAAGGAGGTCGCCGAGCTGGGCAAGCTCCCGGTCGTGCTGTTCTCCGCGGGTGGTGTGGCCACTCCCGCCGACGCCGCTCTGATGCGCCAGCTCGGTGCCGAGGGTGTCTTCGTCGGCTCCGGCATCTTCAAGTCCGGTGACCCGGCCAAGCGCGCCGCGGCCATCGTGAAGGCCACCACCTTCTACGACGACCCGAAGATCATCGCGGATGCCTCCCGCAACCTGGGCGAGGCCATGGTCGGCATCAACTGCGACACCCTCCCCGAGTCCGAGCGCTACGCGAACCGCGGCTGGTGACCATTCCCGCGGACGGTGGATGCCCTCCGGACGGCAGACGTCGTCCGGGCGGAAACCATCCTCTCCAGGGCACCCCTTCACACAAGGCAGGCAATCCGTAGATGAGCACCACCCCCGTCATAGGCGTCCTGGCCCTCCAGGGCGACGTACGGGAGCACCTCATCGCCCTGGCCGCGGCGGACGCCGTGGCCAGGCCGGTGCGGCGCCCCGAGGAACTCGCCGAGGTGGACGGACTGATCGTCCCTGGCGGTGAGTCCACCACCATCTCCAAACTGGCCGTCCTCTTCGGCCTGATGGAGCCCCTCCGCGCGCGCGTGCGGGACGGCCTGCCCGTCTACGGCAGCTGCGCGGGCATGATCATGCTCGCCGACAAGATCCTCGACCCGCGCTCGGGCCAGGAGACCATCGGCGGCATCGACATGATCGTGCGCCGCAACGCCTTCGGACGGCAGAACGAATCCTTCGAGGCGAAGGTCGACGTGACGGGCATCGAGGGCGATGCCGTGGAGGGACTCTTCATCCGGGCCCCCTGGGTGGAATCAGTGGGCGCGGAGGCCGAGGTACTGGCCGAGTACGGCGGTCACATCGTCGCCGTGCGGCAGGGCAACGCGCTCGCCACGTCGTTCCACCCGGAACTGACCGGCGACCACCGGGTGCACGGTCTCTTCGTCGACATGGTGCGCGCGACCCGGACAGTGGCGTCCTAGTAGGATCTGGGGGTCCCCCAGGCTCTCGAAGCCTCGGGAGTTCGTACTGGTTGGGTTACGCGAAGGAGACAGGCAGATGTCCGGCCACTCTAAATGGGCCACGACGAAGCACAAGAAGGCCGTGATCGACGCCAAGCGCGGCAAGCTCTTCGCGAAGCTGATCAAGAACATCGAGGTCGCGGCGCGTATGGGCGGCGTGGACCTCGACGGCAATCCGACGCTTTACGACGCCGTGCAGAAGGCCAAGAAGTCCTCGGTTCCGAACAAGAACATCGACTCCGCGGTCAAGCGCGGCGGTGGTCTCGAAGCCGGTGGCGCCGACTACGAGACGATCATGTACGAGGGCTACGGCCCCAACGGTGTCGCGGTGCTCATCGAGTGCCTCACCGACAACCGCAACCGCGCCGCCTCGGACGTACGCGTCGCCATGACCCGCAACGGCGGCAACATGGCCGACCCGGGTTCCGTCTCGTACCTGTTCCACCGCAAGGGCGTCGTCATCGTCCCCAAGGGCGAGCTGTCCGAGGACGACGTCCTGGGTGCCGTGCTCGACGCGGGTGCCGAGGAGGTCAACGACCTCGGTGAGTCCTTCGAGGTCCTCTCCGAGGCCACCGACCTGGTCGCGGTGCGCACCGCGCTCCAGGAGGCCGGCATCGACTACGACTCCGCCGACGCCAACTTCGTCCCGACCATGCAGGTCGAGCTGGACGAGGACGGCGCCCGCAAGATCTTCAAGCTCATCGACGCCCTTGAGGACAGCGACGACGTGCAGAACGTCTTCGCCAACTTCGACGTGAGCGACGAGGTCATGGAGAAGGTCGACGCGTAACACCGCACTCCGCGCGTCACCCCGCCACGGGCGGTAC
Source organism: Streptomyces sp. NPDC017991 (assembly GCF_044328075.1). Lineage (NCBI taxonomy): Bacteria > Bacillati > Actinomycetota > Actinomycetes > Kitasatosporales > Streptomycetaceae > Streptomyces > Streptomyces sp. NPDC017991. Next base: position 99,070 of record NZ_JBIRGP010000007.1, on the reverse strand, counting down.
GGGCTCAACGGGCCGACGGGACACACCCCGTCGGCCCGTTCCGTTGCCCGCCGGTCCTCTCGCCGGCCCGTCCTCCTGTCGGGCGTCGCTGGCGGGCGTTGTCGGTGGCACCCGATAACCTGCACGAATCGGGGGCAGCTCCCCGGTGGTGGCCGGGTGGGGCCGATGAGTCGAAGGAGGGGGCCGGGTGCGGGTACTGGGCGTCGACCCCGGGTTGACCCGGTGCGGTGTCGGTGTCGTCGAGGGCGTGGCGGGCCGGCCGCTCGCCATGATCGCCGTCGGAGTCGTCCGCACCCCCGCCGACGCGGAGTTGGGGCAGCGACTCGTCGCCATCGAGCAGGGCATCGAGCAGTGGCTCGACGAGCACCGGCCCGAATGCGTCGCCGTGGAGCGGGTGTTCAGCCAGCACAACGTCCGTACGGTGATGGGCACGGCCCAGGCCAGCGCCGTCGCGATGCTCTGTGCGGCCCGGCGCGGCATCCCCGTCGCCCTGCACACCCCCAGCGAGGTCAAGGCCGCCGTGACCGGCAACGGCCGCGCCGACAAGGCCCAGGTCGGCGCCATGGTCACCCGGCTGCTGCGGCTCGACGCGCCTCCCAAGCCGGCCGACGCCGCCGACGCCCTCGCCCTCGCCATCTGTCACATCTGGCGTGCCCCGGCCGTGAACCGCCTCCAGCAGGCACAGGCCGCGCACCGCCGGGCCCAGCTCTCCAGCCGGAAGGTCCCCCGATGATCGCCTTCGTCAGCGGCAAGGTCGCCGCCCTCGCCCCCGACTCCGCGGTGGTCGAGGTGGGCGGTATCGGCATCGCCGTCCAGTGCGCCCCCAACACGCTCTCCGGGCTGCGCATGGGCAAGGAGGCCCGGCTCGCCACCTCCCTGGTCGTCCGCGAGGACTCGCTCACGCTGTACGGCTTCGTGGACGACGACGAGCGCCAGACCTTCGTGCTGCTGCAGACCGCGAGCGGGGTGGGGCCGCGCCTGGCCCAGGCGATGCTCGCCGTGCACAGCCCGGACGCCCTGCGCCGCGCGGTGTCCACGGGGGACGAGAAGGCGCTCACCGCCGTCCCTGGCATCGGCAAGAAGGGTGCCCAGAAGCTGCTGCTTGAGCTCAAGGACCGCCTCGGGGAGCCGCTCGGTACGGGGGGCGCGGCGATCGGACGCCCCGTCGCCGCGGGGTGGCGGGAGCAGTTGCATGCCGCGCTGATCGGGCTGGGGTATGCGACTCGGGAGGCCGACGAAGCCGTCTCCGCGGTTGCGCCGCAGGCGGACGCCTCCGGCGAGGTGCCGCAGATCGGCCAGTTGTTGAAGGCCGCGCTTCAGACGCTCAACCGGGCTCGCTGACCCCGCGGGAGGCTGTCGTGAAGCTGCGGGTCCACTGTGGCTGGTCGCGCAGTTCCCCGCGCCTCTTCGGGGGCGAACCCTTGCGGGTCGCGCCCCCGTGGAGAGACTTTCACCCGTACGACCCGGAACCACCCGTACGACCCGGAACCACTACCCCGCGAGGCACGCCGAATGAACTGGGACGAGACGACCGACGACGCCGACGCCGAGCGGCTCGTCGGCGCGTCCACCGACGGTGAGGAGCAGGCCGTCGAGGCCGCTCTGCGGCCCAAGGACCTCGGTGAGTTCATCGGTCAGGAGAAGGTGCGCGAGCAGCTCGACCTCGTCCTGCGCGCCGCCCGCGCGCGGGGCGCCACCGCCGATCACGTGCTGCTCTCCGGCGCCCCCGGCCTGGGCAAGACCACCCTCTCGATGATCATCGCCGCCGAGATGGAAGCGCCGATCCGCATCACCAGCGGCCCCGCCATCCAGCACGCGGGCGACCTCGCGGCGATCCTCTCCTCCCTCCAGGAGGGTGAGGTCCTCTTCCTCGACGAGATCCACCGCATGTCGCGGCCCGCCGAGGAGATGCTCTACATGGCGATGGAGGACTTCCGCGTCGACGTCATCGTCGGCAAGGGCCCCGGCGCCACCGCCATCCCCCTCGAACTGCCGCCCTTCACGCTCGTCGGCGCCACCACGCGCGCGGGCCTGCTGCCGCCCCCGCTGCGCGACCGCTTCGGCTTCACCGCCCACATGGAGTTCTACGAGCCGGCCGAGCTGGAGCGGGTCATCCACCGCTCCGCACACCTGCTCGACGTGGAGATCGACACGGACGGGGCCGCCGAGATCGCCGGCCGCTCCCGGGGCACACCGCGTATCGCCAACCGTCTGCTGCGCCGGGTCCGCGACTACGCCCAGGTCAAGGCCGACGGCGTCATCGACCAGGACATCTCCAGGGCCGCCCTCGCGGTGTACGAAGTGGACAGCCGCGGCCTCGACCGCCTCGACCGGGGCGTCCTCGAAGCCCTGATCAAGCTCTTCGGCGGCGGGCCCGTCGGCCTCTCCACGCTCGCCGTGGCCGTGGGGGAGGAGCGGGAGACCGTCGAAGAGGTGGCCGAGCCCTTCCTCGTACGCGAGGGGCTGCTGGCCCGTACGCCCCGTGGACGCGTCGCCACACCGGCCGCGTGGGCTCACCTGGGCCTCACGCCGCCCCGGTCGTCAACCGGTGGAAACGGACAAGGGGACCTGTTCGGGGCGTGACGGCGAGGGGGCTCGCGAGGTCAGGAACCCCGGTGCCATGCTGAGCGTTGTTCCTTGACGGCGGACTCGCTTAGACTCCGCCGATGCCGCCCTTGTCGACGGCGTACACACCCCCATCCATCAGGCCGCTCACCATCGCGGTCGAATGAAGGAAGTTCCGTCCCGTGAGTCTCGTGACCCTCCTCCCGTTCATCGTGCTCATCGGGGCCATGTTCCTGATGACCCGGTCGGCCAAGAAGAAGCAGAATGCGGCCGCGCAGATGCGCAACGACATGCAGCCCGGCACCGGCGTCCGCACGATCGGTGGCATGTACGCGACGGTGAAGGAGGTCAACGAGGAGACGGTCCTTCTTGACGCGGGCCCGGGCGTCGACCTGCTCTTCGCGAAGAACGCCATCGGCGCGGTCCTCGGCGACGACGAGTACAACCGCATCGTCCACGGCATCGAGCACGACCTGAAGTCCGACGAGTCGGTCGTGCCGGACGACGCCTCCTCCCTCACCGAGACGGACGAGTCCGCCGACGTCTCCGACGGCAAGCACATCGACCTCGGCAAGAAGGACGTGGCCGACGAGCCGGTCGCCGAGCCGACCGTCGAGCCCGTTGCCGAGCCCGCCGACGAGTCCGCCGTCGCCGAGCCGAAGAAGACCGACGCCGCAGAGCTGAAGAAGTCCGACGGCGAGTCCGACACGAAGTAGCCACGACCGGGGACCGCGGAGTGCGCCGCTCGCGCGCCGCGACCCGGACGTCCGGCTTCGCGCGGAACCTCCACACCATTCGATGCCCGTCCGCGAAGGTACCGAGTGACCGGGCGGACGAAGAGGGAGAACAAGAAGGTGGCAGCACCTAAGAAGGGCCGACAGGGCACCCAGGGCAGGCCGGGGCGCACCTTGGCCCTGATCCTGATCGCCATCGTGGCGCTCACCGGCGGCATGTTCGCCTCCGGGCACACGACACCGCGACTGGGCATCGACCTCGCCGGCGGTACGAGCATCACGCTCCAGGCGAAGAACGAGCCCGGTCAGAAGAACGCGATCAACAAGACCAACATGGACACCGCGGTCGACATCATGAACCGTCGTGTCAACGGTCTGGGCGTCAGCGAAGCGGAGGTGCAGACCCAGGGCGACAGCAACATCATCGTCAACATCCCCAAGGGTACGAACTCCGAGCAGGCCCGGGAACAGGTCGGCACCACCGCCAAGCTCTACTTCCGTCCCGTGCTGGTCACCGAGGTCTCCGGCGCCGACGCCGCGACCCCGTCCCCGAGCGCGTCCGGCAGCTCCTCCGCGAGCCCTTCGGCCTCGGCCGAGGAGAGCGAGAAGGCCACCTCGTCCTCGTCGCCCTCCGCCTCCGCCACCTCGCAGGGCCGGGCGGTCACCGACGCGCTGAAGGCCGACCCCACTCCCTCGGCGAGCGGCGGGAGCTCCTCCGCCGACGCGTCCGCCTCGCCGTCCGCCTCCGCGAGCACCGACCCGGCGACCGCGAAGCTCCAGGCGCAGTACACCGCGCTGGACTGCAGCAAGAAGACGGTCCGCGCCAAGGCCGGTGACGGCGTCAAGGCCGGCGACCCGACCGTGGCCTGCGGCCAGAACTCGCAGGGCCAGTGGCAGAAGTACATCCTCGGCCCGGCCGAGGTCGAGGGCACGGACGTCGACAAGGCCTCGGCCGTGTTCGACACCCAGGGTGCCGCGGGCTGGAAAGTCACCATGGACTTCACCGGCAAGGGCGGCAAGAAGTTCGCGAGCATCACGGGCAAGCTGGCGCAGAACCAGTCCCCGCAGAACCAGTTCGCCATCGTCCTCGACGGTGAGGTCGTCTCCGACCCGTACGTCAGCCAGGCGCTGACCGGCGGCACCGCGGAGATCTCCGGCAGCTTCGACCAGCAGGAGGCCCAGGACCTCGCCAACATGCTGTCGTACGGCGCGCTGCCGCTCACCTTCACCGAGGCGAGCGTCACCACCGTCACCGCCGCGCTCGGCGGGGAGCAGCTGGAGGCCGGTCTGATCGCCGGCGCCATCGGCCTGGCCCTGGTCATCATCTACCTGGTGCTCTACTACCGGGGTCTGTCGCTCATCGCCATCGCCTCGCTGCTGGTCTCCGCGGTCATGACCTACGTGATCATGGCGCTGCTCGGCCCGACCATCGGCTTCGCGCTGAACCTGCCCGCGGTCTGTGGCGCCATCGTCGCGATCGGCATCACGGCGGACTCGTTCATCGTGTTCTTCGAACGCATCCGTGACGAGATCCGCGAAGGCCGCTCGATGCGCCCCGCGGTCGAGCGTGCCTGGCCGCGCGCCCGGCGCACCATCCTGGTCTCCGACTTCGTGTCGTTCCTCGCCGCCGCCGTGCTCTTCGTGGTCACCGTCGGCAAGGTCCAGGGCTTCGCCTTCACCCTGGGGCTGACCACCCTGCTCGACGTGGTGGTCGTCTTCTTCTTCACCAAGCCGCTGATGACGATCCTGGCCCGCAAGAAGTTCTTCGCGGAGGGCCACAGCTGGTCCGGCCTCGACCCGAAGCGACTGGGCGTGCAGCCGCCGCTGCGCCGCACCCGTCGTGCGTCCGCCCCCGTCGACACGAAGGAGGCGTGAGATGTCGAAACTCGGCACCCTCGGCGCCCGGCTCCACCGCGGTGAGATCGGCTACGACTTCGTCGGCAAGCGCAAGATCTGGTACGGCGTCTCGATCCTGATCACCATCACGGCGATCCTCGGCCTCGCGGTGCGCGGTCTGAACATGGGCATCGAGTTCCAGGGCGGCGCCGTCTTCACCACCGAGCGCACCAGCGTCTCGGTGAGCCAGGCCGAGACGTACGCGGAAGAGGCCTCCGGCCACGACGCGATCGTCCAGAAGCTCGGCAACGGCGGACTGCGCATCCAGGTCGCCGGCGTCGACACCGGCAAGTCCGACCAGATCAAGAAGACCCTCGCCGAGGACCTGAAGGTCGACTCGGAGAAGATCAACGCCGATCTGGTCGGCCCCAGTTGGGGTGATCAGGTCGCCAACAAGGCCTGGCAGGGCCTGGCGATCTTCATGGTCCTCGTCGTGATCTATCTGGCCATCGCCTTCGAGTGGCGCATGGCCGCTGCCGCGCTCGTGGCGCTCATCCACGACATCACCATCACGGTCGGTGTCTACGCGCTCGTCGGCTTCGAAGTCACCCCGGGCACCGTGATCGGTCTGCTCACGATCCTCGGTTACTCGCTGTACGACACGGTGGTCGTCTTCGACAGCCTCAAGGAACAGACGAAGGACATCACCAAACAGACCCGCTGGACCTACAGCGAGATCGCCGACCGCTCGATCAACGGCACCCTGGTGCGTTCGATCAACACCACGGTGGTCGCGCTGCTCCCGGTGGCGGGCCTGCTGTTCATCGGTGGCGGTGTCCTCGGCGCGGGCATGCTCAACGACATCTCGCTGTCGCTGTTCGTCGGCCTCGCCGCCGGCGCGTACTCCTCGATCTTCATCGCCACGCCGCTCGTCGCCGACTTCAAGGAGCGCGAGCCGCAGATAAAGGCACTGAGGAAGCGCATCCTGGCCAAGCGGGCCGCCGCCGCGGCGAAGGGCGAGTCCCTGGAGACCCCGGTCGTCGAGCGCTCGTACGACGACGAGGAGCCCGACGACGAAGCGACCCCCGCGGTCGTCGGACCCCGTGCCCAGCGCGCCCAGCCGTCGTCCCGGGGCAGGGGCCGCGGCCGCCCCTCGGGCAAGCGCCGATGACCGGACTCGCAGACACCACGGCGCTGCTGCTCAGCCGCATCCGTGACGTGCCTGACTACCCGGAGCCGGGCGTGATGTTCAAGGACATCACCCCGCTCCTGGCGGACCCGGCGGCGTTCACGGCGCTCACCGAGGCCCTGGCGGAGATCGCTGTCCGCAACGGCGCCACGAAGATCGTCGGCCTGGAGGCCCGCGGCTTCATCCTGGGCGCCCCGGTGGCGGTCCTCGCCAAACTGGGCTTCATCCCCGTACGCAAGGCCGGCAAGCTCCCCGGAGCGACCCTCGGCCAGACGTACGACCTGGAGTACGGCTCCGCCGAGATCGAGGTGCACGCCGAGGACCTCGTGCCGGGCGACCGTGTCCTGGTCGTCGACGACGTCCTCGCCACCGGTGGCACCGCCGAGGCCTCGCTCCGGCTGATCCGCAGGGCGGGCGCCGAGGTCGCCGGGGTGGCCGTTCTCATGGAGCTGGGTTTCCTGGGCGGCCGTGCCCGTCTGGAGCCCGCTCTGGACGGTGCCCCGCTGGAGGCACTGCTCACGGTCTGAGCGACCGGACGACCGACCGCCCGGCAACCCGGGCGGCCCCCCGTCCGACACAGCTCAGAACCCCGCAGGACACCGCGCAGGCGGGTCCCGGAGGAATCCGGGACCCGCCTCTCGCGTTTCTCTTGTGGAAGGCCGTCCCACCGGCCGAAGGCGAGACCCGAGCCCAGGATCGCTACCATGGGGTTTCCGGAGCCTGACCGGGGACCCGGATCGCGCACGAGGAGCCCTCTTGCCAGACGAGGCCCAGCCACTCGCCCCCAGGGCCGAACGCCCGGGGGTACCACCGGCCGCCAAGCCCGACCAGCCCGCGGCGCCCGCGGGCACGTCCGCGGCACCCGCGCCCGCCCCCGCACCCGCGAAGAACGGGTCGGCCACCGAGGCCACCCAGGCCGCCACGGGCAAGGCGGCCGATCAGCCACGCCCCGAGCCGGCGGCGGCTCCCGAGCGCCAGACCTCCCCGCCCGCGGCCCGCCCCGCGTCCGCCGCCCGGCCCGCCGTCGGTCAGCCCGCGCGCTCCGGCGGCTCCTCCAACCGTGTACGGGCCCGGCTCGCCCGTCTCGGCGTCCAGCGTTCGAACCCGTACAACCCGGTCCTGGAGCCGCTGCTGCGGATAGTGCGCAGCAACGACCCGAAGATCGAGACGGCCACGCTGCGCCAGGTCGAGAGCGCCTACCAGGTCGCCGAGCGCTGGCACCGCGGCCAGAAGCGCAAGAGCGGCGACCCGTACATCACGCACCCGCTCGCGGTGACGACGATCCTCGCCGAGCTGGGCATGGACCCGGCCACGCTGATGGCGGGACTCCTGCACGACACGGTCGAGGACACCGAGTACGGGCTCGACACCCTCCGCAAGGACTTCGGCGACCAGGTCGCCCTGCTCGTCGACGGCGTCACCAAGCTCGACAAGGTCAAGTTCGGCGAGGCCGCGCAGGCCGAGACCGTCCGCAAGATGGTCGTCGCCATGGCCAAGGACCCGCGCGTCCTGGTCATCAAGCTCGCCGACCGCCTGCACAACATGCGCACCATGCGCTACCTCAAGCGCGAGAAGCAGGAGAAGAAGGCGCGCGAGACCCTGGAGATCTACGCGCCGCTCGCCCACCGCCTGGGCATGAACACCATCAAGTGGGAGCTGGAGGACCTCGCCTTCGCGATCCTCTACCCCAAGATGTACGACGAGATCGTGCGCCTGGTCGCCGAGCGCGCCCCGAAGCGCGACGAATACCTCGCCATAGTGACCGACGAGGTCCAGTCCGACCTGCGCGCGGCCCGCATCAAGGCGACCGTCACCGGCCGCCCGAAGCACTACTACAGCGTCTACCAGAAGATGATCGTCCGCGGCCGTGACTTCGCGGAGATCTACGACCTGGTGGGCATCCGCGTCCTCGTCGACACGGTCCGCGACTGCTACGCGGCACTGGGCACCGTCCACGCCCGCTGGAACCCGGTTCCGGGGCGGTTCAAGGACTACATCGCGATGCCCAAGTTCAACATGTACCAGTCGCTGCACACGACGGTGATCGGCCCCAACGGGAAGCCGGTCGAACTCCAGATCCGTACGTTCGACATGCACCGCCGCGCCGAGTACGGCATCGCCGCCCACTGGAAGTACAAGCAGGAGGCCGTCGCCGGCGCCTCCAAGGTGCGCTCCGACCAGCCGCGGACCACCGGCAAGGACGACCACCTCAACGACATGGCGTGGCTGCGCCAGCTCCTCGACTGGCAGAAGGAGACCGAGGACCCGGGGGAGTTCCTGGAGTCCCTGCGCTTCGACCTCTCGCGCAACGAGGTCTTCGTCTTCACGCCGAAGGGCGACGTGATAGCGCTGCCGGCCGGCGCCACACCCGTGGACTTCTCCTACGCGGTGCACACGGAGGTGGGCCACCGCACCATAGGAGCACGCGTCAACGGACGCCTCGTACCGCTGGAGTCGACCCTCGACAACGGCGACCTGGTGGAGGTCTTCACCTCCAAGGCGTCCGGCGCCGGACCGTCGCGGGACTGGCTGGGCTTCGTCAAGTCGCCCCGCGCCCGCAACAAGATCCGCGCCTGGTTCTCCAAGGAGCGCCGCGACGAGGCCATAGAGCAGGGCAAGGACGCCATCGCGCGGGCCATGCGCAAGCAGAACCTGCCGATCCAGCGCATCCTCACCGGGGACTCGCTGGTCACGCTCGCGCACGAGATGCGCTACCCCGACATCTCGTCCCTGTACGCGGCGATCGGCGAAGGCCATGTGGCCGCGCAGGGCGTCGTGCAGAAGCTCGTCCAGGCGCTCGGCGGCGAGGAGGCCGCCTCCGAGGAGATCGACGAGAGCGTCCCGCCCGCGCGCGGCCGTGGCCGCAAGCGCCGCTCCAACGCCGACCCGGGTGTCGTCGTCAAGGGCGTCGACGACGTGTGGGTGAAGCTGGCCCGCTGTTGTACGCCCGTTCCCGGCGACCCGATCATGGGCTTCGTGACGCGCGGCAGCGGGGTGTCGGTCCACCGCACCGACTGCGTCAACGTCGACTCGCTGTCCCGTGAGCCCGAGCGCATCCTGGAGGTCGAGTGGGCCCCCACCCAGTCCTCGGTCTTCCTGGTCGCCATCCAGGTCGAGGCGCTGGACCGCTCACGGCTCCTGTCGGACGTCACGAGGATCCTGTCCGACCAGCACGTCAACATCCTGTCCGCGGCCGTCCAGACGTCCCGCGACCGGGTGGCCACCTCCCGTTTCACCTTCGAGATGGGCGACCCCAAACACCTGGGCCACGTCCTGAAGGCGGTCAGGGGAGTGGAGGGCGTGTACGACGTCTACCGCGTGACATCGGCCCGCAGACCCTCAGAGGCCTGACAGCCGGACACGACACAGGAGGGGCTCCCGTACAGATTCGTACGGGAGCCCCTCCTGTGTCGGTTGGGCAGCGCCCCCGAAGGGGCGCGGGGAACTGCGCGACCGGCCACAACGCACCCCAGACAAGAACCGGCCCCCGGCGGAGCGCCCCGGCGGAGCTATCCGCCGAACTCGTGCAGCCCCTTGAGCGCCTGCTCCAACAGCGCCTGACGCCCATCAAGCTCCCGCTGGAGCTTGTCGGCCTTCGCGTTGTTCCCCGCGGAGCGAGCCGTCTCGATCTGCCCCTGGAGCTTGTCCACGGCCGCCTGCAGCTGTCCGGTCAGACCCTCCGCACGCGCGCGTGCCTCCGGGTTCGTCCGGCGCCACTCGGTCTCCTCGGAGTCCTGAAGAGCCCGCTCCACCGCGTGCATCCGCCCCTCGACCTTCGGGCGGGCGTCCCGCGGCACATGGCCGATGGCCTCCCAGCGCTCGTTGATCGAGCGGAAAGCGGCCCGGGCCGCCTTCAGGTCCTGCACCGGGACGAGCTTCTCGGCCTCCTCGGCCAGCTCCTCCTTGAGCTTCAGGTTCTCCGTCTGCTCCGCGTCCCGCTCGGCGAAGACCGAGCTGCGCGCCGCGAAGAACACGTCCTGGGCGCCGCGGAAGCGGTTCCACAGGTCGTCCTCGTGCTCGCGCTGGGCGCGGCCCGCGGCCTTCCAGTCCGCCATCAGCTCGCGGTAACGGGCCGCCGTCGGACCCCAGTCGGCCGAGGCCGAGAGCGACTCGGCCTCCGCGACCAGCTTCTCCTTGGTCTTGCGGGCATCCTCCCGCTGCGCGTCCAGCGACGCGAAGTGCGCCTTGCGCCGCTTGGAGAACGCCGAGCGCGCGTGCGAGAAGCGGTGCCACAGCTCGTCGTCGGACTTCCGGTCGAGCCTGGGCAGGCCCTTCCAGGTGTCCACGAGCGCGCGCAGCCGCTCACCGGCGGCCCGCCACTGGTCGGACTGGGCCAGCTCCTCCGCCTCGACGACCAGCGCCTCCTTGGAGTGCCGGGCCTCGTCGGACTGCTTCGCCCGCTGCGCCTTGCGCTCCTCACGACGGGCGTCGACCGTCTCGACGAGCTTGTCCAACCGGACCTTCAGCGCGTCCAGATCCCCGACCGCGTGGTGGGCGTCCACCTGTTCGCGGATGTGGGCGATGGCGACCTGGGCGTCCTTCGAGGACAGGTCGGTCGTCTTCACCCGTCGTTCGAGGAGGCCGATCTCCACGACCAGGCCCTCGTACTTGCGCTCGAAGTAGGCCAGTGCCTCGTCGGGAGTACCGGCCTGCCAGGAACCGACGACCTGCTCGCCGTCGGTGGTACGCACGTACACGGTGCCCGTCTCGTCGACGCGGCCCCACGGGTCGCTGCTCACAGCGCCTCCTCCACATGATGCCTGCGTGGGGCGGCATTGCCCCCGGGCATCGTCCACAGTTTCGTCACGGCCAACATAGGCGACCGGCGGGGCGGCTGTCCGCATCCCGCGCGACCGAAGTTTCGCTGCCTGCGGTCAGGATTTCGTCACGGTCGCCTTGTCGATCACGACCGTCGCGTTGGGTGCGCCGTCGCCCTGGCCGGTGGCCTCGCCGGCGGCCGCGATCTTCTTCATCACCTTCATGCCCGATTCGGAAATCGTGCCGAACGGTGTGTAGTTGGCCGGCAACTGACTGTCCTGGTAGACGAGGAAGAACTGGCTGCCGCCGCTGTCGCGGCCTTCCTTCGTCTGCGCGTTGTACTGGTTGGCCATCGCCACCGTGCCCGCCGGGTACACATTGCCCTTGAGGCGCTTGTCCTTGAGGTTCTCGTCGGGAATGGTGTAGCCGGGACCGCCCATGCCGGTGCCCTGCGGGTCGCCGCACTGGAGCACGTAGATGCCGTTCGTCGTCAGACGGTGGCACTTGGTGTGGTCCAGATAGCCCTTGCCCGTGAGGAAGCTGAACGAGTTCACGGTGTGCGGGGCCTTCGAGGCCGGCATGTCGATGTCTATCGCGCCGCAGGTCGTCTGCAGCTTCATCGTGTAGTCCGCCGACTTGTCGATGGTGATCGCCGGCTCCTTCTTGTAGGTCAGCGACTTCACCTTGCCCGCGGCGGCCTTGTCACAGGGGTCCGGGGCCTTGCTGGGGGAGGCGCTCGGGGTGGCCTCCGCGGCGGCGTTCGACTTGTCGTCGTCGTCCTTCTTGAAGACCCCGGTCGCGTACGACACCACGCTGCCGACGACGATCACGCCGAGTACCGACGCGATCACCGCGTTACGAGCGTGGGCCTTGCGCCGAGCGGACGTACGCCGCTGCTGTTGCCGCAAGAACTTCTCCCGGGCGAGCTGACGCCGCCGCTGTTCCTGGGTGACCACCGGGTTATCTCCTCATGCGTCTCGTACGTCAGGTGGGACGCGTGGGTCTCGTGAGCCGACCGCCTGCGTGTGCCCCGTACCGTATATGGGTTCGCTGTGGTTCCGGCAGCGCCGGTAGGCTCTGAACCGCAGCGAAGCCATCCCCCGTGCGACATTCCGTACGGCATACCGAAGGACGAACGTGCTCATTGCCGGGTTCCCCGCCGGGGCCTGGGGCACCAACTGTTATCTGGTCGCCCCCGCCGCCGGTGAGGAGTGCGTGATCATCGACCCGGGCCACCAGGCCGCCCCGGGAGTCGAGGAAGCGCTCGCCAAGCATCGGCTCAAGCCCGTCGCCGTCGTCCTCACGCACGGCCACATCGACCATGTCGCCTCGGTGGTCCCCGTGTGCGGAGCGCATGACGTACCGGCGTGGATCCACCCCGAGGACCGGTACATGATGAGCGACCCGGAGCGGGCACTCGGCCGCTCCATCGGCATGCCGCTGATGGGCGAGCTGACGGTCGGCGAACCGGACGACGTGCGGGAACTGACGGACGGCGCCGCGCTGACCCTCGCCGGCCTCGACTTCTCGGTCGCGCACGCGCCCGGCCATACGAAGGGGTCGGTGACGTTCCGGATGCCCGGGAACACGGAGGTCCCGTCCGTGTTCTTCTCCGGGGATCTGCTCTTCGCCGGCTCCATCGGACGTACCGACCTGCCCGGCGGCGACATGGACGAGATGCTCGGCTCGCTGGCACGTGTGTGCCTGCCGCTCGACGACTCGACCGTGGTGCTGTCCGGCCACGGCGCCCAGACGACCATCGGCCAGGAGCGCGCCACCAACCCGTATCTGCGGCAGGTGGCGGCGGCCGGCCAGGGAGCGGACCCGAAATCCGCCCCGCGACGAGGAATGTGACGAGAGAATTCCCGTGAGCACCTTCAAGGCCCCCAAGGGCACGTACGACCTGATCCCGCCGGACAGCGCGAAGTACCTCGCGGTGCGCGAGGCGATCGCCGCTCCGCTGCGCGACTCCGGTTACGGATACATCGAGACGCCCGGCTTCGAGAGCGTCGAGCTGTTCGCGCGCGGGGTCGGTGAGTCCACCGACATCGTGACCAAGGAGATGTACGCCTTCGAGACCAAGGGCGGAGACCGGTTGGCGCTGCGCCCCGAGGGCACGGCCTCCGTGCTGCGGGCCGCCCTGGAGGCCAACCTCCACAAGCTCGGCAACCTCCCCCTCAAGCTCTGGTACTCGGGCTCCTACTACCGCTACGAGCGCCCGCAGAAGGGCCGGTACAGGCACTTCTCCCAGGTCGGCGCGGAAGCCATCGGCGCGGAGGACCCGGCCCTGGACGCCGAGCTGATCATCCTGGCCGACCAGGCGTACCGCTCGCTCGGGCTGCGCGAGTTCCGGATCCTGCTCAACTCGCTGGGCGACAAGGAGTGCCGGCCCGTCTACCGCGCGGCGCTCCAGGACTTCCTGCGAGGACTCGACCTGGACGAGGAGACCCTGCGCCGCGCCGACATCAACCCGCTGCGGGTCCTCGACGACAAGCGGGACGACGTCCAGAAGCAGCTGGTCGGGGCGCCGCTCCTGCGGGACTACCTCTGCGACGCCTGCAAGGCGTACCACGAGGAGGTGCGCGAGCTGATCACGGCCGCGGGCGTCTCCTACGAGGACGACGCGAAGCTGGTCCGGGGGCTCGACTACTACACCCGGACGACCTTCGAGTTCGTGCACGACGGCCTCGGCTCGCAGTCCGCGGTGGGGGGTGGCGGGCGTTACGACGGCCTCTCCGAGATGATCGGCGGGCCCGCGCTGCCGTCCGTCGGCTGGGCGCTGGGCGTCGACCGCACGGTCCTCGCGCTTGAGGCCGAGGGTGTCACGCTCCAACTCCCCTCCTCCACCAGTGTGTTCGCGGTGCCGCTCGGGGACGAGGCGCGGCGGGTGCTGTTCGGTGTGGTGACCGAGCTGCGCCGCAACGGGGTCGCCGCGGACTTCTCGTACGGGGGGAAGGGCTTGAAGGGCGCCATGAAGAACGCGAACCGCAGCGGCGCCCGTTACACCGTCGTCGCCGGTGAGCGGGACCTCTCCGAGGGGGTCGTCCAGCTCAAGGACATGGAGTCCGGTGAGCAGGTGGCCGTCGGTGTCAACGAGATCGTGGCCGAGCTGGAGTCCAGGCTGAGCTGAGGCATTCTCGGGGGCGCTGCCCCCGAACCCCCGTGTCCTCGAACGCCGGACGGGCTGAAGTGTCGCCGGACGGGCGGACATCTTCAGCCCGTCCGGCGTTCGAGGACGAGCGCGCAAGCGCGACAGGGGGTCTGGGGCGCAGCCCCAGGGACGGGGCGGCGGAGGACTCACTCCAGCAAACCGAACCGCATCGCGCTCGTCACCGCCGCCGTCCGGTCATCGACCCCCAGCTTTCCGAACGCCCGCAGCAGATGCGTCTTCACCGTCGACTCCCCGATGAACAAGCGCCGCCCGATCTCGGCGTTCGTGCACCCGTCGGAGACCAGCCGCAGCACCGCTACCTCCCGCGCGGACAACCGAGGCCGCTCCGGCTTCGTACGCAGCTGGTCCACCAGCCGCGCGGCGACCGAGGGCGCCAGTACCGTCTCCCCGCGAGCTGCGGCCCGTACCGCGTCCGCCAGTTCCCCCCGCGGCAGATCCTTGAGCAGATAACCCGCGGCCCCGGCCTCGACGGCCCGCAGGATGTCACGGTCGGTCTCGTAGGTGGTGAGCACCACGATCCGGCACGGCAGCCCCGCCTCGGTCATCCGGAGGATCGAGTCGACGCCCCCGCCGCCGGGCATCCGCAGGTCCATCAGCACGATGTCCGGCCGGAGTTCCGCGGCCAAAGCCTCCGCCCGGGGCCCGCTGGAGGCGTCGGCCACGACGTCCAGATCGGGTTCGGCGCTGAGCATCGCGCGCAGCCCCTCGCGCACGACGGGATGATCGTCGGCGAGGACGATCCGGATCACGGGGTACCCCCTTCAAGCGGTGCGAGTGGTGCGAGTGGCATGACCGGTACGGGAAGCCCGACCGTGACGGTCGTGCCCTCGCCGGGTGCGCTGCGGACCATCGTCGCCCCGCCCACCGCGGCGGCCCGCGCCCGCAGCCCCACGAGCCCGTAACCACCGGACGGCAGGGAGGGGTCGAAGCCGCACCCGTCGTCGCCCACCCGCACCGAGAGTTCTTCCGAGGAGTAGCTCAGCTCGATGTCGACCGCGGCCGAACTCCCCGCGTGCTTACGGGCGTTGGACAGCGCCTCCTGGCAGGCGCGCAGGATGACGACCTCCGCCGCGGCGGGCAGCGCGCGCACGGTACCGGACACGGTCACCGACGCCTCGTGCCGGGCCGCGAGCCGGCGCAGCGCGTCGGGCAGCGACGCCCCGTCGAGGTCGGCGGGTGTGCCGCCGGTGACCAGGGCCCGCGCCTCGGCGAGGTTCTGGCGTGCGGTCCCCTCCATCAGGGCCAGATGCCGGCGGGCCCGCGCCACATCGGAGCGGTCCAGCTCCGCCTCGACGGCCTGCGTGAGCATCAGCAGACTCGTGAAGCCCTGCGCGAGTGTGTCGTGGATCTCGCGGGAGAGGCGCTCCCGCTCGGCCAGCGCGCCGTGCGCGGCCGAGAGCCGCGACAGCTCGTGACGACTGGCGTCCAACTCGGCGATCAGCGTGGCCCGGTCCTGGCTCTGCTCGATGACCCGGATGATCCAGCTGCCGACGGCCGCCGAGAAGGCGAGGGTGACCACGGCGAACATCGAGTTGAAGAAGACGGCGTGGTCACCGGGCCACCACAGCAGCGCCCAGCCCACCACCGGCGCGAGGTTGATGACGACCACCGCGGCCAGCGCCCGGCGCAGGCGCAGCGCCATGAAGCACGGCGGGACGAGCGCGAAGGTCATCAGACGGGTCTCCCCGACCAGGATCGCCGAGGGGAGGAACAGCGCCAGGCATCCGGCGAGGTAGTCGAGGGCCCGCCGCTCGTCGGGGGGTTCGCTCCTGAGGACCGGGCGGCCCACCAGTACGTACCAGGGGCTCAGCGGGACGAGCAGGGCCGCGGCGACGGCACGGGTGTGCCACCCCGGGAAGTCCGTGCCGAGCACGAACACCAGGGTGGCCGCCCACACCACGGCGAAGTACGAGTCCCAGAGCCGGAAGGAACGGGCCCAGGTGTAGGCGCCGTCGCCGTGGTCCACGGAGAGGCCGTTCATCCGTCGCGGCGGTTCTTCCAGCGGAAGGTCAGCAGGCACAGCAGCAATCCTCCGACGCACCACGCCCCGAGCACCAGAGCGATCCGACCGAACTCCCAGTTCCCCGCCTGCTCCAGGACCTGCGCCGACTCCGGCAGGAACACGCCCCGCAGCCCCTGGCACATCCACTTCAGCGGGAACACCGCGCTGATGTCGAGCATCCAGCCCGGGATGGTGTCGATGGAGATGTAGACCCCGGAGATGAACTGCAGCACCAGGAAGGGCAGTACGACCACGGAAGTGGCGCTCCTACCGGTCTTCGGGACCGAGCTGATCGCGATGCCCAGCAGGGCGCACGCCGTCAGGCCCAGCAGGAAGATCCAGCCGAAGTCCAGCCACCTCATGGTGTCCGAGGGCAGCTCCACGCCGTAGAACGTGATGCCCACGACGAGCAGGACGACCGTCTCCAGGAAGCCGGTGACGAGAACCAGCCAGATCTTGCCGACGAAGTACGCGGCCGGCGGCATCGGAGTGCCGCGCAGCCGGCGCAGCACCTTCTCGTCCCGCTCGATCGCGATCGAGATGCCGAGCGACTGGAAGCTGGTGGTCATGATGCCGGCGGCCATCATCGCAGGCACGTACAGCTGCGAGGCGGTGACGCCCGCGCCCGTCACGTCGTCGCTGAAGATCGACGCGAACAGGAAGAGGAACACGATGGGGAAGGCGAAGGTGAAGACCACCTGGTCGCGCAGTCGGAAGAACTGCTTGATCTCCAGGGCGCCCCGGTGGCATCCGAGCAGCCAGGCCGCCGGGAGCCGCCGCGTGCCGCTCTCTTTCGTACGCACCCGTGCCGTGGCCGTGGTCATCGCGCGTCCTCCAGCCCCGTGAGCCGCAGATAGACGTCCTCCAGGGTCGGGCGGGCCACCCGCAGCCCCGGGATCTCCCCGTCGAAGCGGCGCATGAGTTCGGCGACCGTACGCGTGGGCGTCCCGGTGCGTTCCGTGCGGGGAGAGCCGTCGGACTCCGTCCACTCGACGACGGCCTCGGTCCCGAACCGGTCGCGCAGCTCCGCGGGTTCGCCCTCGGCCACGACCAGCCCGCGCGCGATCACCGCGAGCCGGTCCGCGAGCGCCTCCGCCTCCTCCAGATAGTGCGTGGTCAGCAGGATCGTCGTGCCCTCGTCCGCGAGCCTGCGGATCAGCTCCCAGAACTGCCGCCGGGCCGCCGGGTCGAATCCGGTCGTGGGCTCGTCCAGGAGCAGCAGGTCGGGACCGCCGATCACCCCGAGCGCCACATCGAGCCGGCGCCGCTGGCCGCCCGAGAGCGCCTTGATGCGGCTGCCCGTCTTCCCTTCCAGGCCCACCAGGCCGATGACCTCCGCCGGGTCGCGCGGCTTCGGGTAGTAGCGGGCGAAATGGCGGACCGTTTCGCCCACCGTCAACTCGGCGGGCGCGGATTCGTCCTGCCAGACGATGCCGACCCGCGAGCGCCACGCGCGCGTGGCGTTCACCGGATCCGTGCCGAGCACCGAGACCTCGCCCGCGTCGCGGGAACGGTTGCCCTGAAGGATCTCCACCGTGGTGCTCTTGCCCGCGCCGTTGGGTCCGAGCAGGCCGAACACCTCGCCCCGCCGGATACCGAGATCGATGCCGTCGACGGCGGTGATGCCGCCGTACCGCTTGCGCAGCCCCCGTACGTCGACCGCGAGTTCGTTCGCGTGTGCTGTCATGCGAACGAGCGTCCCGCCGAAGCGAGCGTTCCGGGACGACCGCACGTACTTCCTTATGTCCATCGAACGGTGGACACCCGCGCGTGTGCGGCACAATGACCGTGCCCGGAAGGTCCTCTCAAGCTACGGAAACGGCGTGATGAGCAAGACGACAGTCAGGGAAGGCGTCTCCACCGACCAGGGAGCCGCGGGAGTCCCACGGACCGTGGGCGGCGGCCGGTTCCTCGCCCTTGTGCTGATGATCACGGGCGCGGCCGGGCTGCTGGCCTCCTGGGTCATCACCATCGACAAGTTCAAGCTCCTTGAGGACCCGGGCTTCACGCCGGGCTGCAGCCTGAACCCGGTCGTCTCCTGCGGCAACATCATGAAGAGCGACCAGGCCTCCGTCTTCGGGTTCCCCAACCCGATGATGGGCCTCGTGGCGTACGGCATCGTGATCGCCGTCGGCGTGAGCCTGCTCGGGCGGGCGACCTACCCGCGCTGGTACTGGCTGACCTTCAACGCGGGCACGTTGTTCGGCGTCGGATTCGTGACCTGGCTGCAGTACCAGTCGCTGTACAACATCAACTCGCTGTGCCTGTGGTGCTGCCTCGCCTGGGTCGCGACCATCGTGATGTTCTGGTCCGTGACCGCGCACAACGTCCGGCACGGCTTCCTGCCCGCGCCCGGCTGGCTCAAGGGGTTCTTCGGCGAGTTCGCCTGGGTGCTGCCGGTCCTGCACATCGGGATCATCGGCATGCTGATCCTGACGCGCTGGTGGGACTTCTGGACCAGCTGACGCACCAGCCGACGGACCCGGGCGGATCCCTTGCGGGGCAAGGGCCGGGCCGCGTTGTCAGTGGCGTGGCATAGGGTTCCGGATGTGGAGCCCGACCTGTTTACCGCCGCAGCCGAAGAACGCCAGGAGAAGGACCCCTCCGGCAGTCCCCTGGCCGTCCGGATGCGCCCGCGCACCCTCGACGAGGTCGAGGGCCAGCAGCATCTGCTGAAGCCGGGCTCGCCGCTGCGCAGACTCGTCGGCGAGGGCGGCGGCGGCCCGGCCGGACCCTCCTCGGTGATCCTCTGGGGCCCGCCCGGCACCGGCAAGACGACCCTCGCGTACGTGGTCTCCAAGGCGACGAACAAGCGCTTCGTGGAGCTCTCCGCGATCACCGCGGGCGTCAAGGAGGTCCGCGCGGTCATCGAGGGGGCCCGCCGTGCCACCGGGGGCTACGGCAAGGAGACCGTCCTCTTCCTCGACGAGATCCACCGCTTCAGCAAGGCCCAGCAGGACTCCCTGCTCCCGGCCGTCGAGAACCGCTGGGTGACGCTGATCGCGGCGACCACGGAGAACCCGTACTTCTCGATCATCTCCCCGCTGCTGTCCCGCTCGCTCCTGCTCACCCTCGAACCGCTCACGGACGACGACCTGCGCGGGCTGCTGCGCCGGGCGCTCACCGACGAGCGCGGCCTCAAGGGGGCGCTCACCCTCCCCACGGACAGTGAGGAGCACCTGCTGAGGATCGCCGGCGGCGACGCCCGGCGTGCCCTCACCGCCCTGGAGGCCGCCGCCGGGGCGGCACTCGACAAGAAGGACGCCGGGATCACCCTCCAGACCCTGGAGGAGACCGTCGACCGGGCCGCGGTGAAGTACGACCGCGACGGCGACCAGCACTACGACGTGGCCAGCGCCCTGATCAAGTCGATCAGGGGCTCGGACGTCGACGCGGCGCTGCACTACCTGGCCCGGATGATCGAGGCCGGCGAGGACCCCCGGTTCATCGCCCGTCGCCTGATGATCTCCGCCAGCGAGGACATCGGCCTGGCCGATCCGAACGCGCTGCCGACGGCGGTCGCGGCGGCCCAGGCCGTCGCCATGATCGGCTTCCCGGAGGCCGCGCTCACCCTCAGCCACGCCACCATCGCCCTCGCCCTGGCCCCGAAGTCGAACGCCGCGACGACGGCGATCGGCGCCGCCATGGAGGACGTGCGCAAGGGCCACGCGGGTCCCGTGCCGATGCATCTGCGGGACGGGCACTACAAGGGCGCGGCCAAGCTCGGCCACGCGCAGGGGTACGTGTATCCGCACGACCTGCCCGAGGGCATCGCCGCCCAGCAGTACGCGCCCGAGGAGCTCAAGGACCGGGAGTACTACACCCCGACCCGGCACGGCGCCGAGGCGCGCTACGCGGACGCGGTGGAGTGGACCAGGAAACACCTCGGTCGAGGGCGGTCCTGATCGCCCTGTAGACTCTCCGAAGCGCTGCGTCCCGTGTCCGGCCTCCTTCAACGAGGAAGTCGGCACCACCAGAACGGGACATGCAGCCGGAGCCCTCACCTCCGGGTGAGGAATCCAGGAGCGTCGCGCACCGTCGAAGGTGTCGCGGGCAGCCCACCACCCTCTCGGAATCCCGGGAAACGGTCGGTGGGCCACTCGCGTGCTGCACATGTGCCCAGCTCAGGGAGCGGCTGCCCAGCAGGTCCGTGACGGACCCGAAGGGTTTCCCTGGCTGCGGATGCGACCTCCCCTAACCACTGGTGAAGCCGTATTCACATCAGAAATCACGAGGTGTTTGGTTCATGCCGAACCAGTCCCGCCCCAAGGTCAAGAAGTCGCGTGCCCTCGGCATCGCGCTGACCCCGAAGGCCGTCAAGTACTTCGAGGCCCGCCCCTACCCGCCCGGCGAGCACGGCCGTGGCCGCAAGCAGAACTCGGACTACAAGGTCCGTCTGCTGGAGAAGCAGCGTCTGCGCGCGCAGTACGACGTGTCCGAGCGTCAGCTCGTCCGCGCCTACGAGCGTGCCGCCAAGACGCAGGGCAAGACCGGTGAGGCCCTGGTCATCGAGCTGGAGCGTCGTCTCGACGCCCTGGTTCTGCGTTCGGGCATCGCCCGCACGATCTACCAGGCCCGCCAGATGGTCGTGCACGGCCACATCGAGGTCAACGGCGGCAAGGTCGACAAGCCGTCCTTCCGCGTCAAGCCGGACGACGTCGTGATGGTCCGCGAGCGCAGCCGCAGCAAGACGCTGTTCGAGGTCGCCCGTGCCGGTGGGTTCGCCCCCGACGGTGAGACCCCGCGCTACCTCCAGGTGAACCTCGGCGCCCTGGCGTTCCGCCTGGACCGCGAGCCGAACCGCAAGGAGATCCCGGTGATCTGCGACGAGCAGCTCGTCGTCGAGTACTACGCCCGCTGATCAGGCGTACCCAGCACCACCGGCCTCGCGCCTGCTCTCAGAGCATCAGCCCGTCGTCTCCCCACCCTTGCGGGTGGGCGAGGCGGCGGGTTCTCGCATGTCCGGGAGTGCCGGGATGTCAAGCGGCGCGGCAGACGTACCGAGCGCCTCCGGCCGGGTGCGGCCGAGCGCCCGCCCCACCGCCGCCTGCCGCCCCAGCCGCGCCCCGGCCCGTACGCACTCCTCGTACCGATCGTCGCCCAGCCGCTCCCGGGCCATGGCCTCGCACTGCTCGTGCGGGGCGTTGTAGTAGGCCGAACCGAACAGCGGCAGGCCCACCGACGGCCACATCCGGGAGGCGGAGCCCTGGAGCACCGCCGCCTCGGCGGCGTCGCCCTCGGCCGCGGTGACCAGCGCGAGCAGCTCCACGGCCAGGACCGTGCCGAGCAGGTCGTGGAAGGCATGGGTGATGTCCAGGCACTCCGTCAACAGTCGCCGGGCGCCCGGCAGATCACCCTCGGTCCGGGCCGCGTACGCCAGTACGTACAGCGCGTACGCCAGCGACCAGCGCTCCCCGTGGTCCACGCAGACCCGGCGCACCTCCTCGCACAGCCGTACCGCGCCCGGCAGATCGCCCTGGAAGGCCAGCGCCATCGCCAGCTCCACCTGCGCCATCAGGACGTTGCTGTTCAGCTCGCCGATCTCGTGATAGCGGTCGAGCGCCGAACGCAGCAGGGTCTGCGCGCGGGGCATGTCGTCGGTGACCAGGGCCAGACAGCCGGTGCGGTGCTCGGCGTAGGCCAGCGCGGTGCGGTTGCCGGCGAGTTCCGCCGTCCGACGGCACTCGCCGAGCGCGGCGAACGCGGGCACGGTGTCGCCCTGGAGGACCGCCACATGGCCGAGCACCCACAGCGCCTTCAGCCGCGAGCGCTCGTGCTCGGTGTCCAGGTCCAGACTGCGCTCCAGCCAGTGCCGCCCCTCCGACAGCCGCCCGCAGCCCACCCAGTAGAACCAGAGGGTCCCCGCCAGGTACTGCCCCAGATGCCCGTCGTCCGGCTCGCTCAGACAGTGCTCCAGGGCGCGGCGCAGATTCGGCAGCTCCGCCTCCACCCGCGCGGCCACCTCACGCTGCCGGGGCGAGAACCAGTCCAGCTCGCCCCAGGTCGCGAGCCCCGTGAACCAGTCGCGGTGCCGCCGCCGCAGCCGGTCCCCGTCGTCGGTGGCCTCCAGCCAGTCCGCGCCGTAGGCCCGGACCGTGTCCAGCATCCGGTAGCGCACCCCCGCCGGCGTGTCCTCGCGGGTGATCACCGACTGGGCCAGCAACTCGTGGAGGACGTCGAGGATGTTGTCGGGACGCAGCCCGCCGCCCCCGCACACGTACTCCACGGACTCCAGGTCGAACTGCCCGGCGAACACCGACAGCCGCGCCCACATCAGCCGCTCCTGCGGTGTGCACAGTTCATGGCTCCAGCCGATCGCCGTACGCAGCGTCCGATGGCGCGGCAGCGTGTCGCGCCCACCGCCCGTGAGCAGCCGGAAACGGTCGTCGAGCCGGGCTAGCAACTGAGCGGGGGAGAGGGCCCGCAGCCGTCCCGCGGCCAGCTCCACGGCGAGCGGGACCCCGTCGAGCCGCCGGCAGATCTCGTGGACGTCCGCGCGGTTGCCGTCGTCCAGCGCGAAACCCGGCGTGCCGGCGGCGGCGCGGTCCGCGAACAGCTCGGCCGCCTCCGGCCCGGTCAGCGGCGCCAGCGGGAACACCTGCTCGCCCTCCACCGAGAGCGGCCTGCGCCCCACGGCCAGCACCCGCAGGCCGGCCGCGCGCCGCAGCAGCTCACCGACCAGCGCCGCGCACGCGTCGACCAGATGCTCGAACCCGTCGAGCACGAGCAGGAGCCGCCGCTCCGCGAGATGGTCGAGCAGGACCTGCCGCGGCGGTCGCGAGGTGTGATCCGTCAGGCCCAGCGCCTCCACGACCGCGTACTCGACGAGTTCCGGCTCGCGCAGCTCGGCCAGTTCCACCCGCCACACCCCGTCGTCCGGCCGGAGCCGGGCCGCCGCGCGCGCCGCCAGCCGCGACTTGCCCACCCCGCCCGGGCCCGTCACCGTGACCAGCCGCGCGGCGCCGAGGGCCGCGTCCAGTCGCGTCAGTTCGGCCGCGCGGCCCACGAACGCGTTGAGCTCCAGGGGCAGATTGCCGCCCCGGTGACCGCCCGCCCCCGCGCCGGAGGGCCGAGAACCCTGAGAAGACCGCATGGGCAACGGAGCGTACCCACCCATGCGCACTCCGTACAATCGCTTCGCGCGAACCCCGGTGGTGGCGGGCGGTAATCCGGTACGGAGCCGCGGCGCCGGCGCGATAGGGTCGGAGGACGACTTTTCGATGGTGAGGCACGAGTTCAGGGAGCGGGTGCGCAGTGTCCGGTGGTGAGGTGGCCGGGATCCTGGTGGCCGTCTTCTGGGCGATCCTGGTCTCCTTCCTCGCGGTGGCACTCGCGAGGCTGGCCCAGACGCTCAGGGCGACCACCAAGCTCGTCGCGGACGTGACCGAACAGACGGTCCCGCTCCTCGCGGACGCCTCCGCGGCCGTGCGCTCCGCGCAGAGCCAGATCGAGCGGGTCGACGCCATCGCCGCGGACGTCCAGGAGGTCACGTCGAACGCCTCGGCGCTCTCCTCGACCGTCGCCTCGACCTTCGGCGGCCCGCTGGTGAAGGTGGCGGCGTTCGGCTACGGCGTACGCCGGGCCATGGGCGGCCGCCGCGAGGACGAGCCCGCCAAGCCCACGCGACGCACCGTGATCGTGGGCCGCACCGTCCCGTCGGCGCGACGGGGAAAGCGGAAGAAGGACTGACGCAGCGATGTTCCGCCGTACGTTCTGGTTCACCGCGGGCGCAGCCGCCGGCGTGTGGGCCACCACCAAGGTCAACCGCAAGATCAAGCAGCTGACGCCCGAGAGCCTGGCGGCCAGAGCCGCCGACAAGGCGATCGAGGCGGGCCACCGCGTCAAGGACTTCGCACTCGACGTCCGGGACGGAATGGTCCAGCGCGAGGCGGAACTCGGCGAGGCGCTCGGACTGAACGCCGACCCCGAACCGGCCTCCCCGCGCCGCCTCGCCGCCCTGGAGAGCGGCGACGACCCGCAGCACGGCGGGACCCCGAAGCACGGCAAGAACCCGACGTACGTCGAGAGGTCGACGTACTCGTACAACCGGAATGAGGACCACTGATGGAGTCGGCCGAGATTCGTCGCCGCTGGTTGAGCTTCTTCGAGGAGCGCGGGCACACCGTCGTCCCTTCGGCGTCGCTCATCGCGGACGACCCGACTCTGCTCCTGGTCCCGGCCGGCATGGTCCCCTTCAAGCCGTACTTCCTCGGTGAGGTCAAGCCCCCCTTCGCCCGCGCCACCAGCGTCCAGAAGTGTGTCCGTACGCCGGACATCGAAGAGGTCGGCAAGACCACCCGGCACGGCACGTTCTTCCAGATGTGCGGCAACTTCTCCTTCGGCGACTACTTCAAGGAAGGCGCCATCAAGTACGCCTGGGAGCTGCTGACCAGCCCCCAGGACAAGGGCGGTTACGGCCTGGAGCCGGAGAAGCTCTGGATCACCGTGTACCTGGAGGACGACGAGGCCGAGCGCATCTGGCACGAGGTCGTCGGCGTCCCCAAGGAGCGCATCCAGCGCCTCGGCAAGAAGGACAACTACTGGTCCATGGGCGTCCCGGGCCCCTGCGGCCCGTGTTCCGAGATCAACTACGACCGCGGCCCCGAGTTCGGCGCCGAGGGCGGCCCCGCCGTCAACGACGAGCGGTACGTGGAGATCTGGAACCTCGTCTTCATGCAGTACGAGCGCGGCGAGGGCACCTCGAAGGAGGACTTCGAGATCCTCGGCGACCTGCCGAGCCAGAACATCGACACCGGCCTCGGCCTCGAACGCCTCGCCATGATCCTGCAGGGCGTGCAGAACCTGTACGAGATCGACACCTCCATGGCCGTCATCAAGAAGGCCACCGAGCTGACCGGTGTCGAGTACGGCGCCGCCCACGGCTCCGACGTCTCCCTGCGTGTGGTCACCGACCACATGCGGACGTCCGTGATGCTCATCGGCGACGGCGTCTCCCCGGGCAACGAGGGCCGTGGCTATGTGCTGCGCCGCATCATGCGCCGCGCCATCCGCAACATGCGGCTGCTCGGCGCCACCGGCCCGGTCGTCCAGGATCTCGTCGACGTCGTCATCGAGATGATGGGCCGGCAGTACCCGGAGCTGGTCTCCGACCGCAAGCGCATCGAGACCGTCGCCCTCGCCGAGGAGGCCGCCTTCCTGAAGGCGCTGAAGGGCGGCACCAACATCCTCGACACCGCCGTCACGGAGACCAAGTCCTCCGGCGGCACCGTCCTCTCCGGCGACAAGGCCTTCCTGCTCCACGACACCTGGGGCTTCCCGATCGACCTCACCCTGGAGATGGCCTCCGAACAGGGCCTGTCCGTGGACGAGGACGGCTTCCGGCGCCTGATGAAGGAGCAGCGGGAGCGCGCCAAGGCCGACGCCAAGGCCAAGAAGACCGGTCACGCCGACATGGGCGCCTACCGCGAGATCGCCGACGCCGCCGGCGAGACCGACTTCATCGGCTACACGAACACCGAGGGCGAGTCCACGGTCGTCGGCATCCTCGTCGACGGTGCCTCCTCGCCCGCCGCCACCGAGGGCGACGAGGTCGAGATCGTCCTCGACCGCACCCCGTTCTACGCCGAGGGCGGCGGCCAGATCGGCGACACCGGCCGCATCAGGATCGACACCGGTGCCGTGATCGAGGTCCGCGACTGCCAGAAGCCCGTCCCCGGGGTGTACGTCCACAAGGGCGTCGTCCAGGTCGGCGAGGTGACCGTCGGCGCCAAGGCCCAGGCCGTCATCGACGTGCGCCGCCGCACGGCCATCGCCCGCGCCCACTCGGCCACCCACCTCACGCACCAGGCCCTGCGCGACGCCCTCGGCCCGACGGCCGCCCAGGCCGGTTCCGAGAACCAGCCCGGCCGGTTCCGCTTCGACTTCGGCTCCCCGTCGGCCGTGCCCACGGCCGTGATGACGGACGTGGAGCAGAAGATCAACGAGGTGCTCACCCGCGACCTCGACGTGCACGCCGAGATCCTGAGCATCGACGAGGCCAAGAAGCAGGGCGCCATCGCCGAGTTCGGTGAGAAGTACGGCGAGCGCGTGCGCGTCGTCACCATCGGCGACTTCTCCAAGGAGCTGTGCGGCGGCACACATGTGCACAACACCGCCCAGCTCGGCCTGGTCAAGCTGCTCGGCGAGTCGTCGATCGGTTCGGGTGTCCGCCGTATCGAGGCCCTGGTGGGTGTCGACGCCTACAACTTCCTCGCCCGCGAGCACACGGTCGTCGCCCAGCTCCAGGAGCTGATCAAGGGCCGTCCGGAGGAGCTCCCGGAGAAGGTCTCGGCCATGCTCGGCAAGCTGAAGGACGCCGAGAAGGAGATCGAGAAGTTCCGCGCGGAGAAGGTCCTCCAGGCCGCCGCCGGTCTCGCCGGATCCGCCAAGGACGTGCAGGGCGTCGCACTTGTCACCGGTCAGGTCCCGGACGGCACGAGCGCCGACGACCTGCGCAAGCTGGTCCTCGACGTACGCGGCCGTATCCAGGGCGGACGGGCCGTCGTGGTCGCCCTGTTCACCACCGTCAACGGCAAACCGCTGACGGTCATCGCCACCAACGAGGCCGCCCGCGAGCGTGGCCTCAAGGCCGGTGACCTGGTGCGCACGGCCGCCAAGACCCTCGGCGGCGGCGGTGGCGGCAAGCCCGACGTGGCCCAGGGCGGCGGCCAGAACCCGGCCGCCATCGGTGAGGCCGCCGACGCCGTCGAGCGGCTCGTGGCCGAGACCGCCAAGTGAGCGACGGCGAGCGGGTCATGCGCCGCGGACGCCGGCTCGCCATCGATGTCGGGGACGCCCGGATCGGGGTCGCCTCCTGCGACCCCGACGGGATCCTGGCCACGCCGGTGGAGACCGTACCGGGACGTGACGTCCCGGCCGCCCACCGGCGGCTGCGGCAACTCGTCGAGGAGTACGAGCCGATCGAGGTCGTCGTCGGTCTTCCTCGCTCCCTCAAGGGGGGCGAGGGGCCGGCCGCTGTCAAGGTCCGCGCGTTCGCACAGGAGCTCGCACGCGGGATCGCACCCGTGTCGGTGCGCCTCGTGGACGAGAGGATGACCACGGTGACGGCCAGTCAGGGACTGCGCGCCTCGGGCGTGAAGTCCAAGAAGGGCAGATCGGTCATCGACCAGGTGGCGGCCGTGATCATCCTCCAGCAGGCACTGGAGTCCGAACGGGTGTCAGGTACATCTCCGGGCGAGGGCGTCGAAGTGGTCATCTGATCGCGGTACGGTAACGTTCCGCGCGATGCGGTGGTGTTCGAATAGCCTCCGCACAGGAGAGAGGCGACGGAAGCCCAGCCACCGCGCGACCACCGCCTCGCGGCTCTAGGGGATCGATGACTGAGTATGGCCGGGGCCCAGGCTCCGAACCGTGGCATCCCGAGGACCCGTTGTACGGGGACAACGGATGGGGAGGACAGGAGGCCCAGGCGGCCCAGTCCCCCTACGGCGGCCAGCCGCAGCACTATCCGGAGCAGCCGCAGCAGCCGCAGTACGGCGACTGGGGCACGGGCCAGCAGGCCGACTACGACCAGGGGCAGCAGCAGTACGCCCAGGGACAGCAGCAGCACTACGGCCAGGAGCAGCAGCAGTACGGCAATCACTCTCCGCAGCAGTACAACGGCCAGGGTGGGCAGGGGTACCCCGACCAGGGTGGCGGGCAGTACGACCAGAACGGTCAGCAGTACGACCAGAACGGCCGGCCGTACAACGGCGGCGGCTGGGACGCGGGCCAGCAGTACCAGCCGCAGCAGCAGGTCCCGTACGGCGCTGATCCGAACGACCCCTACGGCGGCCAGGCCGTGGCGTACAACGGTCAGCAGCCCGACTACTACGGGACCCCCGACGCCTACCCGCCGCCCGAGCCGCCGAGCCGCCGCCGCGCCGAACCGGAACCCGAAGCGGAACCGGAATCGCAGCGCACCGACTGGGACCCGGGGCCGGACCAGGGCGAGCACGCGTTCTTCGCGGGCGATGAAGACGACGAGGAAGACACCGACGACGACCCGCAGA
Source organism: Streptomyces sp. NPDC017991 (assembly GCF_044328075.1). Lineage (NCBI taxonomy): Bacteria > Bacillati > Actinomycetota > Actinomycetes > Kitasatosporales > Streptomycetaceae > Streptomyces > Streptomyces sp. NPDC017991. The sequence goes on along the minus strand of NZ_JBIRGP010000007.1, from coordinate 70,803 downwards.
ACCGCCGACGCGGCAAGGCCGGAAAAGGCGCCAAAGGCGGTAAGGGGAGCAAGGGCAAAGGCGAGAAGAAGAGCAAGAACGGCTGCGCCTGCCTGGTGGTCTCCCTCGTCCTTCTCTCGGTGGGCGGTGGCGTCACCTATTTCGGCTACCAGTTCTATCAGAGTCGTTTCGGCTCGGCCCCCGATTACGCGGGCGAAGGAACCGGCGGCCAGGTGACCGTCGTGATTCCCAAGGGCGCCTTCGGATCGGTGATCGGCCAGAAACTGAAGGCGGCCGGCGTCGTCAAGAGCGTGGACGCCTTCGTGGCGGCCCAGGCGCAGAACGAGAACGGCGACAAGATCCAGGCGGGTTCCTATCTGCTGAAGAAGCAGATGTCCGCGGAAAGCGCTGTCGCGCTGATGCTCGATCCCAAGAGCCAGAACAATCTGGTCGTCAGGGAAGGGCAGCGCAACGTCACCGTGTACGAGGCGATCGACAAGCAACTCGATCTCTCCAAGGGCACCACCGCGGACGTCGCCAAGAAGAAGTACAAGAGCCTCGGGCTGCCGGACTGGGCGGACGACGACAGCGACATCAAGGACCCGCTGGAAGGATTCCTCTATCCGGCGACCTATCCCGCCGACAAGAACATGAAGCCCGAGACCGTCCTGAAGGACATGGTCGCCCAGGCCAACAAGGAGTACGCCAAGTACGACCTGGAGGCGAAGGCCGACGACCTCGGCCTTGAGGACCCGCTGCAGGTCGTCACGGTCGCGAGTCTCGTCCAGGCCGAGGGCATCACGCACGACGACTTCAAGAAGATGGCGTCCGTCGTCTACAACCGGCTGAAGCCGACGAACGACGTCACCAACCAGAAGCTTGAGTTCGACTCGACGTACAACTACCTCAAGGGTCAGAGCAAGATCGATATCTCGGTCGCCGAGATCCGCAACTACGACGACCCGTACAACACGTACTTCTACAAGGGTCTTCCGCCCGGGCCGATCGGGAATCCCGGCGACGAGGCGTTGCGGGCGGCGCTGAAGCCCGACGGCGGTGCGTGGATGTTCTTCATCTCCATCGACGGCAAGAAGACGGACTTCACCAAGACCCTGGCCGAGCACGAGAAGTTGGTTCAGAAATTCAATGAGCGGCGCAACAAGGACTGACGGGGACCGGCGGTGCCGAGCCGCCGTTCTCGGTTCCCCGATCGGGCATTCCCTTTCCCCGGTGCTGCACCGCGCCGCGTACGAGGAACTCGGTCTGCACCACTGGTCGTACGACCGTTTCGAGATCGACGAGACGGCGCTGTCCGAATTCATCGGGAAACTCGGTCCCGAATGGGCCGGACTCTCGCTGACGATGCCGCTCAAGCGGGCGGTCATTCCGCTGCTCGACGAGATCAGTGGGACGGCGGCCTCCGTCGAGGCCGTGAACACGGTGGTGTGCACCGAGGACGGTCGCCGTGTCGGCGACAACACCGACATCCCCGGCATCGTCGCCGCCCTGCGCGAGCGGGGCATCGAACAAGTGGAATCCGCAGCGATCCTCGGCGCGGGCGCCACCGCGTCCTCCGCGCTGGCCGCCCTCGCCCGCGTCTGCACGGGCGAGGTCGTCGTGTACGTCCGCAGCGCGGCGCGCGCCGCCGAGATGCGGCAGTGGGGCGAGCGGCTCGACATCGAGGTGCGTACGGCGGACTGGTCGGACGCCGGACAGGCGCTGCGCGCGCCCCTGGTGATCGCGACCACCCCGGCGGGCGCCACCGACGCCCTCGCCCCGTCCGTCCCCGAGCGGCCCGCCACCCTCTTCGACGTCCTGTACGACCCCTGGCCCACCGACCTCGCGGCCCGCTGGTCCGCCTACGGAGGCGCCGTCGTCAGCGGACTCGACCTGCTCGTGCATCAGGCGGTGCTCCAGGTCGAGCAGATGACGGGCCGCGCTCCGGGCCCGGTCGACACCATGCGGACGGCGGGCGAGAAGTCCCTCGCGGCCCGCCAGGACGGCCGCTAGGATCCGGTTTCCGATGCCGCGGGGGCGGGGTCGGGGGGACCGGGACAATCGGGGGACAGATCCATGTACGTGACACAGGCATCCTGGAAGTCGGAGATCTTCCAGTCGGTGGTGGGCTTCCTGCCGGACTGGGCGCAAGGCGCCGCGCTGGGGGTCTTCGTGCTCGCCGTCCTGACGGCCTGGGCCCTCAAGCTGAAGCGCAAGTTCACGTACCACCGGGCGGTGCGCGCGGGGCGGCCCGTCCCCGAGTCGGCACGGTACGCACAGGGCCGCGGTGCCGACCACCTGGGCTCGTACGCGCCGCCGCCCCGGCAGGACGACCCCACGGCGTGAGGCGGACCCGCGCCACGGTACGACCCGGGCGCGTCCGCCAGATGGACCTGGGGCCGGGCGCAGGGCGCGGACGTGGGAGGATCGGAGGCGGCGGGCCAGGGCCGCGCACCCGGTCGCGCCGTCGCCGTACGCGAGGACGCGTGTACGCAGCAGCGTGTTCGTAGGAACAGGACACCGCACCAGGGCGCGAGCATGAGGAGCACCGTTGAGCAGGTTGCGCTGGCTGACCGCCGGGGAGTCCCACGGTCCGGCACTTGTGGCGACGCTGGAGGGTCTTCCCGCCGGCGTGCCGATCACCACGGAGATGGTGGCGGACCACCTGGCCCGGCGGCGCCTGGGCTATGGGCGCGGCGCGCGGATGAAGTTCGAGCGCGACGAGGTCACCTTCCTGGGCGGTGTCCGGCACGGACTCACCCTCGGCTCGCCGGTCGCGGTGATGGTCGGCAACACCGAGTGGCCCAAGTGGGAACAGGTCATGGCGGCCGACCCGGTCGACCCGCAGATTCTCGCGGAGCTGGCCCGCAACGCCCCGCTGACCCGGCCGCGGCCCGGCCACGCGGACCTCGCCGGTATGCAGAAGTACGGCTTCGACGAGGCGCGGCCGATCCTGGAGCGGGCCTCCGCACGGGAGACCGCGGCGCGGGTGGCGCTGGGCGCGGTGGCGCGTTCGTACCTGAAGGAGACCGCCGGCATCGAGGTCGTCTCGCACGTGGTGGAGCTGGCGGCGGCGAAGGCCCCCTACGGCGTCTACCCCACCCCGAACGACGTCGAGAAGCTGGACGCGGACCCGGTGCGCTGCCTGGACGCGGACGCGTCGAAGGCGATGGTCGCGGAGATCGACCAGGCCCACAAGGACGGCGACACGCTCGGCGGGGTGGTCGAGGTGCTGGCGTATGGGGTGCCGGTGGGCCTCGGTTCGCACGTGCACTGGGACCGGCGCCTGGACGCGCGGCTGGCGGCGGCGCTGATGGGCATCCAGGCGATCAAGGGCGTGGAGGTCGGGGACGGCTTCGACCTCGCGCGGGTGCCGGGTTCGAAGGCGCACGACGAGATCGTCCAGACCGACGAGGGCATCCGGCGCACCTCGGGCCGCTCGGGCGGCACCGAGGGCGGTCTGACCACGGGTGAACTCCTGCGCGTACGGGCGGCGATGAAGCCCATCGCCACGGTGCCGCGGGCCCTGGCGACCATCGACGTGGTGACCGGCGAGGCGACCAAGGCGCATCACCAGCGCTCGGACGTGTGCGCGGTGCCCGCGGCCGGGATCGTCGCCGAGGCGATGGTCGCGCTGGTCCTGGCGGACGCGGTGGCGGAGAAGTTCGGCGGCGACAGCGTGCCGGAGACCCGGCGCAACGTGCAGTCGTACCTGAAGAACCTGGTCGTGCGGTGACCGGTCCCAGGATCGTGCTGGTCGGCCCCATGGGCGTCGGCAAGTCCACGGTCGGCGCGCTGCTCGCGGAGCGGCTCGGCTGCCGCTTCCGCGACACCGACGAGGACATCGTGGCCGAGCAGGGCCGCACCATCGCGGACATCTTCGTGGACGAGGGCGAACAGGTCTTCCGCGCCGTCGAGAAAGAGGCCGTGCGGCGGGCCCTCGCGGAACACGACGGCGTCCTGGCGCTGGGCGGCGGTTCCATCCTCGACGCGGACACCCGGGCGCTGCTCGCCGGACAGCCCGTCGTGTACCTCTCGATGGACGTCGAGGAGGCCGTGCAGCGCACCGGTCTGAACGCGGCCAGGCCGCTCCTCGCGGTCAACCCGCGCCGGCAGTGGCGCGAACTCATGGACGCCCGCCGCCCGTTGTACGCGGGGGTCGCGAGCGCCGTGGTGACCACCGACGGCCGCACCCCCGAAGAGGTCACCCGAGCGGTCCTCGACGCACTGGAGTTGAAGGAAGCATGAACGAGGCAGTGACGCGGATCCACGTCGGAGGTACGGCGGGCAGTGAGCCGTACGAGGTGCTGGTCGGCCGCCAACTCCTCGGTGAGCTGGGCCAGTTGGTAGGGGATCGGGCCAAGCGGGTCGCGGTGATCCACCCCGAGGCGCTCGCCGAGACCGGTGACGCGCTCCGCGCCGACCTCGCCGGTCAGGGCTTCGAGGCCGTCGCCATCCAGGTGCCCAACGCGGAGGAGGCCAAGACCGCGGAGGTCGCCGCGTACTGCTGGAAGGCGCTCGGGCAGTCCGGCTTCACCCGCACCGACGTGATCATCGGCGTCGGCGGCGGGTCCACCACCGACCTGGCGGGTTTCGTCGCGGCGACCTGGCTGCGCGGGGTGCGCTGGATCGCCATCCCCACCACCGTGCTGGCCATGGTGGACGCGGCGGTCGGCGGCAAGACCGGCATCAACACCGCCGAGGGCAAGAACCTCGTCGGCGCCTTCTACCCGCCCGTCGGCGTGCTGTGCGACCTCGCCGCGCTCGACTCGCTGCCGGTCCACGACTTCGTGTCGGGGCTCGCCGAGATCATCAAGGCCGGCTTCATCGCCGACCCGGAGATCCTCGGACTCATCGAGGCCGACCCGCAGGGCGCCCGTACGCCCGCCGGACCGCACACCGCCGAGCTGATCGAGCGCTCCATCAGGGTCAAGGCCGAGGTCGTCTCGTCCGACCTCAGGGAGTCCGGGCTGCGCGAGATCCTCAACTACGGGCACACCCTCGCCCACGCCATCGAGAAGAACGAGCGCTACGAGTGGCGGCACGGCGCCGCGGTCTCGGTCGGTATGCACTTCGCCGCCGAACTGGGCCGTCTCGCGGGCCGTCTCGACGACGTGACCGCGGACCGGCACCGCACGATCCTGGAGTCCGTCGGGCTGCCGCTGACCTACCGCTACGACCAGTGGCCGAAGCTCCTGGAGAACATGAAGGTCGACAAGAAGTCCCGCGGCGACCTCCTGCGCTTCATCGTCCTCGACGGACTGGCCAAGCCGACCGTCCTGGAGGGCCCCGACCCGGCGGTGCTCCTCGCCGCCTACGGCGAAGTGGGCGAATAGCTCCACCGGGCGGCACTTGCGCCGATTCGCCTTGCGCGGACGGGCACTTCGGGCCGTTCCCGGCCGTTCACCAAACGGCGGCCGGGGACGGTACCGTTCGGTAGGCGAGCGGGGCAGGTGCCCCGCTGCCAGCGCCCATCGCCTGTACGAGACGGAGTGGCACCGGATGCAGCACGCAGTGGGGTCTCCGCTGCCGCCGCCCCATCAGCCGGGGCACGGACCGGCCGCCGGCTGGCCGGGGGCCGCACCACACCCGGGACCGCACCACCCCGGTACGCACGCCGGTGCCCCCGCGGGTCCGCCGCCGGGCTTCGCCGGAGCGCAGACGGGGCCCGCGGCCCCGCACCCGCCCGGTCCTCCGCACCCGCCGGGCCATCCGCCCGCGCCGCACCACGCCGTCCCGCACCACGCCCCCGTGCCACCGACGCCGGACACCACGGGCCATGTCCAGCTACCGCCGGGCGGCCCCGTCCCGATGCCGAGCGCGCCGCCCACGACCGGCACCCCCGACCCGACGTCCACGACGCTCGCCGTGCTGCTCATCGGGCCCGCGGGCGCGGGCAAGACCAGCGTCGCCAAGTACTGGGCGGACCACCGCAGGGTGCCCACCGCGCACATCAGCCTGGACGACGTCCGCGAATGGGTGCGCTCGGGCTTCGCCGACCCGCAGTCGGGGTGGAACGACATGTCGGAGGCGCAGTACCGCCTCGCCCGCCGCACCTGCGGCTTCGCGGCCCGCAACTTCCTGGCCAACAACATCTCCTGCATCCTCGACGACGCCGTGTTCCCCGACCGGCCCGTGGTGGGCCTCGGCGGCTGGAAGCGGCACGTCGGGCCCGGGCTGCTCCCGGTCGTCCTCCTGCCGGGCCTGGAGATAGTCCTGGAGCGCAACGCGGAGCGCTCCGGAAACCGCCGCCTCACCGACGAGGAAGTGGCCCGCATCCACGGCCGGATGGCCGGCTGGTACGGCTCGGGCCTCCCCATCATCGACAACTCCCAACTGGACGTCCCCCAGACGGCCCGAGTCCTGGACGAGGTCCTGGCCCGCTCCATCGCAAGCCCACCCCAGTGGTGACCTGAGCACCGCAAAGGGGCGCGGGGAACGGCGCGCTCGACCCCCACCGGCCCGAGCCTTCCAGGGGCGCGAGGACCAGCGCGCTTTTCAGGGGCGCGGGGAACTGCGCGACAAGCCCCCACGGCCCCGCACCCGGCACGCAACCTCCAGCCGCACCCCTTACTCCGCCGCGCTTTTCAGGGGCGCGGGGAACTGCGCGACAAGCCCCCACGGCCCCGCACCCGGCACCCAACCTCCAGCCGCACCCCCGTCCCCGCAGGCCCCCGCCCACTCGGCCCCCTCAAACCGGCACAATCCGAGCGAAGCTCATACGCTCAGACCATGCCAGAGGTGCACGAAACCCGCCGAGCCCGCCTGAGAGACCGCGTCAACGCCGCCGGCAGCGCCTCCGCGCTGGTCACCCGCCCGGCCAACGTCCGCTATCTCACAGGCGTGGCCCCACCCGGCGCGGTCCTCCTGCTGGGCAGGACCGAGGACCTGCTCGTGCACGGCACCACACCCGGCACGACACCCGGCACCCCCGCCGCCGCGGACGGCCGCCCGGACGACGCCCTGCGCGTCCACACACTGCCGAGCCCCGGAGGCGACCCCGCCGTGGCCGCCGCGGACCTCGCCGCGACCCAGGGCGCCGACTCCCTCGCCGTCGAGGAGCACCACCTCACCGTGGCCCGCCACCGGGCGATCGGTTCCGTGGCGCCCGCCCTGCGCCTCGCGGACGTCGGCGGAGCCGTCGAACAGCTGCGGGTGATCAAGGACGAGGAGGAGATCTCCTGTCTGCGCATCGGCGCGGAGATCGCCGACCAGGCCCTGGGCGAACTCCTGGAGTCGATCCTCGTCGGCCGCACCGAACGGCACCTCGCGCTGGAACTGGAGCGCCGCCTCGTCGACCACGGCGCCGACGGACCGGCCTTCAGGACGTCCGTCGGCACGGGCCCGCACTCCGGGCGGCGGAGGCACCGGCCGACCGACCGCCGGGTCGAGGAGGGAGATTTCCTCTCCGTCTGCCTCGGGGCGACCTACCACGGATACCGCTGCGAGATCGGCCGCACGTTCGTCATCGGCACCTCTCCGGCCGACTGGCAGATCGAGCTGTACGACCTCGTCTTCGCATCCCAGAGGGCCGGCCGTGAAGCCCTGGTGCCCGGCGCCGCCTACCGTGACGTGGACCGCGCGGCCCGTCAGGTGCTGGACTCCTCCGGGTACACGGAGGGCCTTCCGGAGTCGACAGGACACGGTGTGGGGCTCGAAATCGACGAGGAGCCGCAGTTGGCCCCCGCGGCCATGGGTAAACTGGACGCTTGCGTGCCGGTCACCGTCGAACCGGGGGTCCACCTCTCGGGCCGGGGCGGTGTCAGGATCGATGACACGCTCGTCGTGCGCCCTGAGGCGGACGGCGGACCCGAGCTACTCACCATCACGACCAAGGAACTGCTCGCGCTCTAGTCTCGCAAGCCGCACAAGCCTCGACCGTATCGAGTGCTTCGACCGCTTCGAGCCGTGCGCGTGTTACCTGGGTCGTCCACGTCAGTCCAGGAGATTCCGCAACCGTGGCTTCCACGAACGACCTCAAGAACGGCCTGGTGCTCAAGCTCGACGGGGGCCAGCTCTGGTCCGTCGTCGAGTTCCAGCACGTCAAGCCCGGCAAGGGCCCCGCCTTCGTGCGCACCAAGCTGAAGAACGTGCTTTCCGGCAAGGTCGTCGACAAGACGTTCAACGCCGGCGTCAAGGTCGAGACGGCCACTGTCGACAAGCGCGACATGCAGTTCTCGTACATGGACGGCGAGTACTTCGTCTTCATGGACATGCAGACCTACGACCAGCTCATGGTCGACCGCAAGGCCGTCGGCGACGCCGCCAACTTCCTGATCGAGGGCTTCACCGCCACCGTGGCGCAGCACGAGGGCGAGGTGCTCTTCGTCGAGCTGCCGGCCGCCGTCGAGCTGGTCGTCCAGGAGACCGAGCCCGGTGTCCAGGGCGACCGCTCCACGGGCGGCACCAAGCCCGCCACCCTGGAGACCGGTCACCAGATCAACGTGCCGCTCTTCATCACCACCGGTGAGAAGATCAAGGTCGACACCCGCACGAGCGACTACCTCGGCCGGGTGAACAGCTAACCGTGGCTGCCCGCAATACGGCCCGCAAGCGCGCCTTCCAGATCCTCTTCGAGGGTGACCAGCGAGACGTCGACGTCCAGACGGTCCTCGCGGACTGGATCCGGCACTCCAGGACGGACACCCGGCAGCCGCCGGTGAGCGAGTTCACGATGCAGCTGGTCGAGGGCTACGCGAACCACACGCGGCGCATCGACGAGCTGATCTCGCAGTACGCCGTCGACTGGACGCTCGACAGGATGCCGGTCGTCGACCGCAACATCCTGCGTCTCGGCGCGTACGAACTGATCTGGGTGGACGAGACCCCGGACGCGGTCGTGCTCGACGAGGCGGTGCAGTTGGCCAAGGAGTTCTCCACGGACGACTCGCCGGCCTTCGTGAACGGGCTGCTCGGCCGGTTCAAGGAACTCAAGTCCTCGCTGCGGCGCGACGAGGTCTGAGGGATCCGCTCCGCGCACGGTTCGACGTCGTGTGCGGGCCGGTGGGGCTGGTCGCGCCCACGCGGCGCAGCCGCCCAGTGTCACGGCTCCGCGCCCTGTAGTACGCCGGAGGGCCCCCAGCATCACGCTGGGGGCCCTCCGGCGTACCTGCTACCGCCTCGGGGCCGTACGGGCCGTGGGAACGCCCTCGGGGTGGCCCGAACCATATGGTTCAGGCCACCCCGAGGGCACGTTTCTTCTCAGTGCTGGTGGCGGTCAGCCCTCGTCGTGGGAGACCGCGCGGCGCGCGTCCGCGTCCAGGACACCCCAGCTGATCAGCTGCTCGGTGAGGACCGAGGGCGACTGGTCGTAGATGACGGCGAGAGTGCGCAGGTCGTCCTGGCGGATCGACAGCACCTTGCCGTTGTAGTCGCCGCGCTGGGACTGGATCGTCGCCGCGTACCGCTGCAGGGGGCCCGCCTTCTCGGCCGGCACGTGGGCCAGTCGCTCCAGGTCGAGGACCAGCTTCGGCGGCGGCTCGGCGGCCCCGCCCGGCGTGGTGCCCGGCAGCAGCTCCTGCACCGGAACGCCGTAGAAGTCCGCCAGCTCGGCAAGACGCTGCACGGTCACGGCGCGGTCGCCGCGCTCGTACGAACCGACCACGACCGCCTTCCAGCGGCCCTGGGACTTCTCCTCGACGCCGTGGAGGGAAAGGCCCTGCTGGGTACGGATGGCGCGGAGCTTGGCCCCGAGCTGTTTGGCGTATTCGCTGGACATATGGCTCCCCGGACACTGTGTCGACGTGCGGCTCGGCCGCGCGGCTGGTGACTCACTGTGAGGTTACGCAGCGTGACTCTGGCTCGTCAAGCCGGATGGTCCGGACCGGTCCCCCTGGGAAGGCGGAGTACGGCCGGGACGAGGGGGGTGATCAGGGGCATTGCCGGGCTGGTACCGTTGATGGCGCAATTCCGACGTCCTTTAATGATCCGTCCCGAGAGGCGGAGAAGGAGGTCCGTTTCGTATGGACACCGAACAGCAGAAGCAGCAGTACGAGTCCGACGCCCGGCCCGTTCTTGAGGCGCCCGACATCGCGCGGGTCCTGACCCGCATCGCCCACGAGATCGTCGAGCGCGCCAAGGGCGCCGAGGACGTGGTGCTCCTGGGCATTCCGACCCGGGGCGTCCACCTGGCCCAGCGGCTCGCCGTCAAGCTCCAGGAGATCACCGACCGCCGCATCCCGGTCGGCTCCCTCGACATCACCATGTACCGCGACGACCTGCGCATGCACCCGCCGCGTGCGCTGGCCCGTACCGACATCCCCAGTGACGGCATCGACGGCAGACTGGTCGTCCTCGTCGACGACGTGCTCTTCTCCGGCCGCACCATCCGCGCCGCCCTCGACGCGCTGAACGACATCGGCCGCCCGCGCGCCGTGCAGCTCGCGGTCCTCGTCGACCGCGGCCACCGCGAACTCCCGATCCGCGCCGACTACGTCGGCAAGAACCTCCCCACGTCGTTGCGGGAGACGGTCAAGGTCCAGCTCGCCGAGGAGGACGGTCGGGACACCGTGCTGCTCGGTGTGAAGCAGACCTCCCAGGGCGGGCAGCCGTAGCTCTCCGGCGTACGGCCGTCGCCGTGCGCCGGGCCCACGCGCGCCCCTGCCCGCCCCGGTTGTGCTTCCCGGCACCTCCGGACGCCCGCTTCCCGACCTGAACTGCCTTCTGCCTTACGGAGCCTGAAAGATGCAGCGTCATCTCATCTCGGCCGCCGACCTCACCCGCGACGACGCCGTCCTGATCCTCGACACCGCCGAGGAGATGGCCCGGGTCGCCGACCGGCCGATCAAGAAGCTGCCGACCCTGCGCGGCCGCACCGTCGTCAACCTCTTCTTCGAGGACTCCACCCGGACCCGGATCTCCTTCGAGGCCGCCGAGAAGCGGCTGTCCGCGGACGTCATCAACTTCACCGCCAAGGGCTCCAGCGTCTCCAAGGGCGAGTCCCTGAAGGACACCGCCCAGACCCTGGAGGCGATGGGCGTCGACGCCGTCGTCATCCGGCACGGCGCCTCCGGAGCCCCGTACCGCCTCGCGACCTCCGGCTGGATCGACGCCGCGGTCATCAACGCGGGCGACGGCACCCACCAGCACCCCACCCAGGCCCTGCTCGACGCCTTCACCATGCGGCGCCGGCTCGTCGGCCGGGACGCCGGCCTCGGCCAGGACCTCTCCGGCAAGCGCATCACGCTCGTCGGCGACATCCTGCACAGCCGGGTCGCCCGCTCGAACGTCGACCTGCTGCACACCCTCGGCGCCGAGGTCACCCTCGTCGCCCCGCCGACCCTGGTGCCGGTCGGCGTCGAGTCCTGGCCCTGCGAGGTCTCGTACGACCTCGACCGGACGCTGTCCAAGTCCGACGCCGTGATGCTGCTGCGTGTGCAGCGCGAGCGGATGAACGCGGCGTTCTTCCCGACCGAGCGCGAGTACTCGCGGCGCTACGGCCTCGACGGCGACCGCATGGCGAAGATGCCCGAGCACGCCATCGTGATGCACCCCGGGCCGATGGTCCGCGGCATGGAGATCACCGCCGAGGTCGCCGACTCGGAGCGCTGCACCGCGATCGAGCAGGTGACCAACGGGGTCTCGATCCGGATGGCCGTCCTGTACCTGCTGCTCGGCGGCAACGAACCCGCCGCCACCCACACGCGTACCGAGGAGAAGTAAGTCACATGAGCAAGATCCTTATCCGTGGTGCGAAGGTGCTCGGCGGCGAGCCGCAGGACGTCCTCATCGACGGCGAGACGATCGCCGAGGTCGGTACGGGACTCTCGGCAGAGGGCGCGGAGACCGTCGAGGCCGACGGCAAGGTGCTCCTGCCGGGCCTCGTCGACCTGCACACCCATCTGCGCGAGCCCGGCCGCGAGGACTCCGAGACGGTCCTGACCGGTACGCGCGCCGCCGCGAGCGGCGGCTACACCGCCGTGTTCGCCATGGCCAACACCTTCCCCGTGGCCGACACCGCCGGTGTAGTCGAGCAGGTCTACCGGCTCGGCCGGGAGCACGGCTACTGCGACGTCCAGCCCATCGGGGCCGTCACCGTCGGCCTGGAGGGCAAGAAGCTCGCCGAGCTGGGCGCCATGCACGAGTCCGCCGCGGGCGTCACCGTCTTCTCGGACGACGGCAAGTGCGTCGACGACGCCGTGATCATGCGGCGGGCCCTGGAGTACGTGAAGGCCTTCGGCGGTGTCGTCGCCCAGCACGCCCAGGAGCCCCGCCTCACCGAGGGTGCCCAGATGAACGAGGGCGTCGTCTCCGCGGAGCTGGGACTCGGCGGCTGGCCCGCGGTCGCCGAGGAGTCGATCATCGCCCGGGACGTCCTGCTCGCCGAGCACGTCGGCTCCCGCGTCCACATCTGCCACCTGTCGACCGCAGGCTCCGTCGAGATCGTCCGCTGGGCCAAGTCCCGCGGCATCGACGTGACCGCCGAGGTCACCCCGCACCACCTGCTCCTCACCGACGAGCTGGTCCGCTCGTACAACCCGGTCTACAAGGTCAACCCGCCGCTGCGCACCGAGCGCGATGTGCTGGCCCTGCGCGAGGCGCTCGCCGACGGCACGATCGACATCGTCGCCACCGACCACGCCCCGCACCCGCACGAGGACAAGGACTGCGAGTGGGCCGCCGCCGCCATGGGCATGGTGGGCCTGGAGACAGCCCTGTCGGTCGTCCAGCAGACGATGGTCGAGACGGGCCTGCTCGACTGGGCCGCGGTCGCCGACCGCATGTCCGTCAAGCCCGCCGAGATCGGCCGGGCGCAGGGCCACGGCCGTCCCGTCTCGGCAGGTGAGCCCGCCAACCTCACGCTCGTCGACACCGCATACCGTGGTGAGGTGGACCCCGCGGGCTTCGCATCGCGCAGCCGCAACACTCCGTACGAGGGTCGTGAGCTGCCGGGCCGTGTCACGCACACGTGGCTGCGGGGCAGGGCCACGCTCGTCGACGGGAAGCTCGCGTGACATCACTCACCCCCCTTGCAGCGCAGATCGCCACGGACCTCGGTACGGGCCTCGGTACCGGCCTCGCGGCGGAACAGAAGTCCGCGGAAGTGACCGACTGGGCCGCCAGGGTCGGCTGGCTCGTCGGCCTCGCCCTGTTCATCGCGCTCGTCTACTGGCTGATGCGCGAGGGCTGGAAGTGGCGCGGCACCCTCCAGGGCGACCTGCCCGAGCTGCCCGTCGTGCCGAGTGAGCCCGGTGCGGCCAGACTGACCATGAGCGGTCGCTACCACGGCTCGACGACGGCCGGGCAGTGGCTCGACCGCATCGTGGCGCACGGCCTGGGCACCCGCAGCAGGGTCGAGCTGACCCTGACGGACGCGGGCCTGGACGTCGTACGCCCCGGCGCTGCCGACTTCTTCGTCCCCCGCGAGCGACTGCGCGAGGCCCGGCTCGACAAGGGCATCGCGGGCAAGGTCCTCTCCGAGGGCGGCCTGCTCGTCGTCACCTGGGAGCACGGCGACAAACTGATCGACTCCGGGTTCCGCTCCGACCACGCGGCGGAGCACAACGAATGGGTCGACACCCTGAACCACATGACCGACAAGAGCGACGACCTCGGCAAGAGCGACCAGAGCAGCGACACGGAAGGCGCACGATGACCACCTCCGACCAGGGAACCGCCTCGCGGCGGCAGAAGGCGGCTCCCGCCGTACTCGTTCTGGAGGACGGCCGGACCTTCCGCGGCCGTGCCTACGGGGCCGTGGGGGTGACCTTCGGCGAAGCGGTGTTCTCCACCGGCATGACCGGCTACCAGGAGACCCTCACCGACCCGTCGTACCACCGCCAGGTCGTCGTGATGACCTCTCCGCACATCGGCAACACCGGCATCAACGACGAGGACATGGAGTCCAGGAAGATCTGGGTCTCCGGCTACGTCGTACGCGACCCCGCGCGCGTGCCCTCCAACTGGCGCTCCCGGCGCTCGCTGGACGAGGAGCTCGCCGCGCAGGGCGTCGTGGGCATCAGCGGCATCGACACCCGCGCGCTCACCCGCCATCTGCGCGAGAGCGGCGCCATGCGTGTCGGCATCTTCTCCGGCAGCGCGCTGCCCGACGAGGGCACCATGCTCACCGAGGTGCGCCAGGCCCCCGAGATGAAGGGCGCCAGCCTCTACGAGGAGGTGGCCACCAAGGAGTCGTACGTCGTCCCGGCCGTGGGTGAGAAGAAGTTCACCGTCGCCGCCGTGGACCTCGGCATCAAGGGCATGACCCCGTACCGCATGGCCGAGCGCGGCATCGAGGTGCACGTACTGCCCGCCACCGCCACCGTCGAGGAGATCTACGCGGTCGCCCCCGACGGCGTGTTCTTCTCGAACGGCCCCGGCGACCCGGAGCAGGCCGAGCACCCCGTCGCCCTGATGCGCGCCGTGCTGGAACGCAGGACGCCGCTGTTCGGCATCTGCTTCGGCAACCAGATCCTCGGCCGCGCCCTCGGCTTCGGCACCTACAAGCTGAAGTACGGGCACCGGGGCATCAACCAGCCCGTGCAGGACCGTACGACCGGCAAGGTCGAGGTCACCGCGCACAACCACGGCTTCGCCGTCGACGCGCCGCTCGACAAGGTCTCCGAGACCCCCTACGGGCGGGCCGAGGTCAGCCATGTCTGCCTGAACGACCAGGTCGTCGAGGGGCTCCAGCTGCTCGACCGGCCCGCGTTCAGCGTCCAGTACCACCCCGAAGCGGCCGCGGGCCCGCACGACGCCGCCTACCTGTTCGACCGCTTCACGTCTTTGATGAACACAGTCCAGATGGAGGGCCAGCGTGCCTAAGCGCTCCGATATCCAGTCCGTCCTGGTCATCGGCTCCGGCCCGATCGTCATCGGGCAGGCCGCCGAGTTCGACTACTCCGGCACCCAGGCCTGCCGCGTCCTCAAGGCCGAGGGCCTGCGGGTGATCCTGGTCAACTCCAACCCCGCGACGATCATGACCGACCCGGAGATCGCCGACGCCACGTACGTCGAGCCGATCACCCCCGAGTTCGTCGAGAAGATCATCGCCAAGGAGCGGCCCGACACGCTGCTGCCGACGCTGGGCGGCCAGACGGCCCTCAACACCGCGATCTCCATGCACGAGCAGGGTGTGCTGGAGAAGTACGGCGTCGAACTGATCGGCGCCAACGTCGAGGCGATCAACAAGGGCGAGGACCGCGACCTCTTCAAGGGCGTCGTCGAGGCCGTCCGCGCGAAGATCGGGCACGGCGAGTCCGCCCGGTCCTACATCTGCCACTCGATGGACGACGTACTGAAGGGGGTCGAGCAGCTCGGCGGCTACCCGGTCGTGGTCCGCCCCTCCTTCACCATGGGCGGCGCCGGCTCCGGCTTCGCGCACGACGAGGAGGAGCTGCGCCGCATCGCCGGCCAGGGCCTCATGCTCTCCCCGACCACCGAGGTGCTCCTGGAGGAGTCCATCCTCGGCTGGAAGGAGTACGAGCTGGAGCTGATGCGCGACAAGAACGACAACGTCGTGGTCGTCTGCTCCATCGAGAACTTCGACCCGATGGGCGTCCACACCGGCGACTCGATCACCGTCGCGCCCTCGATGACGCTGACCGACCGCGAGTACCAGCGGCTGCGGGACATCGGTATCGCGATCATCCGCGAGGTCGGCGTCGACACCGGCGGCTGCAACATCCAGTTCGCGGTCAACCCCGACGACGGCCGCATCATCGTCATCGAGATGAACCCGCGTGTCTCGCGCTCCTCGGCCCTCGCGTCGAAGGCCACCGGCTTCCCGATCGCCAAGATCGCCGCCAAGCTGGCCGTCGGCTACACGCTCGACGAGATCCCGAACGACATCACCGAGAAGACCCCGGCGTCCTTCGAGCCGACCCTCGACTACGTGGTCGTCAAGGCCCCCCGGTTCGCCTTCGAGAAGTTCCCCTCCGCCGACTCCACGCTGACCACGACCATGAAGTCGGTCGGCGAGGCCATGGCGATCGGCCGGAACTTCACCGAGGCGCTGCAGAAGGCGCTGCGGTCCCTGGAGAAGAAGGGCTCGCAGTTCACGTTCGTCGGTGAGCCCGGCGACAAGGACGAACTGCTGGCGGAGGCCGTCCGGCCCACCGACGGCCGGATCAACTCCGTCATGCAGGCCATCCGCGCGGGCGCCACGCCCGAGGAGGTCTTCGAGGCGACCAGGATCGACCCCTGGTTCGTGGACCAGCTGTTCCTGATCAAGGAGATCGCGGACGAGCTGGCCGCCGCCGACAAGCTGGAGCCCTCGCTCCTCGCCGAGGCCAAGCGGCACGGCTTCTCCGACGTCCAGATCGGCGAGATCCGCGGGCTGCGCGAGGACGTGGTGCGCGAGGTGCGGCACGCGCTGGGCGTGCGGCCGGTCTACAAGACGGTCGACACCTGCGCCGCCGAGTTCGCCGCCAAGACGCCGTACTTCTACTCCTCGTACGACGAGGAGACCGAGGTCGCCCCGCGCGAGAAGGCCGCCGTGATCATCCTCGGCTCCGGTCCGAACCGCATCGGGCAGGGCATCGAGTTCGACTACTCCTGCGTCCACGCCTCCTTCGCGCTGAGCGACGCCGGCTACGAGACCGTGATGGTCAACTGCAACCCCGAGACCGTCTCCACGGATTACGACACCTCCGACCGGCTGTACTTCGAGCCGCTCACGCTGGAGGACGTGCTGGAGATCGTCCACGCCGAGACGCTGGCCGGACCGGTCGCGGGCGTGATCGTCCAGCTCGGCGGCCAGACCCCGCTGGGCCTGTCGCAGGCGCTCAAGGACAACGGCGTCCCGATCGTGGGCACACCGCCCGAGGCCATCCACGCCGCCGAGGACCGCGGCGCCTTCGGCCGGGTGCTCGCCGAGGCCGGACTCCCGGCCCCCAAGCACGGCACCGCCACCACCTTCGCCGGCGCCAAGGCCATCGCGGACGAGATCGGCTACCCCGTCCTCGTCCGGCCGTCGTACGTCCTCGGCGGACGCGGCATGGAGATCGTGTACGACGAGACGCGGCTGGCCTCGTACATCGAGGAGTCCACCGAGATCAGCCCCTCCCGGCCGGTCCTGGTCGACCGCTTCCTGGACGACGCGATCGAGATCGACGTGGACGCCCTGTACGACGGCAACGAGCTGTACCTCGGCGGCGTCATGGAGCACATCGAGGAGGCCGGCATCCACTCCGGCGACTCGGCGTGCGCCCTGCCCCCGATCACGCTCGGCGGGTTCGACATCAAGCGGCTGCGCGCCTCGACCGAGGCCATCGCCAAGGGCGTCGGCGTACGCGGACTGATCAACATCCAGTTCGCGCTGGCCGGGGACATCCTGTACGTCCTCGAAGCCAACCCGCGTGCCTCGCGCACGGTCCCCTTCACCTCGAAGGCGACCGCGGTGCCGCTCGCCAAGGCCGCCGCCCGGATCTCGCTGGGCGCGACCGTCGCCGAACTGCGCGCCGAGGGGCTGCTGCCGGCCGTCGGCGACGGCGGTGAACTGCCGCTGGACGCGCCGATCTCCGTCAAGGAGGCCGTCATGCCGTGGTCGCGCTTCCGCGACATCCAGGGCCGCGGCGTCGACACGATCCTCGGCCCGGAGATGCGCTCCACCGGCGAGGTCATGGGCATCGACTCGATGTTCGGCACGGCGTACGCGAAGTCCCAGGCGGGCGCGTACGGGCCGCTGCCGACCAAGGGGCGCGCCTTCATCTCCGTCGCCAACCGCGACAAGCGCTCGATGATCTTCCCGGCGCGCGAACTCGTCGCCCACGGCTTCGAACTGCTCGCCACGTCCGGTACGGCCGAGGTGCTCAAGCGCAACGGCATCAACGCCACGGTCGTGCGCAAGCAGTCCGAGGGCGAGGGCCCGAACGGAGAGAAGACGATCGTCCAGCTCATCCACGAGGGCGGCGTCGACCTCATCGTGAACACCCCGTACGGCACCAGTGGCCGCCTCGACGGCTACGACATCCGTACGGCCGCCGTGGCCCGGTCCGTGCCCTGCCTGACGACCGTCCAGGCGCTCGCCGCGGCCGTCCAGGGCATTGACGCGCTCACCCGCGGAGACGTGGGCGTGCGGTCCCTGCAGGAACACGCGGAACATCTGACCGCGGCCCGCGACTAGCAGTTGGGAGAGAGGGGGACACCGGAAACGGTGTCCCCCTCTTCACGAGGTTCTCGATGAGGAAACCCACCATGTACAAGCTCTTCTTCCGGCTCGCGTTCCAGCGTATGGACCCCGAGCAGGCCCATCACCTCGCCTTCCGCTGGATCCGGCTGGCCGTCCGGATCCCGGTCCTGCGGACCTACGTCGCCGCCGTGCTCGCGCCCCGGTACGAGGAGCTGCGGACCGAGGCGTTCGGGCTGCGGATGCACGGCCCGTTCGGGCTCGCGGCGGGCTTCGACAAGAACGCGGTCGCGATCGACGGCCTGTCGATGCTCGGCTTCGACCACGTCGAGATCGGCACGGTCACGGGGGAGGCGCAGACCGGCAACCCCAAGAAGCGGCTGTTCCGCCTCGTGCCGGACCGCGCGCTGATCAACCGCATGGGGTTCAACAACGAGGGCTCCGAGGCCGTGGCGGAGCGCCTGAGGGCCCGTACGCCCGTCTTCAGGACCGTCGTGGGCGTCAACATCGGCAAGACCAAGGTCGTCCCCGAGGAGGAGGCCGCCGCCGACTACGTGAAGTCCGCCGAGCGGCTGGCCCCGTACGCCGACTACCTCGTGGTCAACGTCAGCTCCCCGAACACGCCCGGACTGCGCAACCTTCAGGCGACCGAGTCGCTGCGCCCCCTGCTCACCGCTGTGCGCGAGGCCGCGGACCGGACCGTCACCACGCGCCGGGTGCCGCTGCTCGTGAAGATCGCGCCGGACCTCGCCGACGAGGACGTGGACGCCGTCGCCGACCTCGCGGTCGAGCTGGGCCTGGACGGGATCATCGCCACGAACACCACCATCGCGCGCGAGGAACTCGGCCTGCGCTCCGACGGCTCCCTCGTCGCGGAGACCGGCGGGCTGTCCGGCGCTCCGCTCAAGGCGCGCTCCCTGGAGGTGCTGCGCCGCCTCTACGCGCGCGTGGGGGACCGGATCACCCTCGTGGGCGTGGGCGGCGTGGAGAACGCCGAGGACGCCTGGCAGCGCATCCTGGCCGGCGCCACGCTGGTCCAGGGCTACAGCGCCTTCGTCTACGAAGGCCCCTTCTGGGGGCGCGGCATCCACAAGGGCCTCGCCGCACGCCTTCGTACGAGCCCGTACGCCACCCTCGCCGACGCGGTCGGCGCCGACGTGAGGAACATGAGGGAAACCGGATGAGCCTGATGAGTCCGGCACCCTTCGGTGCCCGTCTGCGCCGCGCCATGGACGAGCGGGGCCCCCTGTGCGTCGGCATCGACCCGCACGCCTCCCTGCTCGCCGACTGGGGCCTGAACGACGACATCGGGGGCCTGGAGCGCTTCAGCCGCACCGTCGTCGAGGCGCTGGCCGGCCGGGTCGCCGTGCTGAAGCCGCAGAGCGCGTTCTTCGAGCGCTTCGGGTCGCGCGGTGTCGCCGTCCTGGAGAAGTCGGTCGAGGAGGCCCGGGCGGCCGGGGCGCTGGTCGTCATGGACGCCAAGCGCGGTGACATCGGCTCGACCATGGCGGCGTACGCCGCCGCCTTCCTGGAGAAGGGCTCACCGCTGTTCTCCGACGCGCTGACGGTCTCGCCCTACCTCGGCTACGGGTCGCTGAAGCCGGCGGTGGAACTCGCCCGGGAGAGCGGCTCCGGGCTGTTCGTGCTCGCCCTGACCTCCAACCCGGAGGGCGCCGAGGTGCAGCACGCGGTACGGCCCGGCCGTACGGCCACGACCCAGGCCCCGCGGAACGTGGGCGCGACCATGCTGGCGCACCTCGCCGAGGAGAACGCGGGACAGACCCCGATGGGTTCCTTCGGGGCGGTCGTCGGCGCCACGCTCGGCGATCTCTCCTCGTACGACCTCGCCATCAACGGCCCGCTCCTCGCCCCCGGCATCGGCGCCCAGGGCGCGACCCCGGCCGATCTTCCCCGGGTCTTCGGAGCGGCGGTGCGCCAGGTGGTGCCGAACGTCAGCCGGGGTGTCCTGCGTCACGGACCCGACATCGCCGCGCTACGCGCGTCATCGGACCTCTTCGCGGAGGAGATCAGGGCGGCGGTGGAGGCGGCTTGAGGACTTCGGCGCGCGTCTTCCGGACGTCCCGCGTCTGAATACATGCTCAAATCCGGGGAGTTTTGTCGTAAATGTCGGACTCGATAGAGGCTGACCAGGACTTTTCCTCTGTTCTCGCTGACTCCGGCGGACTTGCCCGCTAGTCTCCGACCAGAGTCAACGGGCAGAAGTGTTGCTCGTTGCTCGCCAGGTGTGGGGCGACCAGGTCCCTCACCGGTCCGTATCCGACAGTTCGACATCCGAGGTGACGTAGGCGTGGCTCTTCCGCCCCTTACCCCTGAACAGCGCGCAGCCGCGCTCGAAAAGGCCGCCGCGGCTCGCCGGGAGCGGGCCGAGGTCAAGAATCGACTCAAGCACTCCGGCGCCTCGCTCCACGAGGTCATCAAGCAGGGTCAGGAGAACGACGTCATCGGAAAGATGAAGGTCTCCGCTCTCCTGGAGTCTCTGCCGGGCGTGGGCAAGGTCCGCGCCAAGCAGATCATGGAACGGCTCGGGATCTCCGAGAGCCGCCGTGTGCGAGGTCTTGGCTCCAATCAGATCGCCTCCTTGGAGCGCGAGTTCGGCGGCGGTGCGGCCTGACGTTCTCAGGCACTCCTGAGAACCTGGATAATCACCGCATGGCTGCAACACCCCGGGGGACGACCCCCGTATCCCCGGACGTAGGTCCGCGGCTGACCGTGCTCTCCGGCCCCTCAGGGGTCGGCAAGAGCACGGTCGTCGCTCATATGCGCAAGGAACACCCCGAGGTCTGGCTCTCGGTGTCGGCGACGACCCGCAGGCCGCGCCCCGGCGAGAAGCACGGTGTCCACTACTTCTTCGTCAGTGACGAGGAGATGGACAAGCTGATCGCCAACGGCGAGCTTCTCGAATGGGCGGAGTTCGCGGGCAACCGCTACGGGACGCCTCGCGACGCCGTACTCGAACGCCTGGAGTCGGGCGAGTCGGTCCTTCTGGAGATCGATCTCCAGGGCGCCCGGCAGGTCCGCGAGTCCATGTCCGACGCCCTTCTGGTGTTCCTGGCCCCTCCTTCCTGGGAGGAGCTGGTGCGCCGGCTCACCGGGCGGGGAACCGAGCCGCCCGAAGTGATCGAGCGCCGGCTGGGCGCCGCCAAGGTCGAGCTGGCGGCCGAGCCGGAGTTCGATACCACCCTGGTCAACACCTCCGTCGAGGACGTGGCGCGCGAGCTGCTAGCCTTGATGGAAGTTGTTTGATCTTTCAGGATCACCTTTAAGGTCGATTTCCACCTTTCGGAAGGCAGAGCGTGTCCTCTTCCATCACCGCGCCCGAGGGCATCATCAACCCTCCGATCGACGAGCTTCTTGAGGCCACCGACTCGAAGTACAGCCTGGTGATCTACGCGGCCAAGCGTGCCCGCCAGATCAACGCGTACTACTCGCAGCTCGGTGAGGGCCTCCTTGAGTACGTCGGTCCCCTCGTGGACACCCACGTCCACGAGAAGCCGCTGTCGATCGCCCTCCGGGAGATCAACGCGGGTCTGCTGACGTCGGAAGCCATCGAGGGCCCGGCTCAGTAGTATTTCCTGCTTGCAGTTCGTTTATCCACAGGCCCGGCAGCGCCCCTGCCGGGCCTGTGGTGTGTGATGGGGACGTACGTACGTTTTCCGAGGTCCGGGGAGAGACGTGGACAAGCCGAAGGTCGTGCTGGGGGTCAGCGGTGGCATCGCCGCCTACAAGGCGTGCGAGCTGCTGCGCCGACTGACCGAGTCGGGACACGACGTGCGCGTCGTGCCGACCGGGTCCGCGCTGCACTTCGTCGGCGCCGCGACCTGGTCCGCCCTGTCCGGACACCCCGTCTCGACCGAGGTCTGGTCGGACGTGCACGAGGTGCCGCACGTGCGGATCGGCCAGGGGGCCGACCTGGTCGTCGTCGCCCCCGCCACCGCGGACCTGCTGGCGAAGGCGGCGCACGGCCTGGCCGACGACCTCCTCACGAACACCCTGCTCACCGCCCGCTGTCCGGTCGTCTTCGCGCCCGCCATGCACACCGAGATGTGGGAACACCCGGCCACCCAGGAGAACGTGGCGACCCTGCGCCGCCGGGGCGCCGTCGTCATCGAACCCGCCGTGGGCCGGCTGACCGGCGTCGACACAGGCAAGGGGCGGCTGCCCGATCCCGCCGAGATCTTCGAGGCCTGCCGCCGCGTGCTCGCCCGGGGAGCGGCCGGAGCGGACCTCGCCGGCCGGCACGTCCTCGTCAGCGCGGGCGGCACGCGCGAGCCGCTCGACCCGGTCCGCTTCCTCGGCAACCGTTCCTCCGGGAAGCAGGGGTACGCCCTCGCGCGTACCGCCGCCGCCCGGGGCGCCCGGGTCACCCTGATCGCCGCGAACACCGCGATGCCGGATCCGGCGGGCGTCGACGTCATCCAGGTCGGGACGGCCGTGCAGCTCCGCGAGGCCGTGCTCAAGGCCGCCTCGGACGCCGACGCCGTGGTGATGGCGGCGGCGGTGGCGGACTTCCGGCCCGCTGCATACGCGTCGGGAAAAATCAAGAAGAAGGACGGCCAGGAACCGGAGCCGATCGTTCTCGTTCGAAATCCGGACATCCTCGCGGAGATCTCGGCGGACCGCGCCCGTCCGGGTCAGGTCGTCGTCGGTTTCGCCGCCGAGACGGACGACGTGCTGGCCAACGGCCGGACGAAGCTCCTGCGCAAGGGCTGCGACCTCCTCGTCGTCAACGAGGTCGGAGAGCGCAAGACCTTCGGCTCCGAGGAGAACGAGGCGGTCGTGCTGGGCGCCGACGGAAGCGAGACCCCGGTGCCGTACGGGCCCAAGGAAGCGCTGGCCGAGACTGTGTGGGATCTCGTGGCGCGCCGACTGGTGTGAACGCCCCAGCCGCTTCAGGACACCCCTCCGTCACACCCGGACACTACTTTTCACCGGCGCACAAGGGTGTGGGAACCTGGCGGAGACGGTTGTTCGTGTCGCAGAATGCCCGTGCCGCAGGTCACAGCGCTTCCGAGAGGCGAGACAGTAGCCCCGCGACGGAGTGCGACCGATAAACTGTTCTCGGACGACGCCGGGCGCAGCTCCCGGCCGTCCGCCAATGATCAGCCAGCAGCCGCTGCAACCACAGGGAGCGTTGTGTCCCGTCGCCTGTTCACCTCGGAGTCCGTGACCGAGGGTCACCCCGACAAGATCGCTGACCAGATCAGCGACACCATCCTCGATGCGCTTCTGCGTGAGGACCCGACTTCCCGGGTCGCCGTCGAGACGCTGATCACGACCGGCCTCGTACACGTGGCCGGCGAGGTCACGACCAAGGCCTACGCGCCGATCGCACAGCTCGTGCGCGACAAGATCCTCGAAATCGGCTACGACTCCTCGAAGAAGGGCTTCGACGGAGCGTCCTGTGGCGTGTCCGTGTCGATCGGCTCCCAGTCCCCGGACATCGCGCAGGGCGTCGACACCGCGTACGAGAAGCGGATCGCGGGTACCGCGGCAGGTGACGAAGAGGACGAGCTCGACAAGCAGGGCGCCGGCGACCAGGGCCTGATGTTCGGCTACGCGACGGACGAGACCCCGGAGCTGATGCCGCTCCCGATCCACCTCGCGCACCGCCTCGCGCGGCGCCTCTCCGAGGTCCGCAAGAACGGCACGATCCCGTACCTGCGCCCCGACGGCAAGACCCAGGTCACCATCGAGTACGACGGCGACAAGGCGGTCCGCCTGGACACCGTCGTCGTCTCCTCGCAGCACGCGTCGGACATCGACCTGGACTCGCTGCTCGCGCCCGACATCCGCGAGTTCGTGGTGGAGCCCGAGCTGAAGGCGCTCCTGGACGACGGCATCAAGCTGGAGACCGAGGGCTACCGGCTGCTGGTCAACCCGACCGGCCGCTTCGAGATCGGCGGCCCGATGGGTGACGCCGGCCTGACCGGCCGCAAGATCATCATCGACACCTACGGCGGTATGGCCCGCCACGGTGGCGGCGCGTTCTCCGGCAAGGACCCGTCCAAGGTCGACCGCTCCGCCGCGTACGCCATGCGGTGGGTCGCCAAGAACGTCGTCGCGGCCGGCCTCGCCTCCCGCTGCGAGGTCCAGGTCGCCTACGCGATCGGCAAGGCCGAGCCCGTCGGACTCTTCGTCGAGACCTTCGGCACCGCCAAGGTCGACGCGGAGAAGATCGAGACGGCCATCTCCGAGGTCTTCGACCTCCGCCCGGCCGCGATCATCCGCGACCTCGACCTGCTGCGCCCGATCTACTCCAAGACCGCCGCGTACGGCCACTTCGGGCGCGCGCTGCCCGAGTTCACCTGGGAGAGGACGGACCGCGTGGACGCCCTGCGGAAGGCGGCGGGGCTCTAGCCTCCTGCTCTGGCGCTCTGGCGCTCTCGCGCTTTCCGCGGAGGTCCAGTCCCTCCGCTGTCGCGTTCTTACCGAGGCCCGGCACCCCCGCCCGGGGGTGCCGGGCCTCGGCGTTTCACGACTCGGGCTCTGCCGGCGGTTCCTCCGGGCCGGGCGTGGCGTCACCGGCTTCCTCGCCGTCCGCGGGCGGTTGCGCCGGGCCGAAGCGGCGCCTGAGTTCGTCGACGACATCCGACTTGCCGTGCGCCCGGGCCAGAACGATGAGCCGTTCGGCGAAGAGGTCCAGTTCCGGATCGGCAGGCGCGAAACCGAACCACGCCAGGAACGAGTCGAGGGAGCTGGGGGAGCCGGAGGAGGAGTCCGGCGCCGCTCCGTTGCTCGACGCCGGGATGTCCGAGCCGGGTGTCCACTGCAGGCCGGGCGACGTGTGCGGGCCGCCGTCGGCCCCGGCGTACGGCGCGGCGGGCGGGGACACCAGATGCTCGAAGACCGGGGCGACGTTCTCGTTGTTCGCCGCGGCCGACAGCCGGGCGAGCATCCCGATGCGATCGACGGCTCCCTCGACCTCCCCGTCGTTCCGGGAGAGCCACCACACCACGGCCGTACCCGTGTCCTTGAGCACGTCGTCGCCCAGATAGGCCCGCTTGCTCCGCTCATAGTTGCGCTCGTGTTCCCAGACGTCCTCGTCCTTGCGGACATTGGAGAGCTTGACGAGCCGTTCCCGGTCCAGTTCGGGAAGGCCGAGCGAGACGTCCTGGGCCATGGCCGTGATGCGACCGCCGGAGTCGGGGCGCATGGTGCCCAGCACCCCGTCGAGCTGGTGCTGCGCGAAGGCGCTCCGGTCGGGCGACTGCTGGGCCGTCAGCACGCGTGCGCGCTGAAGCACCGCTTCCACGGCCAGACCCGCGGGGTTGATGTACGGGGCGTCGTCCGCCGCGTCCAGTACCAGCCATCGCACAGTGGCGGAGAAGGAGAAGTCGTAGTCCGCGACGGAACTCGGCAGCGCGACGTGTGCGACGCGCTGCTCCTGGCGCTGCGGTTCCGGGAACTGGAGGTCGGGGTCCGGACCGAACTCGCGTGGAAAGGCCTCCCGCTCAGGAGTGAGCACTCTGTGCGTCACCAGTGCGATGACCAGCAGAAGTGCGGCAGTCGTGGGCCAGGCCCACAACGGCCAGTCGCCGCACAGCCCGAGGATGACGAAGATCAGCCCCAGAATGACGGTGACGAAGAGCGTCATCGCCTTGTGGCCAGAACTCATGACGGCCCCCGGCAGCTCATGATGCCTCCCGATGACTCACGATGTCCCCCGATCTCGATGTCGGACGGTGTGCTCGTAGGGGTGTGGGTACGGTTCGATGCCCTGAGCGGCATTGATCTTCCGCAGCAGGCAGCCGACGATGTCCTCACGCACCTCGGCCCGGCCGGCATCGGTGCGCTGCCAGCCGAGAGCGACGCGGTAGAGATGACCGCAGACGCGGCTGTCGGCCGCACAGGCCGCGACGAGAACTTCCAGTACGCAGCCCCGGCGCCGGTGATCCGCACACGCGTCGAGCCAGTGGCAGACGGACGGGGACCAGGAATCGACGGGCCGCCGCAGCGCCGCTTTCCAGCAGACGGTGAGCGACTCCCGCACCCCGTGGGGCCCGACGGGCTGTACCGGATCGGCGACGGCCAGGAACAGCTCGATGTCCGCCGCCCACTGATGCTGGGTGATCCCCGCACGCAGACGGTCCAGCATGCGCCGGTATAGCCGGTTGTCGCTGCGCGCCAGGCGTGCCAGCGCCTCCAGGGCGCGTATCCCTGTCGGCCCCTGTGTTCTGCGAGCCAGATGGTGCAGCCTGACGAGCGCCTGATCGGGGTGCGAGCGGGCCATGGCCTCGGAGCACACGACGATCAGTACCTCGCGCAGACCCGTGCTCGTCTCCGCGCTCTTCGCCCATTCGTAGATCTGCTGCCGGAACGAGCGCCCGTGCCGGTCGTCGTCCAGTCCGAGAGCCAGTGCCTGTGCCGCGTCGGCCACGAGATGGGCTCGGGCGCCGCGCTGTGTCCACTGTTGTGCGAGCCAGGACAGATCCTCCGGACGGCCGGTACGCAGACTCTGTTCGGCGAACCTCTCGACCGCCTGCGACCGGTCGGGCTGGGTGAGGGCGGGTTCGGCCAGACAGGTCCTGAACCAGTCGCGCAACTGTCGGCGGATGTCCGGCAGAAAGGTCCAGAAGTGCTCCCGTACGGCGCTGTCGTAGCCGGTGCGCCGGAACCGTACCCGGCCGTCTGGACGGGTCTCGGCCCCGATCCCGTCGAACTCCGCGTGGAGATCGGCGCGGTCGAGCCGGGGTGCGGGATCCGGTGGGTGGCTGAGGATGTCCAGCAGGGCGTTCGTGGACTGGAGCACGGCCCCCGGAGTGGTGCCGTGGAACATCGCGAGAGACAGCATGAGGGCCCTCCGCCGGCCGCCGTGCTCCTTGGAGGTGTCCGCGGCGACCCGCGCGCTCTGGTCCTGTTGCCGGGCGAGGGACGCGGAGAGCCAGTCGGAGAACCCGCGTTCGGCGCCTGCGGTGTTCCGGCCGTGCTTGATCCGGTCCGCCAGTTCCGCGACGCCCCGCATGGGCTCGTGGGACAGGTAACCGGCCAGGTCCCGGCCGCTCAGCTCCTCCGTCGACGGCACGATGTCCTCGCACCGCAGATGGCGGGCCAGCACCCGCTTCGCGGAAGGCCGGCCGATCTCCACGGTGAACCGGCGCAGGTCGCTCCGGAGGAGGTAGCCGAGGTGGTGCGGCAGTACCACCGCGAGATGGGCGCCGTGACCGAGGAGGCTGCTGCGGAAGTCGGAGAGCACCTGCTGAACGGCCACGTAACGCGACTCGTCGGCCTCGGAGAGGTCCAGGAGAAGCCGGTCGCCGTCGTCGATGTCCTGGACTTCGAGGGGCGAGACGGTGCTGTCGTCGGCCGTGTCGGGCAGTTCATGGAGGCCGCCGCGGCTCGCGGAGAGCTCGTGGAGCAGCATCAGTGCCGCCGTGCGGCGGCCACTTCCCGGGAGGCCGTCGACCAGGACCGTGTGGGAGCGGCGCAGTTCCTCGCGGGCCCGCTGCAGGCGCGGGGGCGGGACGAACCGCTGATCGAGGTGATCGCGGTCGCCCTTCGCGATGGCGAGGCGCCGCTTGCCCGCCTGCTCCCTCAGCCGGGATGCGGCAGCCTGCAGATAGAGGTTGAACTGAGGCCCCGTACCGCTGTGTACCGAGCCGTGCGCCTCATTGACGTACGAGCCGATCGTCTCGCTCACTGCTCGTCGCCCCCGCGCGGAGCCCTGGGACCGAACCGCTGACGGATGCCGCCGCGGTTGTTCCCGACGACGTAGTTCGTCCCGTCACCTTCGATGCGGGGGCCCTCGTACATGTCGCCCCGGCCGGTGTGCAGCGGACCGTGCGCGTCGTTCACGAAGGTGCCGACCGAGCCGCCGACCTGGCCGATTCCACCTCTCTGGCGCTCGTTGCGGACCGTCGGCCGCGGCTCGTCGAGCTCTTCGGCCGGGTCGGGGCCGGCGTGACGGTCCAGCGCCGCCAGTCCGGGCACCTGTCGTACGAGACGGTCGCCGAGCCCCATCAGGTCCGCGTCCAGGGTGGGCAGGTCGAGGCGTGAGTACTGGCACTCGGCGAGCTCGGCCATCGAC
The DNA here is from genome assembly GCF_044328075.1 of Streptomyces sp. NPDC017991. Classification (NCBI taxonomy): domain Bacteria; kingdom Bacillati; phylum Actinomycetota; class Actinomycetes; order Kitasatosporales; family Streptomycetaceae; genus Streptomyces; species Streptomyces sp. NPDC017991. Next base: position 42,715 of record NZ_JBIRGP010000007.1, on the reverse strand, counting down.
GCGGGCAGGCGGTGCGGATCGAGCTGCTCCACATGGCGGCCGATGAGCAGGGGGACCACCAGCGCGCCGGAGGACAGAGCCTCCTCGATCTCGCGTCGCACCCAGTCCTTCGGGTCGTCCAACGCCCTCCTCGCAGGCTCATGCCGGTCGGGTGCGTCGAGCCACTGCTCGTCGATGACCGCGAGAAGGACCCTGCTGCGCCGGGCCGCCCGGTCCAGGGTCTCGATGTAGTTGTCGCCCGGATCGATGGACTTCCGGGCGAGGAACACACTGTCCGGGCCGAACCGGGCGGACAGCTTCTCGTCGCACATGTACGCCACCGGCTTGCCGCTCTTGGTCCGGTAGTTGATGAAGATCTCGTGCATCAGTCCTCCTGTGAAGCGGTGGGAAAGGCCAGTGAGGAGGTCAGTTCCGGTGTGAGCGCACGCACCGAGGCATGGCGGGCGTGCCGCCCGAGCGTGTGCGAGAGCCTGCGTAGATCGGCGCAGACGGTGGCGGAGCGGATGAGCCGGACGGAGGGCAGGATGTCGCTCGCGACCTCGCACGCCTGGTCGACATCCCCGGCCGCGGCGTGGGCGAGGGCCCGCCGGACCCCGTACCTGGCCCGGGTCCGCAGGGCGTGCTCAGGAACGCGCCGGATCTCGATGTCGAGCGATTCGGCGGCCTGCCGCGGGCGGCCCAGGTCGTACAGGCACCAGCCCGTGAACATCGAGACGACATCGGGTACGTGGGAGGCGCCGAGCACGGGCTGACCGGGATCCGCCGCGTCCTGCGCGAGCAGCTCACGGGCCTGGTCCAGACTGCGCATACAGGCGTCGTAGTCGCCTTCGACGGCCTTGCTCTGCGCCAGATGCTGGGCCGCGAGACCGCGGACGCGGGGTGGCGCGGTGCTCTCCAGGGCGCGGGTGGCGAGCTGGACCGCCTGGGCCACGTCTCCCCGGTACAGGCTGATCAGCGAGCCCCGGACATGTGCGTACATGGCAAGACCGGTGTCCTGGCCCGCGTTGGCCAGGTGCACCGCCCGCTCGGTCCACCACAGGGCCGCCGAGTCGTCTCCGCACTCCTGTGCCATCCACCCCGCGTACTCGGCGTAGCGCGAGGCGAGGACCGGGAGGGAACGTCGGGTACGGGGGCCGGTGCGCAGCGCCAACTGCTCCAGGCTGTGGGTCTGTGCGATGAGCGGCGGCAGTACGTTGGCCGGTCCCGAGGCCTGACCGAGGCGCCGGAACTGGTCGAACATGAGGCGGCAGGCGTCCACGACCGTCTCGGCCCCCTCCTCGGCCGAGGGCCGCGGCAGTGGATCACCCGCTCGCATGGTCAGTACGGACGCGGCTCCCGCGGTCATGACACCGCGCCGGGTCACCGGCCGGAAGGAGCTCGAACCGTCCTTGCCCAGTTGCATCAACCACACCTCATCGTCGTGAACGGGACGGGGCAGCGGCGGCCGCGAGCGCACGACGGGTACGAGCTCCGCCAGCGCGCCGTCGGCGCTGAGGTGGGTGTCGCACAGTCGCGCCAGCTCCGGTGTCGGGCGTTTGAGTCCTCGTTCCACCTTGCTGAGCTGGCTCTTGCTGTAGTGCACGCGCTGTCCGAGTTGTTCCAGTGACCACCGGGCGACCATGCGCCGCCTGCGGAGTTCCTGTCCGAAAGCGTGCGACTGCTCCGACACTTCGACCTCCGTCACTCACCGGCCGACAGCCGACGAGCGCCCCGCATCAGCGTGCGACCGGACGGCTGGGCCGAACAAGGCGTACAGGGGGTTTCCCGTTTCCTTCTCCGGAGGGAAGCCGACCCTGAGCGCCGTGTCGAGGAAGCGGTATCGGCCATCGCTTCGGCGGTGTTCGTGATCCGTGGCCGGGGCGGTCCCGGGCGGGCCGTGGTGTCAGTGCGGTCTGGTAGGAATGCTGCTGTGAGCAGCGACGACGGGCAGACGGGTGGCGGGGCCGACGGGGCGCCGCCCGAGCAGCTTGCGTTGATCCGGGATGCCGTGCGCAAGGCGCCGCGGGCCAAGCCGCGGACCTGGCGCGGGGCCGCGGTCGCCCAGCACCTGCCCGTCGCGCGGGTGCTCGTCGACAAGGGCGTGCTGCATCTCGACCGCTACTTCGACTACGCCGTGCCCGAGGAACTGGACGCCGACGCCCAGCCGGGGGTGCGGGTGCGCGTGCGGTTCGGGGCCGGACGGCACCGGGTGCGGGAGGGGCGGCGCGAGGGCGGCGGGCTGATCGACGGGTTCCTCGTCGAGCGGCTGGCCGAGTCCGACTACTCGGGGCCCCTGGCGGCCCTCGCCCAAGTCGTGTCGCCCGAGATCGTGTTGAGCGAGGAGCTGCTCGGCCTCGCGCGCGCCGTCGCCGACCGGTACGCGGGAAGCCTGGCCGATGTGCTGCAACTGGCCGTCCCGCCGCGCAACGCCCGCGCGGAGGGGAAGCCGTCGCCCGAGCCGCTGCCCGTCCCCGAGGCGCCGGCGGTGGGGTCCTGGGCCAGATATCCGCGCGGGTCCGCCTTCATCGAGTCGCTCACGGGCGGCGGGGCACCCCGCGCCGTGTGGAACGCGCTGCCGGGGCCCGGCTGGGCCGAGGAGCTGGCGCGGGCCGTGGCGGCGACGCTCGCCTCGGGGCGCGGCGCGCTCGTCGTCGTGCCCGACGGGCGGGCCGTCAGCCGGGTGGACGCGGCGCTCACCTCGGTTCTGGGGGAGGGACGGCACGCCGTGCTCACCGCCGAGGCCGGGCCCGAGAAGCGGTACCGGCAGTGGCTGGCCGTGCGGCGCGGGTCCGTACGGGCCGTGGTGGGGACCAGGGCCGCCATGTTCGCGCCCGTACGGGATCTGGGGCTGGTGGCCGTCTGGGACGACGGGGACGGCAGCCACAGCGAACCGCATGCCCCGCAACCGCATGCCCGCGAGGTGCTGCTGCTGCGGGCCGCTCATGACAAGTGCGCCTTTCTGCTGGGGAGTTGGAGCTGCACCGTCGAGGCCGCACAGCTCGTCGAGACCGGCTGGGCGGCTCCGATCGTCGCCGAGCGGGAACAGGTACGCGCGGCGGCTCCGCTCGTACGGACCGTCGGGGACCAGGACCTCGCGCGTGACGAGGCAGCACGGGCGGCACGGCTGCCCACCCTCGCCTGGCAGGCGGTCCGGGAAGGGCTGAGGACGGGGCCCGTACTGGTACAGGTGCCGCGCCGGGGCTACGTGCCCCGTATGGCCTGTGCGCAGTGCCGGGCGCCCGCGCGGTGCCGGCACTGTGCCGGGCCGCTGGAGGGGCAGGACGCCGGAGGGCTGCAGTGCGGGTGGTGCGGCCGGCAGGAAGGCGGTTGGCATTGTCCCGAGTGCGGCGGGTTCCGGCTGCGGGCGCAGGTCGTGGGGGCGCGGCGGACCGCCGAGGAGCTGGGGCGCGCGTTCCCGGCCGTCCCCGTGCGGACCTCCGGCCGCGAACAGGTGCTGGACACGGTGCCGGGGTCGCCCGCGCTCGTCGTCAGTACGCCGGGCGCGGAGCCCGTGGCCGAGGGCGGCTACGCGGCGGCGCTGCTGCTCGACGGCTGGGCGATGCTCGGACGGCCGGACCTGCGGGCCGGCGAGGAGGCGCTGCGTCGGTGGATCGACGCGGCGGCGCTGGTACGGGGGCAGCCGGACGGCGGGACCGTGGTGGTCGTGGCCGAGCCGACGCTGCGGCCCGTGCAGGCACTGGTGCGCTGGGATCCGGTCGGGCACGCGGTGCGTGAGCTGGCCGAGCGGGCCGAGCTGGGGTTCCCGCCGGTGTCGCGGATGGCGTCCGTGTCCGGGACCGCGGAGGCGCTCGCCGGATTCCTCGCCACGGTCGAACTGCCCGGCGAGGCCGAGCTGCTGGGACCGGTGCCGGTGACTCCGGCGGACCCGGGGCGGCCGCGGCGGGCGGGGGCACCGCCCGCGGGCGAGCCGTGGGAGCGGGCGCTGATCCGGGTGCCGCCGGGGAAGGGTGCGGCACTGGCGTCCGCGCTGAAGCATGCGCAGGCTGCCCGGATGGCTCGTGGGGGGAGTGCTCGGGGAGGGAGTGGGGGTGGCGGGGCCGGTGGGGGCAGCGGGGGCAGTCGGGGTGGCGGCGGGAGTGAAGCGGTGCGGATTCGGATCGATCCGCCTGATATCGGGTGACCTGCGCAGAGGCGGGGACAGCAGGGGTAGCGGGGACAGTAGGGGTAGCGGGGATGGCGGAGACGGGGCGATACGCGTCTGCCCCCGAAGTTTTTCGGGGGCAGACAGGGGACCGCTTCGGGGTCGGCCGGTGAGGGCGTCAGCCGTTGCGCGGGCCGGGGAACGCGTTCGGCCTGACCTCCTCGCGGAGGGTGGGGCTGCCTGCCGTCGGCTGGGTCGGCATCGGCATGGGCATCGGCATCGGCATGGAGCGGGCCGCCGGGACCGTGGGCATGCCGGTGTTGACGCCGACCGTGCGGGCTCCCGAGGGCTCGGTCGCGCGCTCGGCCTCCGCGGCGGCCTGGGCGGTCGCCCGGCGGGCGCCGTAACGGCGGTGCACCGCCTGCTTGGTGACGCCGAGAGCCGAGCCCACCGCGTCCCACGAGAAACCCAGTGAGCGGTCGAAGTCCACGGCGGCCGTGACCAGGGTCTCGACGCTGTCCCGCAGCTCCTGGGCGAGGCGGACGGTCGGAGCGGGAGCGCGTCCGTAGACGACGAAGCCCGTGGAGGGGCCGGAGCGGCGCGGACGGTAGACGTTGCCCAGCTGGGCTGTCAGCGTGCGCAGTGCGTCCACCTGCCGGCGGACCCGCTCGATGTCCCGCACCAGCAAGTGCAGGCTGGCCCGAGCCTGGGCGTCGTGGGTTGCGTGGTCGGCCATGAACAAGCCTCTCGAACCGGCGTTGAAAAGGACCGGGCCGCGATTGCGGCCCGTTTTGGTCAACTCTTTCTTGACCAACGCGTTTCGAGGTGAGTGGTCACGCATCAGGGGCGTGGAACCATATGCGTACGCCCCCGGCGGTCGGGCGGGCGCCAACGGTGGCGACCGGTCTGACGAGGGGGTTTGTCGTGTGCGGGGCCCTGCGGGGGCCCTACCGGGCGTCGTTGTGCGCTGCCGCCTGGCAGGGGACGGCAGGGACTGCTGGCGTCGTCGTGGGCTGGGAGAGTTATTGGCTGCGGGGCGGTGGGGGCTTGTCGCGCAGTTCCCCGCGCCCCTGAAGGGGCGCGGCCCCGGGTCTGTGATGCGGGCAGTCCCGGGGAGCGCGCCCCATAGACTGGTGCGCTGCCCGTTGTGAATTCGCCCGAGAGGCCGACTGCCACCCATGAAGCTCGTCTTCGCCGGCACCCCCGAGGTCGCCGTTCCCGCTCTGGACGCCCTGATCGCCGCCGGGCGGCACGAGGTGGCCGCCGTCGTCACGCGGCCCGACGCGCCGGCCGGACGGGGACGCAGGCTGGTCGCGAGCCCCGTCGCCCAGCGCGCCGAGGAGGCCGGGATCGAGGTGCTCAAGCCCGTCCGGCCACGGGACGAGGACTTCCTCGCGCGGCTGAGGGAGATCGCCCCCGACTGCTGCCCCGTCGTCGCCTACGGCGCGCTGCTGCCCCGGGTCGCGCTCGACATCCCCGCCCACGGCTGGGTCAACCTGCACTTCTCGCTGCTGCCCGCCTGGCGCGGGGCGGCGCCCGTGCAGCACGCCGTCATGGCCGGGGACGAGATCACCGGGGCGTCCACCTTCCTCATCGAGGAGGGACTCGACTCCGGGCCGGTGTACGGCACCGTCACCGAGGAGGTGCGGCCCACCGACACCAGCGGGGACCTGCTGACGCGGCTCGCCTTCGCCGGGTCCGGGCTGCTCGCGGCGACCATGGACGGGATCGAGGACGGCACCCTGAAGGCCGTGCCGCAGCCTGCCGACGGTGTCACCCTGGCTCCGAAGATCAGCGTCGAGGACGCGCACGTGGACTGGGCCGCGCCCGCGCTCCGGGTCGACCGGGTCGTACGGGGCTGCACGCCCTCGCCCGGTTCGTGGACCGTCTTCCGCGGGGAGCGGCTGAAGCTGATCCAGGTCGTGCCGGTTCCCGAGCGGACGGATCTGGCGCCGGGGGCGTTGGCGGTCGGGAAGAACAACGTGTACGTGGGTACGGGGTCGTACGCCGTCGAGTTGTTGTGGGTGCAGGCGCAGGGGAAGAAGCCGATGCGGGCGGCGGACTGGGCCCGGGGGGTCCGGATCGCCTCCGGCGAGGTGGTGGGGGGCTGAACCGGTCGCTCCGCGGGGTGGGCGGTTCCTCGTCCGCGGGCCGGTGGGGGCTTGTCGCGCAGTTCCCCGCGCCCCTGGGGGCCGGAGGGGAGCTGGTGCCTGGAAGCGTGCGGCTTCGTCGCTGTGTGAGTTGCGCAGTTCCCCGCGCCCCTGGCGGTTGGAGGGGAGCTGGTGCCTGGAAGCGTGCGGCTTCGTCGCTGTGTGAGTTGCGCAGTTCCCCGCGCCCCCAAGAGTGCCTGGCCCCGGGTGTGCGGTTCTCCGTGCTTCTGAAGGGGCGGCGTACGCTGTGGAGGTATCTCTTCCACTGAGCCGGAGCACCTTTTTCGTGAGTGAGCAGACTCGTCGGCCCCGTCAGCAGGGCAAGCCCTATCGTCGTCCGAAGAAGGACCCGGTGCGGATGCTCGCCTTCGATGCCTTGCGGGCGGTGGACGAGAGGGACGCGTACGCGAATCTCGTGCTGCCGCCCCTGCTGCGGAAGGCGCGGGCGGAGGGCGACTTCGACGGGCGTGACGCGGCACTGGCGACGGAGCTGGTGTACGGGACACTGCGCAGGCAGGGGACGTACGACGCTGTCATCGCCGCGTGCGTCGACCGGCCGCTGCGGGAGGTCGACCCGCCGGTCCTGGACGTGCTGAGCCTGGGCGCGCATCAATTGCTCGGGACGCGCATCCCGACGCATGCGGCCGTGTCCGCGACCGTCGACCTCGCGCGGATCGTGCTCGGCGACGGGCGGGCGAAGTTCGTCAACGCCGTGCTCCGCAAGATCTCCCGGCAGGAGCTGGACGCCTGGATCGAGCAGGTCGCACCGCCCTACGACGAGGACGCCGAGGACCATCTCGCGGTCGTGCACTCGCATCCGCGGTGGATCGTCTCGGCCCTGTGGGACTCGCTGGGCGGCGGGCGCGCCGGTATCGAGGATCTGCTGGAGGCCGACAACGAACGGCCCGAGGTGACCCTCGTGGCCAGGCCGGGGCGTGCCACCGCCGCCGGAATCCTCGGTGAGGTCGGTGAGGAGACCGCGCTGCCGGGGCGCTGGTCGCCGTACGCGGTGCGGCTGGCCGAGGGCGGGGAGCCGGGCGCCATCGACGCCGTACGCGAAGGACGGGCCGGCGTCCAGGACGAGGGCAGCCAGCTCGTGGCGATCGCTCTCGCGAACGCGCCCCTCGACGGACCCGACAAGGCATGGCTCGACGGGTGTGCGGGACCGGGCGGCAAGGCGGCCATGCTCGCCGGGCTCGCCGCCGAGCGCGGGGCCGTGCTGCTCGCCTCCGAGAAGCAGCCGCACCGGGCCAAACTGGTCGCGAAGGCACTGGCCGGGAACCCCGGGCCGTACCAGGTCATCGCCGCCGACGGGACCCGTCCGCCGTGGCGCTCGGGGACCTTCGACCGCGTACTGATGGACGTGCCCTGCACCGGGCTCGGTGCCCTGCGGCGGCGGCCCGAGGCGCGTTGGCGGCGCCGCCCCACGGACCTGGACGGGTTCGCGCCGCTGCAGCGCGGACTGCTGCGCACCGCGCTCGACTCGGTGCGGATCGGCGGTGTCGTCGGGTACGCCACCTGCTCGCCCCACCTCGCCGAGACCCGGGCCGTGGTCAACGACGTACTCAAGGAGAAGGACGGCGAGCTGATCGACGCCCGCCCGCTCTTCCCGGACGTCCCGGCCCTGGGTGAGGGACCGGACGTCCAGCTGTGGCCGCATGTGCACGGGACGGACGCCATGTATCTGGCGCTGATCCGCCGGACCGGCTGACCCGGACCGGCTGACCCGCACCCGCCGACCCGCACCCGCCGACCCACATCGGCTGACGCACTCCGCCGGCCCACCTCCGCCGCGGCTGCCTTGGGCCGGTGCGGTCACTCCGTCGGGCCGCCCGGTCGTGGGGCCGGTTCCGACGGGGACCCCGCGTCCGGCGCGGCAGGCGTCGGTGGGGTGGCCGCGGGGCCGTTCCCGCCCTTGTCCACGATGTCCCTGGGCCTGGCCCTGTCCCTGGCCCCGGTCTCCTGTGCCAGTCGGTTCGGCCACCAGATCCTCGGTCCCACGTCCAGGAACAGGGACGTCACGAGGACCGAGCGCACGATGAACGTGTCGAGCAGTACGCCGAGGGCGACCGTGAACCCGATCTCGGCGAAGGCGACCATCGGCAGTGTCCCCAGGGCGGCGAACGTGCCCGCCAGGACCAGGCCCGCCGAGGTGATGACCGCGCCGGTGGCGGCGAGGCCCGTGACCACGCCGGGGCGGGTGCCCTGGCGGGCGGTCTCCTCGCGGATGCGGGTGGTCAGGAAGATGTTGTAGTCGATGCCCAGCGCCACCAGGAAGACGAAGACGAACAGCGGGAAGTCCGTCGACTCGCCCGCGTAGTCGAAGACGTGCCGGAACGCGAGCGCGCTGATCCCCAGCGCGGCGGCGAAGGACAGCACCACCGTGCCGATCAGGAGCAGTGGGGCGATCAGGGCGCGGAGCAGGCCGCAGAGGATCAGCAGCACCACGACCAGCACCAGCGGGATGATCAGGATGTTGTCGTGGGTAGTCGCCGCGTCCATGTCCAGCAGAGCCGCCGTACCGCCGCCCACCTGGGCGTTCGCGTCGGGCACCGCGTGCACGGCGTCCCGTACCCGCTCCACCGTCCGTTTCGCGGCCTCGCTGTCGGCCGGGGCGGTCATGGTCGCCTCGAAGAGGACCTTGCCCTCGAACTCCGGTTTCGTGCCGGGCGGCAGGCCCAGGGACTCCGGTACGACACCGCGGGTGTCCGTGACCGCCCGCTCGACCCCCTCGGCCCGTTCGCGGTCGCTGATGACGACGAGCGGATCGCCGCTGCCCGCCGGGAAGTACCGCGCGGACACCTCCTGGCCGACGATCGAGTCGGGCTTGTCGGTGAAGGAGTCGGCGTTGCTGATGCCCTCCGCGCGCAGTTGGACGAGGCCCACCGACAGCAGCGCGAGTGTCGCCGCCGTGATGACCCAGACCAGCCGCGGGCGGTGCGAGAAGCGGTTGCCCATCCGCGCCCAGACACCGCGCTCGGTCGGATCCTCGGAGCCGAAGTGCGGGACCACCGGCCAGAAGATCCAGCGCCCGCAGATCACCAGCAGGGCCGGGAAGAGCGTCAGCATCGCGACCAGTGCCACGGCGACGCCGATGGCGGCGACCGGGCCGAGGCCGCGCGTCGAGTTCATCTCGGCGGCGAGCAGCACCAGCATGCTCAGGACGACGGTGGCGCCGGACGCGACGACGGCCGGGCCCGCCCGGTGCAGGGCCAGCGCCATGGCCTCGTGGCGGTCCTCGTGGCGGCGCAGCTCCTCCCGGTAGCGGGCCACCAGGAGCAGGGCGTAGTCCGTGCCCGCGCCGAAGACGAGCACCGTGAGGATGCCCGCGCTCTGCCCGTTGACGGTCAACCCCGCGTGCTCCGCGAGGAGATAGACCAGCGCCTGCGCGGTGAACAGCGCGGCGACCACACCGATCAGCGGGACCAGCAGCAGGCTCGGGCTGCGGTAGGTGAGCAGCAGCATCACGATGACGACGGCCATCGCCGAGAACAGCAGCGTGGAGTCGATGCCCTCGAAGGCCTCGGAGAAGTCGGCCGACGTACCGCCCGGGCCCGTGATGTGCACGGCGAGTCCGTCCCCGCCCTTGCCGACGTCCGCACGGATGGCGTCGACCGCGGGCACGATGCGCTCCCAGCCCTTCTCGTCCATCGTGATCGGCACGGCGACCTGGGCCGCCCGCGGGGCCGTCTTCCGGTCGAACACGGGGCCACGGGTCTCCGCGCCGCGCAGGCCGTGCTCGCGCAGTTCCTTGAGTTCCCGTACGTCCCGGGCGATCCGTACCCGGTCCTGTGCGGTGAGGCCGTCGGCGCGGGCGTACACGACGATCGCGGGGAGCTGTTCCGGCCTGAAGTCCTCGGAGGTCTGCAGGACTTGGGTGGACTCGGCGGAACCGGGCAGCCAGGAGGCCGCGTCGTTGTCCTGGGCGTCGGTGAGCTTCTGCGCGAAGGGTGCCATGAGCACGAGCAGCACCAGCCACAGTCCCACCACGAGCCACTTGGCCCGTCGGCCGCAGACCAGCCGGCCGATACTCCGCCGCTGCTTTCCCTGAGACTCCCGCGACCCCCGAGAGTCCCGAGACCCCTGAGTCTCCCGAGAGTCCTTGGATCCCCGAGATCCCCGAGGCTCCCGTGTTCCCTGTGCGTCCGTCATGGCCGTCCCCGTAGCCGCTCATCGAGCCGGTGGGCCGACAAGGATGGCACGGGCCGTCCGGCCGGTGCAGCCCCCCGGCCTGAACGAGTTGGTACATACCGACCGGTCCGGCCCGGGACCGGGGAGGCAACCGGCTCCGGGCATGGCAGGCTTGTGGCATGGCCGCGCAGATCAATCCCAGCATCCTCTCCGCCGACTTCGCCCGCCTTGCCGAGGAGGCAAAGGCGGTGGAAGGGGCCGACTGGCTGCATGTCGACGTGATGGACAACCATTTCGTCCCCAACCTCACGCTCGGCGTACCGGTCGTAGAGTCCCTGGCACGGGCGACGGACACCCCGCTGGACTGTCATCTGATGATCGAGGACGCCGATCGGTGGGCGCCCCAGTACGTAGAAGCGGGTGCCGGTTCCGTCACCTTCCACGTCGAGGCCGCCGCGGCACCCGTGCGGCTGGCCCGCGAGATCCGGGCCAAGGGCGCCCGTGCCTCGATGGCGCTGCGGCCCGCGACCCCCATCGAGCCGTACGAGGATCTGCTGCCCGAGCTCGACATGCTGCTGATCATGACCGTCGAACCGGGCTTCGGGGGCCAGGCGTTTCTCGACATCATGCTTCCGAAGATCCGCCGTACCCGCGAGTTGATCAGCAAGCACGGTCTCGAACTGTGGCTCCAGGTCGACGGCGGGGTCTCCGCCTCCACCATCGAGCGCTGCGCCGAGGCGGGAGCCGACGTCTTCGTCGCCGGCTCGGCCGTCTACGGGGCCGCCGACCCCGCCCAGGCGGTACGTGCATTGCGCACGCAGGCGGAGGAGGCGACGGCCCAGGCAGCATGGGCATGCGGCCACTGAGCCAAGGGAACGTGAACGCCGCCCCTCAGGGCTGATCAAGTACGCCGGATCTGCAAGGATGAACGGCGAATCCAGAGTGTGAACAGCAGTGAGGAGATCGCCGTGTCGGGTATGTCGGCGGGCCGGTCAGCCATGCGGATGGGACCCGCCGAGCTGGTGCAGGCGGCGGCCATGGCCCGCCGCTTCTACCTAGAGGGCAAGTCCAAGATCCAGATCGCCGAGGAGTTCGGCGTCAGCCGCTTCAAGGTGGCCCGGGTCCTGGAGACCGCCCTCGAACGGGATCTCGTGAGGATCGAGATCCGTGTCCCCGCGGAGCTGGACGCGGAGCGCTCCGATGCGCTGCGCGCCCGCTACGGTCTGCGGCATGCCGTGGTCGTCGAGTCCCCGGCGGAGGCCGTGGAGTCGCCCGACCCGGAGAACCTCGGCGAGGTGGCCGCCGACCTGCTCGGTGAGCTGGTCGCCGAGGGCGATGTGCTCGGTCTCGCCTGGGGCCGCTCCACCATCCACATGGCGGCGGCGCTCGACCGGCTGCCGCCGTGCACGGTGGTGCAGCTGACGGGTGTCTACGACGCCGGGACGGCCGAGCGCGGCTCGGTCGAGGCCGTCCGCCGGGCCGCCCAGGTCTCCGGCGGCGACGCCCACCCCATCTACGCGCCGATGCTCCTGCCGGACGTGGCCACCGCGGCCGCCCTGCGCAGCCAGACGGGGATCGCCCGGGCCTTCGAGTACTTCGACAAGGTCACCGTGGCCTGTGTGTCCATCGGGTCCTGGGAGGCCGGGATCTCGACGGTGCACGACATGCTCACCGAGGAGGAGCGCGCCCACTACGCGTCCCTCGGGGTCGAGGCCGAGATGTCCGCGCACCTCTTCGACGTCGAGGGCCGCCGCGTCGGACGGGACCTGGGGGAGCGGTGCATCACCGTCGAGGCCGACCGGCTGCGGCGGATCCCCGAGGTCGTCGCGATCGCCGGGGGACAGCGCAAGTCGGGCGCCATCGACGCGGTGCTGCGGTCCGGGCTCGTCACCAGCCTGGTGACGGACACGGCGGCGGCGGACGCCCTGATGACGACGGGTCCGGCGCCGCGTCCGGCCCTGGACCGGGCGGACCCCGACGGGCTCTGAGCCGGCTCGGTACACCGAGGTCCGCCTACAGGTTCACCGCGGTACACCGAGATCCGTCGTGATCCACCGGCCGTTCGAGGCAGCGCGCCGGGTGGGGACGGCCAGGTAGGGGCGGTCGGCTGGGGACGGCCGTGGCAGCATCGACGACATGCTGCTCCGGTCCGTCCCCCGTCTGGTTCCCGGGCTGCTGGGGTGCGTTGTGGCCCTGCTGCCGGCCCAGGCCCCCCGACGCTAGCCCTCTGACGCGCATTGTCACGGGGCGGGGCGGCGAGGTCTACTACACCGATGATCACAACAACTCGTTCAGGGCGGTGCTGAGATGACGCACGACGAGCCGGAAGGCGACCTGCCGGACCGCCACGTGGTCACCCTGGAGCTTGACGGGGTCGCGGACAAGGCGGGCTTCATGGAGCGCTGCGTACGCGTCCTGGAGCTGCCGGAGTGGTTCGGCCGGAACTGGGACGCGCTCGCCGACAGCCTCGCCGACCCGTCCGTGTGGCCCGCGGCCGTCGGCGAACGGCGACTGCTGGTCGTCGTCACCGGCTGGCGGACGTACGCGCGCACGCGGCCCGACGAGTGGGAGATCGCCGAGGACGTCTTCGCCCAGGCGGCCGACCGCACCCCGGCGCTCACCGTGGCGCTGGCCCTGGGGACCTAGGGGCTCGGAGGTCCGGGGCCCGGGGGTCTGGGGAACCGGGGTCTGGGAGGATCCCACGAAGAGGCCCCTGACCAGCCTGGATGATCGACCCAGGGCGTGCACGGCTCCTCACATGGGACAATGAAGTACGTGCTCTCCCTCGGGCTGACCTGTCCGGGGGCCGCCTCTGATCGACTGGGATGTGCAGCACGTGCGTTTCCTCAACGACATCCAGCCCGCGTACGACCTGACGTACGACGACGTCTTCATGGTGCCGAGCCGTTCCGCGGTCGGCTCGCGGCAGGGCGTCGACCTGGCTTCGCCGGACGGCACCGGCACCACGATTCCCCTGGTGGTCGCCAACATGACCGCGATCGCGGGGCGCCGGATGGCCGAGACCGTGGCCCGCCGCGGCGGCCTCGTCGTCATTCCGCAGGACATCCCGATCGAGGTCGTCGCCGAGGTCGTCTCCTGGGTCAAGAGCCGGCACCTCGTGCTGGACACCCCGATCATCCTCGCCCCGCACCAGACCGTCGCCGACGCCCTGTCCCTGCTGCCCAAGCGCGCGCACAACGCCGGTGTCGTGGTGGACGGCGAGAGCCGGCCCGTCGGTGTGGTCACCGACGCCGACCTGAACGGCGTCGACCGCTTCACCCAGTTGTCCGAGGTCATGTCCCGCGACCTGCTGCTCCTCGACGCGGACATCGAGCCGGGGGAGGCGTTCGACAGGCTCGACCACGCCAACCGCCGGTACGCCCCCGCCGTGGACAAGGACGGCCGGCTCGCCGGCATCCTCACCCGGAAGGGCGCCCTGCGCGCCACGCTCTACACGCCGGCCACCGACGCGGACGGCAGGCTGCGCATCGCGGCCGCCGTCGGTATCAACGGCGATGTCGCGGGCAAGGCGAAGCAGCTGCTCGCCGCGGGCGTCGACACGCTCGTCGTGGACACCGCGCACGGCCACCAGGAGTCGATGCTCTCCGCGGTGCGGGCCGTCCGCGGGCTCGACCCCCAGGTGCCGATCGTCGCGGGCAACATCGTCGCCGCCGAGGGCGTACGCGATCTGATCGAGGCCGGCGCGGACATCATCAAGGTCGGTGTGGGACCGGGCGCCATGTGCACCACGCGCATGATGACCGGCGTGGGCCGCCCGCAGTTCTCGGCCGTCCTGGAGTGCGCGGCCGAGGCGCGGAAGCACGGCAAGCACGTGTGGGCCGACGGCGGTGTGCGGCACCCGCGCGATGTCGCCATGGCCCTGGCGGCGGGCGCGTCGAACGTCATGGTCGGCTCGTGGTTCGCCGGTACGTACGAGTCGCCGGGCGACCTCCAGCAGGCCGCCGACGGACGTGTGTACAAGGAGTCGTTCGGCATGGCGTCCGCGCGCGCGGTGCGCAACCGTACGTCGGAGGAGTCGGCGTACGACCGGGCCCGCAAGGCGCTGTTCGAGGAGGGCATCTCGACGTCCCGGATGTTCCTCGACCCGTCCCGGCCGGGGGTCGAGGACCTGGTCGACTCGATCATCGCGGGTGTGCGGTCCTCGTGCACGTATGCCGGTGCCGACTCTCTTGCGGAGTTCGCGGAGCGGGCGGTTGTCGGGGTGCAGAGCGCTGCGGGGTATGCGGAGGGGCAGCCTCTGCATGCCAGCTGGAGCTGAGGGCTCCGCCGGCGGGGTGGAGTCGCGTGTGCCGGCCGACTGTGGCTGGTCGCGCCGTTCCCCGCGCCCCTGGAGGGCGACAAGATTGCGCCGTTCCCCGCGCCCCTGAAGGGCGACAAGATTGCGCCGTTCCCCGCGCCCCTGAAGGCGACGAGACTGCGCCGTTCCCCGCGCCCCTCAAGGGCGAAAGATCGGGCCGTTCCCCGCGCCCCCTACCGGTGCGCAATGAACGTTCGTCTGTTGGGGATGTGCGCAACGATCTTGCGGACACGCGCATGGTTGGCGCATTACGGGTGGGAAGTCCGGGCTCATAGAGTCGTGCGCTGAGCGAAGTGTGGCGGGGACCCCGTGCACGGTGGTCCCCTCCGCAGGGCCGTCGTGGGGTCCCGCCGCCTCGACCGGCAGCGATGAAGGAGCCAGCCGCGTGCACGACCACGGCGCACCACCGCAGTCCCGCAGTCATCCCCCGGCCGCCGGGCCCGGCGCGCGGCTGATGCGCCGCAAGCCCGTGGAGGTCCTGGTCGCCGAGGGCGGCCGGGGCGAGGGCGGCAGCCTCCACCGCTCCCTCGGACTGTGGCAGCTGACGATGATCAGCATCGGCGCCACGCTCGGCACCGGCATCTTCGTGGTCCTCGGCGAGGCCGTTCCGAAGGCGGGCCCCGCCGTCACCGTCTCCTTCGTGATCGCCGGACTCACGGCACTCTTCTCGGCCCTCTCCTACGCCGAGCTCGCGGGCACCATCCCGGTCGCCGGATCCTCGTACTCGTACACGTACGCCACCATGGGCGAGCTGATCGCCTGGATCTGCGGCTGGTGTCTCGTCCTGGAGTACGGCGTCTCCGTCGCGGCCGTGGCCGTCGGCTGGGGCGAGTACCTGAACGAGCTGCTCGACGGCACGATCGGCGTCACCATCCCGGACGCGCTCTCCGCGCCACCCGGGGACGGCGGGATCTTCAACCTGCCCGCGCTGATCGTCGTGCTGCTCGCCATGGCGTTCCTGCTCGGCGGCGCCCGCGAGTCCGCGCGCGCCAACACCGTCATGGTCGTCGTCAAGATCGCCGCGCTGCTGCTGTTCTGCGTGATCGGTGTGCAGGGCTTCCGCTCCGGCAACTACGCGCACTTCATGCCGCTCGGCATGGCCGGCGTCAGCGCCGCAGGAGCGACCCTCTTCTTCTCCTACATCGGCTTCGACGCGGCCTCCACCGCGGGCGAGGAGGCCAGGAACGCCCAGCGCGACCTGCCGCGCGCGATCATGCTCTCCCTGATCATCGTGACCGCCCTGTACGTGCTCGTCGCGGCCGTCGCCGTCGGTGCCCTGCCCTGGCGGGAGTTCACCGACTCGGAGGCCGCGCTCGCCGGGATCATGAAGGACGTCACCGGTGACGCCTTCTGGGGCACGCTGCTCGCGGCCGGCGCGGTCGTCGCCATCGCGAGTGTCGTGCTGACCGTGCTCTACGGGCAGACCCGCATCCTCTTCGCCATGTCCCGCGACGGACTGGTGCCCAAGGTCTTCTCCCGCGTCCACCCGAAGAGCGGGACCCCGCGTGTCAACACCGTCATCGTCTCCGTGTTCTGCGGTGTCCTCGCCGCCGCGATCCCGCTCGGGCAGCTCGCCGACGCGACCAGCATCGGCACGCTCTTCGCCTTCGCGCTGGTGAACGTGGCCGTCGTGGTGCTGCGGCGTACGCAGCCCGGGATGCCCCGTACGTTCCGGGTGCCGCTGTCGCCGCTGATGCCCGCGCTGGGCTTCGGCTTCTGCGTGTGGATGATGGGCAGCCTCTCCATCGTGACCTGGGTGGTCTTCGGGGCCTGGATGGCTGTCGGGCTCGTGTTCTACTTCAGTTACGGCTACCGGCGGTCGCGTCTTGCGACCGGAGCGACGGGTGCGACCGATGCGTCCACCGCGGCCGGTGCGAACAGCGAAGAGAAGTGATCCACCCGCAGTGCTGAACGATCTCGACGAACGTATCGTGCACGCCCTTGCCGAGGACGCTCGGCGCTCCTACGCCGACATCGGGCAGGAGGTCGGGCTGTCCGCGCCCGCCGTGAAGCGGCGGGTGGACCGGCTGCGGGCCAGTGGGGCCATCACCGGGTTCACCGTGCGGGTGGACCCGGCGGCGCTCGGGTGGGAGACCGAGGGGTTCGTCGAGATCTACTGCCGCCGGAACACCTCGCCGGAGACGATTCAGCGAGGGCTGGAGCGGTATCAGGAGGTGGTGGCCGCTTCCACCGTCACGGGGGAGGCGGATGCGGTGGTGCAGGTGTTCGCCTCCGATATGCGGCACTTCGAGCGGGTGCTTGAGCGGATCGCGGGGGAGGCGTTCGTCGAGCGGACGAAGTCCGTGCTGGTGCTTTCGCCGTTGTTGCGGAGGTTTTCTTCCGGGGCGCCGACGTAGCGCTCCGCGGGGGGCGGGGGAGTGTTCGGCTGCGGGTCCGGTGGGGGCTTGTCGCGCCGTTCCCCGCGCCCCTGAAGAGCAAAAGATTGCGCCGTTCCCCGCGCCCCTGGAAGCGAACAGGATTGCGCAGTTCCCCGCGCCCCTGGAAGCGAACGAGACTGCGCCGTTCCCCGCGCCCCCAAAGGCAAAAGCCTGTGCCGTTTCCCGCGCCCCTGGAAGTGACTCCCCGTGCTCCTGGAAGCGGGCGGGGTAGCATTGGGGTGTGATCTGGCGACATTGAGTTAGACGTTGTGCCTCCCGAGGGCCGCCTCGGATGCCGTGGTTTCGGTGTCCGAACTCTCGCGGTTCTTTCGGGAAGGCCCCATGACACTCTCTTCCTCGCGGCGGCTGACCGCCGTGCTGTACGGCTACGCGTTCCTCGACGACTTCGTCCTGCTCTATCCGGTGTACGCGCTGCTGTTCGCCGACAGCGGGCTCACGGTGTGGCAGATCTCCTCGCTCTTCGCTCTCTGGTCCGGCACCGGAGTCGTGCTGGAGATACCGTCCGGCGCCTGGGCCGACGCCGTCTCACGGCGGTTGCTCCTGTGGGTGGGGCCCCTTCTCACCGCCGCCGGATTCACGCTCTGGGTGCTCGTGCCCTCGTACTGGGCGTTCGCCCTCGGGTTCGTGCTCTGGGGCGTCAAGGGGGCGCTCGGTTCCGGCGCGCTGGAGGCGCTGGTGTACGAGGAGCTGGACCGGCTCGGTGCGGCCGACCGCTACGGCCGTGCCATGGGCCGGGCCCGTGCGGCGGGACTCGTGGGCGTGATGGCGGCGATGGGCCTGGCCGGCCCGGTCTTCGCGTACGGCGGCTATCCGGTGGTCGGAGCCGCCAGTGTGATGGCCTGTCTGCTCACCGCCGCCGTCGCGACACGCTTCCCCGAGCACCGGGAAGCGGACCCCGGGGCCACGTCCGGCGAGGGGTGGGTCGCGCCCCTGCGGGCCGGGCTCGCCGAGGCCCGCGGGGACCGGTCCGTACGCGCCGCCCTGCTGCTCGTACCGGCCGTCACCGCGGTGTGGGGCGCGCTCGACGAGTACACGCCCCTGCTCGTCCGGGACACGGGGGTCGCCGAGAACGCCGTGACGCACTGGCTGTTGCTGATCTGGGCGGGGGCGACGGTCGGCGGGCTGCTCGCCGGCCCGGCACAGCGGCTGGGCGGGGGCGGCTTCGCCGGGATCCTGGCGGGCTCCGCGCTGGCGCTCGCCATGGGCGCGGGGGCGCGGACCCCGGCCGCGATCGGTCTGGTCGCCCTCGCCTTCTGCGGGTTCCAGCTGGCGAGCGTCCTGGCCGACGCCCGGCTCCAGGAGAGCATCGAGGGAACCGGCCGGGCCACCCTGACCTCCGTCGCCGGGGTCGGCACCGACCTGGCCACCGTCGCCGTGTTCGGCGCCTACGCGGTGGTCGGGTCGGCGACCTCGCACGCCGGCGCCTTCGCGCTGTCGGCGGTGCCCTACCTCCTCACGGCGCTGGTCGTCGCCGCCGGGAGGAGCGCGGCCAGAACTTCGGAAGCCACGGCACGACCGTGAAGTCGCGTCCGCCCTTCGCGCCCGGCAGGTCGGAGTCGGTGACCGCACCGGAGACGACCGCGGTGCCCGTCGCCTTCAGCGGGTCGTCGTCGTCCTTCGCCGCCGGATGCGCGCCGAAGGAGAACGTGATGTCGTCCCCGGCGGACCGGTACGTCTTAGCGCCGCCGGTGGGGAGGCTGCCTCGCGCGCGGCCCCGCCGGGCGTACGAGGGAGAACCTTCGGGCCCGGGGCGCGCAACGAATCACCGTCGGAGTGCCGATGGACGCAACGATTCGCGTACCAGCGCGCAACGGCTCCTCCTTGTCCCCCGGAACCCCCGCCCGTACCGTCGATCTGGCCGCCAGTCCGGCCCCCGACCACACCCCTTTCCTTCCTGTGAGGAACACGCATGCGCACCGCCCTGCTCCAGAGCTCCGGCCGCCCCGGATCCGTCGTCGGGAACCTCAAGGTCCTCGACGAGGCCGCGGGCCGCGCCGCCGCCGCGGGCGCCGGGCTGCTGATCGCCCCGGAGCTGTTCCTCACCGGCTACGCGATCGGCGCCGATGTGCACCGGCTCGCCGAGCCCGCCGACGGGGACTCCGCGGACGAGATCGCCGAGATCGCCGGCCGGCACGGCGTCGCTGTCGTCTACGGCTACCCGGAGCGCGCTTCGGACCTCGTCTTCAACTCGGCCCAGCTGATCGCCCCCGACGGCAGGCGCCTCGCGAACCACCGCAAGACACACCTCTTCGGCTGCTTCGAGCAGGAGTGGTTCACCCCCGGGGACGAGCCGGTCGTCCAGGCCGAGCTGGACGGTCTCCGCGTCGGGCTCATGATCTGCTACGACGTGGAGTTCCCGGAGAACGTCCGCGCGCACGCCCTCGCCGGCACCGATCTGCTCGTGGTGCCCACGGCCCAGATGCACCCGTTCCAGTTCGTCGCCGAGTCCGTCGTGCCCGTGCGGGCCTTCGAGAACCAGATGTACGTCGCGTACGTCAACCGGGTCGGCACGGAAGGGGAGTTCGAGTTCGTCGGGCTCTCCACCCTGGCAGGACCCGACGGCGGCGCCCGGGCCCGCGCGGGCCGCACCGAGGAACTCGTCCTGGGCGACGTGGACCCCGCGTTCCTCGCCGCCTCACGCGAGGCCAACCCGTACCTGAAGGACCGCCGCCCCGGCCTCTACGGGGCCCTCGTCCGGCACCCCCGCCCGATCTGACGAGAACCACCGGCCCCACCTCAAGCTTTCGCGCAAGGAGTCCGTACCCCATGACGTCCACGGTGCCCCCCGCCGTCCCGCACACCGACGCGCAGCCGCCTATCACCATGTTCGGCCCGGACTTCCCGTACGCGTACGACGACTTCCTCGCGCACCCCGCGGGACTCGGCCAGATACCCGCGACCGAGCTGGGCGCCGAGGTGGCCGTCATCGGCGGCGGCCTGTCCGGCATCGTGGCGGCGTACGAGCTGATGAAGATGGGCCTCAGGCCCGTCGTGTACGAGGCGGACAAGATCGGCGGGCGGCTGCGGACGGTCGGGTTCGAGGGCTGCGACCCCTCCCTCACCGCCGAGATGGGGGCGATGCGCTTTCCGCCGTCCTCCACGGCGCTCCAGCACTACATCGACCTGGTGGGGCTGCGGACCGAGCCGTTCCCCAACCCGCTCTCCGAGACCACGCCCTCGACCGTCGTCGACCTCAAGGGCGAGTCGCACTACGCCCAGACGCTCGCCGACCTGCCGCAGGTCTACCGGGACGTGGCCGCCGCCTGGAACGCCTGCCTGGAGGAGGGCGCCGACTTCTCCGACATGAACCGGGCGATGCGCGAGCGTGACGTCCCCCGCATCCGCGAGATCTGGGCGAAGCTCGTCGAGAAGCTCGACAACCAGACCTTCTACGGATTCCTCTGCGACTCCACGGCGTTCAAGTCCTTCCGGCACCGCGAGATCTTCGGGCAGGTCGGCTTCGGCACGGGCGGCTGGGACACCGACTTCCCGAACTCCATCCTGGAGATCCTGCGCGTCGTCTACACCGAGGCCGACGACCACCACCGCGGCATCGTCGGCGGCAGCCAGCAGCTCCCGCTGCGCCTGTGGGAGCGCCAGCCCGAGAAGATCGTGCACTGGCCGTACGGGACCTCGCTGGCCACGCTGCACGGCGGGCAGCCGCGGCCGGCCGTGACCCGGTTGAACCGCACCGCGGGCAACCGGATCACCGTGACCGACGCCTCCGGCGACATCCGTACGTACCGGGCGGCGGTCTTCACCGCGCAGTCCTGGATGCTGCTGTCCAAGGTGGCCTGTGACGACGCGCTCTTCCCGATCGACCACTGGACGGCGATCGAGCGCACCCACTACATGGAGAGCTCCAAGCTGTT
Source organism: Streptomyces sp. NPDC017991 (assembly GCF_044328075.1). NCBI lineage: Bacteria > Bacillati > Actinomycetota > Actinomycetes > Kitasatosporales > Streptomycetaceae > Streptomyces > Streptomyces sp. NPDC017991. The sequence goes on along the minus strand of NZ_JBIRGP010000007.1, from coordinate 21,764 downwards.
CGTACCGGTGGACCGGCCGTTCTGGCTGGACAAGGCCGTCGACGACGGGGGGAATCCGACGGGGCGGGACGTCATGTCGATGACGCTCACGGACCGTATGACGCGCGGTACCTACCTCCTCGACAACGGCCCGGACAGGCCCGCCGTCATCTGCCTCTCCTACACCTGGTGCGACGACAGCCTGAAGTGGTTGCCGCTGTCCGCGAACGAGCGGATGGAGGTGATGCTGAAGTCGCTCGGCGAGATCTATCCGAAGGTCGACATCAGGAAGCACGTCATCGGCAACCCGGTGACCGTGTCCTGGGAGAACGAGCCGTACTTCATGGGGGCGTTCAAGGCGAACCTGCCTGGTCACTACCGTTATCAGCGGCGCCTGTTCACGCACTTCATGCAGGATCGGCTGCCGGAGGACAAGCGGGGTATCTTCCTCGCGGGTGATGACATCTCCTGGACGGCCGGGTGGGCCGAGGGGGCCGTACAGACCGCGCTCAACGCGGTGTGGGGCGTCATGCACCACTTCGGTGGGGAGACCGACCCGTTGAACCCCGGTCCCGGTGACGTCTTCGACGAGATAGCTCCGCTGGAACTCCCGGAGGACTGAGGGATCCCCTCCGGGGGTACGTGGCGCTGCCCGGTCCGGCCCCGGGTGCGGCCCCGGTGGGGGCTTGTCGCGCAGTTCCCCGCGCCCCTGAAGGGGCGCCCCTTCAGGGGCGCGGGGCACAGCGCGGGCCGCCCCCCCCCGCCCCCCCGCCCCCCCCCCGCGGGGCCCCGGCGCCGGCCCCGCCGCCTAC